>JANPBQ010000177.1:0-43453 GCA_031430555.1 Betaproteobacteria bacterium
GGCCCTGCATCATCGGCAGCGCGGCCTTGGCCATGGCGGCGTAGCTGTACGAAGAAATATCGTGCGCCACGCGAAAACTCTCGCGCGAGAGGCCATCGAGGAAATCGCCGGAAATCGCTTCGCGCGGCGCGAACGCGATCGCATGGACAAAACCATCGAGGCCGTCCCAATGCTTGGCCAATTCGGTGAAGCAGTTGTTGATCTGCTCATCGCTGCCCACATCGCAGGGCAAAATGATTTTTCCGTCGAAATTCGGCGCGAGTTTTTCGACCCGTTCGCGGATGTTCTCGCCCGCATACGTGAAGGCCAGTTCCGCCCCTTCGCGTTTGAGCGCTTTCGCGACGCCGTAAGCGATCGAGCGGCTGGAAAGCAGACCGGTGACGAGTATTTTCTTGTTGGCGAGAAAGCCCATGGTTCAGTGATCTCCGCGCGGAATTGGCAAATAGCGCCGTAAACGAAGCGGCCAGTTTATCCCATAAAATTGCGCTAGCTCCGAACCTGAATGTGGATGATTTCCCGTCATACTCTGCCACAATGGGTCGCACCGGGTTCGGTTATAGTTAGCGCGCTTTTTCGTCGGCCATCATTCGGAAATACATGAATCGATCACTTTTTTTCGGCACGTTGCATGTGGTACTCGGTGTGTCGCTGAGTGTGGCAAGTCAATCGGCGCCTGCCCAACCCGATCCGCGCAAAGTCCTGCGCTATTCGTTTGAAGTCGCCGAGACCACGCTTGACCCGCAAAAGATCAGCGACATCTATTCCAATTTTGTGGTCGACGCGATTTTCGATACGCCGCTGCGCTACGATTATCTCGCGAGGCCATCGAAGCTGGTGCCCAATACGCTGACGTCGATGCCCGTGGTTTCCGCGGACCTGATGACGTTGACGATGAAAGTAAAGCCCGGCATCTACTTCAATGATGATCCGGCTTTCGGTGGCAAAAAACGCGAACTGGTCGCGGAGGACTACGTCTATTCCATCAAACGCCTGTTCGACCCGAAGCTGTCTTCGCCGCTGCTGGGTGAAGTGGAGGATACGATTGTCGGTTCGACCGAATTGCTGGCCCGCGTGCGGAAATCCGGCAAGATGGAATACGACACGCCACTGGAAGGATTGAAGGCGCTCGACCGCTACACCTTTCAGATCAAACTCACCAAACCGAAATACATTTTCATCTATGGTTTCGCTGATTGCCGCATGACGTGTGCGGTCGCGCGCGAGGTAATCGAAAAGTACGCCGATGATCCGGGCTCGCATCCGATCGGCACAGGTGCTTACCAGATCGAAACCTGGCGCCGCGCGTCGCGCATGACATTCACGCCGAACCCGAATTTTCGCGAGGCATTTTTCGACGGCCAACCGGCACCAGGCGATGTCGAGGCTGAAACGATTCTGAAGAAACTCAAAGGCCGCCGCCTGCCGATGATCGGCAAATTTGAAATTTCGATCATCGAGGAGCCACAACCGCGCTGGCTCGCGTTCTTGAATAACGAAACCGACCTCTCGTACCGCATGCCGCCCGCATTCGCCAACACCATCGTGCCCAACAACACACTCGCGCCAAATCTCAAAAAACTGGGCATCGAGTTCGCGCAGGTCGCCGCCCTCGATCTCACGTTCCTGTACTTCAACATGAACGACCCGATTGTCGGTGGCTATACTCCCGACAAAGTCGCGTTGCGCCGCGCTATCACGCTGGGCTACCGGGCCCGCGAAGAGATCAGCGTGATCTGGAAGAATCAGGCGATTCTTGCGCACACGCCATATAGCCCGGGCGTCGCCGGCTACGATCCGAATTTCCGTACCAGCGCCAACGAATACAGCCCGACCAAGGCCAAGGCCTTGCTCGACATGCACGGCTATATCGACCGCGATGGCGACGGCTATCGCGAAATGCCCGACGGCAGTCCGCTTGTGTTGAAATTTAACTCCACGCCTTCCACGCGCGATTTGCAGTTCGATGAACTGTGGAAGCGCAGTCTCGACGACATCGGCATCAACATGACGGTGCGCAAAGCCAAGTGGCCCGATCTGCTGAAAGAATCCAACGCGGGCAAATTGATGATGTGGTTCCTGGGCGGGGCTGCCGCAACGCCCGACGCGGATACCTGGCTACAATCAATGTATGGTCCAAATTGCGGTTTCAAAGGCAACCGCGCCTGCTTTCAATTGAAGGAGTACGACGCGGCGTATGAAAAGGCCGAGCGTATGCCCGACAACCCCGAACGCACCAAGCTCTACCAGGAGATGGCGCGGCTGATGGTGGCCTATGCGCCATGGAAAATCAACACGCACCAGATCCGCACCGACCTCTGGTATCCCTATGTGATCGGCTATCGCCGACCGATGATTGAGGGAAATACGTTCTGGCGGTTCATGGATATCGATCTTGAGAAACAAAAGGTGTACAGGGATCGGCAATGAAAACATTTAAGCGGCCGTCTTTCCGGCTCGGCTTGTGCGGAATCTGTTTCGTGTTGTCTGCGGCCGATGTCGGCGCGCAGCCTGACCCGAAAAAGATCCTGCGCTATGCGTTCGAGGTCGCGGAAACATCCATGGACCCGCAAAAAATCAGCGATAGCTACTCAAACATCATCAACAATGCGGTGTTCGACGCGCCGCTTCGCTACGACGTGCTGGCTCGTCCGCTAAAGTTGATTCCCAATACGCTGGTGGCGATGCCGGAATTCTCCGCCGACTACAAGACGCTCACGCTGCGCGTGAAACCGGGGATTTACTTCGACAACCACGAGGCTTTCGGCGGCAAGAAACGCGAATTGGTCGCAGAGGATTACGTCTATACCATCAAACGACTGATGGATCCCAAACTCTCCGCGCCGCTGCTGGGGGAAATCGAAGGCTACCTCGTCGGTTCGGATGAATTCATGAAACGCATCCGCAAGAACAACAAGATGGATTTCGACACGCCGCTCGAAGGCGTCAAGGCGCTCGACCGGTACACCTTGCAGATCAAGCTGGAGGATCCCAAACCCAACTGGATTTACAACCTCGCCGATTGCCGGGTTTCCTGCGCGGTCGCGCGCGAGGTGGTCGAGAAGTACGGCGATGATATTGGCGCCAATCCGGTCGGCACCGGGGCCTACCGCGTGGCATCCTGGAAGCGCTCGGCAAAAATCACCTTTGAGCCGAACCCCAACTTCCGCGAGGAATATTATTCGGCCGATCCGGCGCCGGACGATGTTGAGGGGCAGGCCATTCTCGCGCGCATGAAAGGCAAACGACTTCCCCTGGTGGGGCGTTTCGACGTCTCGATCATCGAAGAGCGGCAACCGCGCTGGCTCGCGTTCCTGGGCGGCGAGCACGATCTGCTATGGCGCATGCCCGAGGAATTCGCCAACATCGCGGTGCCAAACAACATGCTGGCCCCCAACCTGCAAAAAAAGAAAATCGGCCACTCGCAAACCGCCGCGCTCGATCTGACCTTCATGTATTTCAACATGGAGGATCCGCAGATTGGCGGCTATTCGCCGGAGAGGGTGGCGCTGCGACGCGCGATTTCGCTCGGCTACAAGACAGAAGATGAAATCCGCGTGATTTATAAAATGCAGGCCTATCCCGCGCACACGACCTATGCGCCTGGTGTGGCAGGCTACGAAAATAACTTCCGCACCAACGCGGGCGAATACAACCCCGCCAAGGCGAAGGCGCTATTGGATATGTACGGCTTTGTCGATTGCGATGGCGACGGCTACCGCGAAGCGCCCGGTTGCACGCCGCTCACCTTGAAAAGCAATTCAACGCCCACCGAGCGCGACAAACAGCTCGATGAGCTCTGGACACGCAGCATGGATTCGATCGGCATCCGCATCGACATCCGCAAGGCAAAATGGCCGGATCTGCTGAAGGAATCCAACGCCGGGAAATTGATGATGTGGTCCCTGGCCAATACGGCGTCGACGCCCGACGCGGGGGGCTCGCTTTCAACATTCTATGGTCCGAATGCGGGCTTCAAGGGCAATCGCTCGCGATTCAAATCCAAGGAATACGACGAAGCCTTCGAGGCCGCGGAAAAACTGCCACACAGTCCGGAGCGCACGGCGCTGTACCAGAAAATGACCAAAATCATCGTTTCCTTCGCGCCGCTGAAGCTCAATGCGCATCGCATCATCACCGACATGTGGTACCCGTATGTGATTGGATTTCGCCGCCCGCTGGTGCAATCGCAAACATGGTGGAAATACGTCGATATCGATGTCGATGCGCAGAAGAAGTATTGGGCGGCGAACTGAGTGGGCGTGAAATTTCTCCTTGCGGTTTTCATCACCGTTGCGCTTGCCCGCGTTGGCGATGCAGTGGCCGCGCCGGACGCACGAAAGACCTTGCGCTATGCCTTTCCGATCGCCGAAACCGGCTTCGATCCCGCACAGGTTAGCGACACATATTCGAACCACATAATCGCCGCGATTTTCGATCCGCCGCTGACCTACGATTACCTCGCGAAGCCGCTCAAACTGGTGCCGAACACGCTGGTCGCGATGCCCGAGGTGTCGTCGGACCAGATGACTTACACGCTGCGCGTGAAACCCGGCATCTATTTCGCGGACGACATCGCGTTTGCCGGAAAAAAGCGCGAGTTAGTTGCCGCCGACTATGTGTACAGCATCAAGCGGCACTTCGACCCGAAAACGAAGTCTAAACACTTCGGCGATTTTGAAGGTCTCATCGCCGGCATGGACGAGATGTATGCATCTGCGAAGGCAGGCGGCAAGTTCGACTACGACCGCCCGGTTGAAGGATTAAGAACGCTCGATCGCTACGTGTTTCAGATAAAACTGAAACGCCTCGAACCAAACATGCAATACATGATGGGGCATATGGCATGGATGGCGGCGCTGGCCCGCGAAGTGGTGGAGTATTACGGCGACCGCATCATGGAGCACCCGGTGGGTACGGGGCCTTATCGCCTCAAGCAATGGACACGATCGTCAAAAATTACACTTGAGGCGAGTCCGCATTACCGCGAGGATTATTGGAACGCAGCGCCCGGCACCGATGACATCGCCGGACAAGAAATGCTGAAACGCAACCAGGGCAAACGACTGCCGCTGATCGGCAACATTGTAATCAGCATCGTCGAAGAAGTTCAGCCGCGCTGGCTCGCGTTTCTGAATGAAGAACATGATTTTCTGGAACGGCTGCCAAATGACTTCGCCAATATTGCCATTCCCAACAATCGAATCGCCCCCAATCTGGACAAGCGCAGTATCCGCATGGCGCAATTTCCGGAAATGGCGCTGGTATTCGTGATTTTCAACATGATCGATCCGGTGATTGGCGGCTATGCGCCACATCAGGTGGCATTGCGGCGCGCGATCACGATGGGCTACTCGAACGAAGAGGAGATTCGCATTCTCCGCAAGAATCAGGCAATCCCCGCGCACCAGCCGATCGGTCCCGGGGCCATGGGCTATGACCCTGAATTCAGGACCTCCATCGCTGAATACAATTTGCCGCGCGCGAAAGCGCTACTCGATATGTACGGCTACATCGACCGCGACGGCGACGGCTATCGCGAGTTGCCAGACGGCAGGCCGCTGGTGATCGAGTTCGCCACCGAGCCTGATTCAAACTCACGCCAATACAATGAACTGTGGCAAAAGAGCATGAATGCGCTCGGCATCAAACTGAAATTCAATATTGCGAAATGGCCCGACAATTTGAAAGCGGTGTACGCCGGCCAGCGGCAGATGTGGCAACTGGGTGATACGGCGGTGATCCCGGATGCCAATACCTGGTTGACCCAATACTTCGGACCCAACGAAGGCGACAAGGGAAATTTGCCGCGCTTCAAGAACGCGGAATTCGACTTGCTCTACGAGAAATACCGCATCACGTCGCACGGGCCGGATCGGCAGGCATTGGTGCGCGAGATGGTGCGCATCATCATGACGTATGCGCCGGTCAAGGTGAATGTGCATCGCATATTGACTGACATGTGGCATCCGTGGGTGCTGAACTATCGGCGGCATGGGATGTTGCGCTCAATATGGAAATACGTGGATATCGATCTTGAGCGGCAACAAGCGGTGCAGAAAGGTGGTTGACGTGCGCAGATTGGCGGTGTTTGCCCTGTGGGTCGCGATTGCACCCGCCGTCGCGCTGGCCCAGCCCGACCCCAACAAGGTCATCCGCTACGCCTTTGAAATCGCCGAAACCGGTTTCGACCCCGCGCAAATTTCGGACTGGTACTCGTCACTCGTGAACGAGCAAATATTCGACACGCCGCTCACCTACGATTACCTCGCGCGGCCACTGAAGTTTAAACCCAACGTGCTCGAATCGATGCCGGAGATCAGTGCCGATGGCAAGAGTTATACGTTGCGGGTGAAGAAGGGTGTCTTTTTTGCTGATGATCCCGCGTTCAACGGCAAGAAACGCGAACTGGTGGCGGCCGATATCGCGTACTCGATGAAGCGTTTGTTCGATCCCAAAACCAAATCGCCCAATCAATATTTGTTGGAGGGATTGATCGTCGGTATGGATGCGTTCGCGAAAAAGCAGGTCGCCAACGGCAAGTTCGACTACGATGCGTCGATTGACGGCTTTCAAACGCCGGACCGCCACACGCTCAAAATCCAGCTCACGCAATCAAACTTCAATTTCCTCTATCGTCTCGCGTCGCTGAATGCCAGTGCGATCGTCGCGCGCGAGGTGGTGGAAAAATACGGCAACGACATCATGGCGCACCCGGTCGGCACCGGACCATTCCGGCTCGGGTACTGGAAACGTTCATCGAAGATTTCTTTGGAGCCGAACCCGAATTTCCGCGAAGAGTATTTCGAGGCCGAACCCGCCGCCGGGGACGTGGAGGCCAACGCTGTCTACGCGAAGTTGAAAGGCCGGCGTCTGCCGATGCTGGGCCGAATCGACTTCAGCGTGGTCGAAGAAGATCAGCCGCGCTGGCTCGCATTTCTGAATGAAGAGCACGACATCATCGACCGTGTGCCATTGAGTTTCTCGAACATGGCGGTGGTCGACACCAAACTGCTGCCGCATCTCACCAAGCGCGGCATCCAGATCAGCCGCATGCCGGGTCTTGAAGTGACCTATGCGTATTTCGCGATGGAGAATCCCGTGGTGGGCGGGTTCGCGCCCGAAAAAGTCGCGCTGCGCCGCGCGATGGTGCTGGGATACAACACCGACGACGAAATCCGCGTGGTGATGAAGAATCAGGCAATTCCCGCGCAAAGCCCCATCGGTCCGGGTGCGTTTGGATTTGAAGAAAACTTTCGCACGCTCGCGAATGATTTCAATCCCGCGAAAGCGCGCGCACTGCTGGATATGTACGGCTACATCGATCGCGATGGCGATGGTTATCGCGAAAATCCCGACGGCACGCCGCTCGCGATTGAACAGTCATCTTCGCCGGATCAGCGTTCAAAAATGTTCGACGAGCTTTGGAAGCGCAGCATGGATGCGATCGGTATCAACATGGTCTTCAAGAAAGCGAAATGGCCCGATCTGTTGAAGGAATCGAAGGCCGGAAAATTGATGAGCTGGCGGCTCGCATGGGGTGCAGGCTATCCGGATGCGGAAGCGTTTTTTGTGATGCTCTACGGGCCAAACGCCGGACACGCAAATCACGCGCGTTTCAAGTTGGCTGAATTCGATCGCCTGTTCGAACGCGCGCGTGGCATTCCGCCGGGACCGGAACGCACCGCGATTTATCGCGACATGAACCGGCTCTTTCTGGTCAACGCGCCCTGGAAATTGGGCGCGCACCGGATGTACAACGATCTCATGCATCCGTGGGTGATGGGGTGGATGCGCCACCCGACGATTCGTGCCGGATTGAAGTTTGTCGATATCGATTTGGCGGTGCAGAAAGAGAGAATGAAGTGAGCAAGATCGTCCAATCACTGTGGGTATTGATCGCCGCCGTTTCATTCGGTGTCGCCGCAGCACCGGTTAAGACGGTGCGTCATGCGTTTCTGAGTGCCGAGACCACGTTCGATCCGGTCACGGTATCGGATTTGTATTCGAATACGATCAACGAAGCGATCTTCGAGTCCCTCCTCACGTACGATTTCCTGGCGCGACCGGTAAAGCTGGTGCCGAATACCGCCGTCGCGATGCCGGAAGTGACCGAGCAGGGCAAGGTCTACACGTTCAAAATCAAGCCGGGAATTTACTTCAGTGATGACGCCGCGTTTGCGGGAAAAAAGCGCGAGCTGACTTCACAAGACTACGCCTATACCCTTCGACGCCTTTTTGATCCGAAAAATCGCTCGCCATGGTTATGGTTTGTGGACGGCAAAATCATCGGCGGCAATGAAGCGGCGGCGGCAACGAAATCCGGCAAGTTCGATTACGACCAGCCGATTGCCGGTATCGAGACGCCGGACAAGTACACGCTACGATTGCGGCTGAAGGAGACCGACTATAACTTCATCTACATTTTCGCCACCGTTCAGACGGCGGCGATGGCGCATGAAGTGGTGGAGAAGTACTTGCCTGACGCCGGCGCACATCCGGTCGGCACGGGGCCATTTCGCATCGCCGAGTGGAAGCGTTCGCACAGGATCGTACTGGAGGCGAATCCCAATTTTCGCGAAGTCTTCTACGATGCCGATCCCGGCGACGACCCGTTGATGAAGGCGATACGCACGCGGCTGAAAGGCAAGAAGCTGCCGCTGGTGCAGCGCGTCGAAGTGACGATCGTCGAAGAATCCCAGCCGCGCTGGCTTGCGTTTCTGAATGGCGAAACCGATTACATGAATGCGCCGACGGAATTCGCCGGCATCGCCTTCCCCGGTGGAAAATTGGCACCGAATCTGGCGAAGCTGGGCATCACCGGGCAACGCATGGTGGAACAGGATCTGGTCTATACCTTTTTCAACCTCGATCATCCGGTGGTCGGCGGATACACACCGGAGAAAATTGCGTTGCGGCGCGCCATCGCGCTTGCGTACAACTACCACGAAGACATCAACATCATCCGCAATGGCGGCGCAATCAAGGCGGAATCGCCAGTGCCGCCGGATGTGCAGGGTTACGACCCGGCGTTCAAATCTCCACAGATGACCTACGATCCGGCCCGCGCGCGCGCGTTGCTTGATATGTACGGCTATACCGATCGCGATGGTGATGGCTACCGCGAAAATCCCGATGGCAAGCCGCTCTCGGTTGAATTATCTTCCCAGCCCGATACCACTTCAAAGCAGTTCGATGAACTCTGGAAAAAAAATCTCGATGCGGTCGGTATCCGTTCGACGTTCAATGTCGGCAAATGGCCGGATATCAACAAACAAGCCAAAGCCGGCAAAGTGCAGATGTGGCAATTGGGCTGGTCGGCCGACTATCCCGATGCCGAAAATTTTTTCCAGAACCTGTATGGCCCAAACACTGAAGCCGGCGTGAACTACGCGCATTTTAAAAATGCGCAATTCGATGCGCTTTACGAGCGCGCGCGCAAAATGCCGTCATCGCCGGAACGCACTGCCATCTACAACGAGATGAGCAAACTGGTTGCCGTCTACACGCCATGGTTGCCGCAAACCCATCGCCTGCGCAGCGAATTGTCGCAGCCATGGCTGGTCGGCTATGTCCGCCACCCGATCATGAATGCGCCGTGGCTGTATGTGGATATCGATGAATCGAAGCGGGTGGGGCGGTGAGGGGAATAATGCGCGATTTGTTGTGGACAACAATTGGATCGGCGCGCGCGACGGTACGCCCTTCCCCCGCGAAGGCGGGGGGCCAAGTCCGCGTTCCCCGTCGCTTGCAACATGGGCCCCCGCCTTCGCGGGGGAAGGACAATTCTTTGCGTCTATCCACACCGCAGGATAAACGACGAGTTGAATTGGAAAACTCAAGCACCGGCGCGCATTTCCGGCTATTTGCATCCGAAAAGCCCCGCCAGTGCTTGACTTTGACAATTTTGCCGAATGAAGATCGCCGCGTCAGTCCGGTCACCGCAGGTATAATCGCGCATCCATTTTTCAGGGGTGCATGTTGAGGTTTGGCGCGGACAATCGAGCAATCAAAAAGGCGGCAACTTTTCCGTGGTGGATCGCTTTTCTACTCATCGCTCTTGCGTCCGCGTCTGCGTCCGTTTCGTCGGCATTCGCCGCGACCGAGAAAAAAACCCTGCGTATTGCCTTCCGCTCGGCCGAAACCGGGTTCGATCCGCAGCGCATCGAAGACCGGTATTCGGTCGGCATTTGCGAGAATATTTTTGAGTCCTTCCTCACCTACGATTGGCTGGCACGACCGGTAAAACTGGCACCTCAGGTGGTCGAATCGGTGCCCGAACCGGAAGAGGGTAGTACGCGTTTCACCTTCCGCATCAAGCCCGGCATTTTTTTCGCCGACGATCCCGCCTTCAAAGGCAAGCGCCGCGAGCTGGTCGCGAAAGATATGGAATACGCGATCAAGCGTTTCCGCGATCCGGCCAATCGCAGCCCGTATTCGTGGCTGTTCGAAGACCGCATCGTCGGGCTCGATGACTTCGTCGAGGCCGCCAAGAAAAGCGGCAAGTACGATTACGAGGCGAAGATCGAGGGCATGAAGCTGCTCGACAAATACACCATCACCTTCAAGCTGAAAGAGCCGGACTTCAATTTCATCTATTTCTTCGCGTTACCCAATGTGGTGCCGGTGGCACGCGAGGTGATCGAGGCGTACGCGGCCGACACGATGGCGCACCCGGTCGGCACTGGCCCGTACAAGCTCGTCGAATGGGCGCGGCGGTCGAAAATTGTGCTGGAGAAAAACCCGGCATACCGTGGCCACTCGCTAAGCACCGAATTTGCCGATCCCAAAGACCCATGGGATCGCGATGCGATCAAATACCTCGCGGGGAAAACGCTGCCGCTGATCGATCGCGTGGAGATTTATCCCATCGAGGAAGAACAGCCACGCTACTTGGCGTTTATGAATCACGAGCTCGACTACCTGGAGGAAACGCCGTTCGCGTTTGTCCAGCAGTTGTACGCCAGCGGAAAGCTCTCGGCCGCGATGGCGAAACGCGACGTGCGGATGTTCGTCGAAGATCAGCCGGAGATTGTCTACGATGCCTTCAACATGGAGGATCCGATTGTCGGCGGCTACAAGCCGGAAAATATCGCGCTGCGCCGCGCATTGGTGCTCGCGCACGATCGCAATCAGGAAGTCGCCATCATTCGCCGCGGACAGGCGACCATCGCGCAGAGCCCGATTCCGCCCGGCATCATCGGCTTCGATCCTACGTTTCACGCGGTCGAACAGGAATTCGATCCGGCGCGCTCGCGTGCGTTGCTGGATATGTACGGCTATGTCGACAAGGATGGCGACGGCTGGCGCGACATGCCCAATGGCAAGCCATTCACGCTCACTTTCAAGTATCGTTCTTCCGAACAAGAGTCCCGCCAACAAGCCGAGCTATGGGCCAAGTGCCTCGCGGCAGTCGGCATCCGCATGGACGCGATCGCCGTGCAATTCGCGGATTTGTTGAAAGACCGCAAAGTCGGCAAATTTCAAATGTCGAGTTTGGCGTGGATCGCCGACTATCCCGATGCGCAGAATTTCCTGCAGTTACTTTACGGGCCCAACACCAATATTTCGAACGATGCTCGCTTCAAGTTGCCTGAATACGACCGCCTCTACCTGCAAGCATTGAAGTTGCCCGATAGCCCCGCAAGGACCAAGATTTACCGCGAGATGAACCGTATACTCGTGACTTATGCGCCGTGGCGCCTGAGCCATCACCGCAAGTTCAGCCACTTTTTGAACCCGTGGATTCTCGGCTACAAGAAGCATCCGATTTTGTTTACCAGTTTCAGATTTATGGATATCGATGTGGCGGGGCAGAAGGAGCGGATGATTCAGTGAAGTTTTTGTTTGTCATCCTCGCGTAGACGCATAGGCGCTAACTATAGATTTGATGATCGAAAAAGTTATTGTCATCCTGAGCGTAGCGAAGGATCTCGGCGCATGAACAAGATCCTTCGCTACGCTCAGGATGACAGGTTTTCTTTTGCGATCGAGTTGACGTAAGTTAGAGCATATGCGCGCACGCGATGTGGCATTTTTCGAATTGACTTGAAGTTGTGTGAATTCTTGTCAGTTTCCAAAGTTTGCGAAATAAGTTGGGATTCCTGCATGTGCGGGAGCAACAAAACCTAGAAGGAGGGCCCACCCATGATGGCCTATGTACTACGAAGACTATGGCAGATGATCCCCACACTTGCGGGTGTCGTGTTGCTGATATTTTTTCTCTTCAACGCCGTCGGAGGCGATCCGGCGCTGGTGTTGGCGGGGAAGATTACCAATCCCGAGCAGATCGCGAACATCCGCAAGCAACTTGGCGTGGATGAACCCTACTGGTATCAGCTCTGGGTGTTCGTCAAACAAATCGTCACCTTCGATTTCGGTCGCTCCTGGGCGACGAACGAAGAAGTCTCGAAAATATTCCTGACCCGCATTGGCCCGACGCTGACGATCATGATCCCGGTGCTGGTGCTGGAAACCGTGATCGGCGTGATCCTCGCCATCGGTGTCGCTTATGTGCGCGGCACCATGACCGACCGCATGATCATGATGATTTGCACCGTCGCAATGTCGATTTCATTCCTCGTCTACATCATCGTCGCGCAATATTATTTTGGCTTCAAGTGGGGCGTGTTTCCGGTGCAGGGTTGGACAGATAGTTTCTGGAAAAATCTCACCACCTATGCGCCGCTGCCGATCATGCTGGCGGTGTTCGTCGGCCTGGCGCCGGCGCTGCGTTTATATCGCAGCTTTTTCCTCGATGAAATCAATCACGACTACGTTCGCACCGCGCGTGCCAAGGGCTTATCCGAAACCACGGTCATGCTGAAGCATGTGTTGAGGAATGCGATGATTCCGATCCTTACCAATATCGGTATCGCGCTGCCGGGTATTTTTGTCGGCTCATTCCTGCTGGAAACCTTCTTTTCCATTCCCGGCCTCGGGCGTGAAATTTTGGTGGCCGTGAACCGCTCCGACTTTCCGGTGATCAAGGCAGCGACGGTGTACCTCGCCATGGTCACGATGATTATCAACCTCGCTGTCGACGTCATGTACAAAGCTGTCGATCCGCGCGTTACGTTTAAATGAGGAGCGAACCATGAGCGCTGTTCTTTCCCAAACTCCCATCGCCCCGCCATTGCACCAAGCATCCCCCGGCTTATGGACACTCGCCTGGCGCCGACTCAAACGCGACAAGATCGGCATGGTCGCGCTGGTGGTGGTGACGATTTTCATATTGTTGATGATCGGCTCATACACCGGCCTCATCGCCAAAAACTGGTCGAAGGAAGTCGGCGTTTCCTACGCGAATCCCGGCTTTCTTGCCGGGCAGGAAAATCTCGAAGCCGCGCGTGTGGATATCAAAGACAGCGCGTCAAAGATTCCTTATGTGGACTTATCGGATATCGATCCATTGGCACCCCGCTACAAGGAATGGGAAGAGCGCACCGCCAAAATAAAAATTACCGAAACACCGCGCTCGGACACGCTGATTTTCGGCGGTGATAAATGGGGCCGCGATGTGTTGCAAAAGGCGATGAAAGGCGCTGAGACGTCAATCTTCGTCGGCTTGGTTGCGGCATTGCTGGCCACCATCATCGGCACCGTGTTGGGTGCGATCTCCGGATACATGGGCGGTAAAGTCGGCGACACGCTGGAGTGGTTCTACAACGTGTTTACCTCCATCCCCTACATCTTGCTGATCCTCGCTTTCGCGGCGGTGTTCAAGCGCGGACTGGATACGATTATTTTCATCCTGGCCTTCACCGGCTGGACCGGCATTTATCGTCTGGTGCGCGCCGAGTACATCAAGCACGCCTCGCGCGAGTATGTAAAGGCCGCGCAAGCCATCGGTGCCTCGCATGCGCGCCGCATGTTCGTGCATATCCTGCCCAACGTAAGCCACGTTTGCCTCGTGCAGTTGTCGCAGCACGTGGTCGGATTCATCAAGGCGGAAGTCATTCTCTCGTTCCTGGGCCTCGGCGTGCCAGTCGATTCGGTCTCGTGGGGAACGATGCTCGCCGAGGCGCAATCCGAGTTGGTGATTGGCAAGTGGTGGCAACTGGCGGCGGCGGGCATATCGATGGCGATATTGGTGACGGCATTTTCAATGCTGACCGATTCGCTTCGAGACGCGCTTGATCCGAAAATCAAGTGACAAACGTCATGCATAGAACGAGCGTCCCACCATTGTCACCCCGGCGTCCCTCAAGGGACTTCCTTCGGTCGCAGCCGGGGGTGAGGCGGGGAATTCGCGGCGCATGCGCCGTGCCCGATGAACGCCAAGTCCATGCAGCGGCTTGGCCCAATTTCTCGACCCCCAAATTGGGCCCCGGCCTCCGCCGGGGTGACAGCTTCAACTATTTTGCCAATCTTGTAATCTAAGAGACCATGGAAAAACTCCTCGAAGTCAAAAACCTCGGCGTCAAATTCAAGCTCGACGGCGGCACTATTTTTGAAGCCGTGAAGAGCGTCTCATTCGATGTGCCAAAAAATTCCACGGTTGCGCTGGTCGGCGAATCGGGCAGCGGCAAGTCGGTCTCGGCGATGTCGATCATCCGCTTGCTGCCGCGCGAACAGGCGATCATTTCGCCGGACAGCCAAGTGCTTTTTGAGAACCGAGACCTGCTGAAAGAATCCGAAGATACGATGCGCAAAATCCGCGGCGCGCAAATCTCGGTGATTTTTCAGGAGCCGATGACCTCGCTCAATCCGGTCTTCACGGTCGGCGATCAAATCGCCGAAGTGCTTCGCCTGCATATGAAAATGAGCAACGCGCAGGCATGGAAACGCGCCGAAGAATTGATGAATGAAGTCGGCATTCCGCATCCGCATCTGCGCATGAAATCGTATCCGCATGAGCTTTCCGGCGGGCAGCAGCAGCGCGTGATGATCGCGATGGCCATCGCCTGCGAACCGAAATTGTTGATCGCCGATGAGCCCACCACGGCGCTCGACGTGACGATCCAGAAACAAATTCTCGACCTCATCGCCAATCTGCAATCGAAGCACCACATGTCGGTGTTGTTCATCACCCACGATCTCGCGGTGGTGGGCGAAATCGCGAATCATGTGGTTGTGATGCAAAACGGCGACATCAAAGAGAAGGGCACCGCTAAACAGATTTTCGAAAATGCCCAGCACCCCTATACGAAAGCATTGTTGTCTTGCCGGCCGAATGTGGATTCGCGGCCGATGCGTCTGCCGGTGATCGACGATTTCATGGGTGCTACGGGCTTGCAGCCGATCCACAAAGAACAACGCAAACGCGGCTATGCGGCGGGCGACCAGATCGTGCTGGAAGTGAAGAATCTTTCCAAGCATTTTTCATTGAAGGACGGATTCTTCAAGAAGCGCGATGTACCCGCCGTGAAAGACGCCACCTTCAAACTTGCGCGCGGCAAGACGCTGGGATTGGTCGGCGAATCCGGCTCCGGAAAAACCACCGTGGGCCTCACGCTGATGCGTTTGCATGACGCCACCGGCGGCGAGGTCTTGTTCGACGGCGTCGATTTATTGAAGCTCCCCGAGGATGATTTTCTGAAGTACAAGCGACGCATCCAGATCGTGTTCCAGAATCCCTATGCCTCGCTCAATCCGCGCTTCACGGTCGGGCAAATTCTGATGGAGCCGATGGTGATTCATTCGATCGGCAAAGACGAACAGGAACGCGTGCAAATGGCGATGGCACTGCTGAAGCGCGTCGGTATGCCCGAAGTTTCGTTCTACAAATATCCGCACGAGTTCTCCGGCGGCCAGCGCCAGCGCATCGCGATTGCGCGCTGTCTCACCATGAAGCCCGATGTGCTGATTTGCGATGAGTCCGTCTCGGCACTCGATGTGTCCGTGCAGGCGCAGGTGTTGAATCTCTTGCAGGATTTGCAGGACGAATATCACATGAGCTACATCTTCATCTCGCACGATCTGGCGGTGGTGAAATACATATCGGACCAGGTCATGGTGATGTCGGATGGCGACGTGATCGAAGTCGCAAATTCGGACGACATCTACCTGAATCCGCAGCAGGAATACACGAAAAAATTGCTCGGCTCGGTGCCCAAAGGCTGGCAGGGGTCGGTGGCCGCGTAGCCCTAATTCGGTATCGAAACACCAGAGCGGACGAGGCTTTCCGGTCGATTGTGGCTGGCGAGGCGCGTGGATGCTCATTGTTGATCGCGGCGACGGCTGCCACAATTGACCAATCGCGTTCGCGAAATGCGGGCAACCAAGCATCATGTGCCACCCAAAGAGGAGCCGTGTCGCGCACTCACCGTTTTGGACACATCGAAATTCGCCTCGGCGAACGCGCGCTGCTGATCGATGGCAAGCCGGTGGCGCTCGGTGCCCGTGCATTCGATGTTCTGCAAGCGCTGATGGTTCACCGCGACCGCATCGTCACCAAGAATGAGTTGCTTGAAATGGTGTGGCCCGGGTTGGTCGTGGAAGAAAACAACTTGCAATTGCAGGTGTCTGCTCTGCGCAAACTGCTTGGCCATCAGGCGGTGGCAACGATTCCGGGACGCGGTTATCAATTCACGCTGAGTGATGACGCGATTTCGGACTCGGATGCATCGCACACTCACGAGCGTCGCAAGCCGACCGTAATACCTGCTCCGAGACCGAACGCAAATACGGAAGCGATGGCGTCGCTGAACGTCGCGCCCGCGACGCACTCGATTGCGGTGCTGCCATTTGTCAATCTGAGTCCCGATCAGGACAACGGTTATTTCGCCGATGGCCTCGCCGAACAGTTGCTGAATGTGATCGCGAAAGTGCGCGGCGTGCGGGTGGCCGCGCGTACCTCGTCGTCCACGTTCAAGGGCATCGATACCACCATTGCCGGGGCGGGCAGCGCGTTAAACGTCTCGACGATTCTCGAGGGCAGCGTGCGCAAATCGGGGAACCGGGTGCGCGTGTCGGTGCGACTGGTGAAAGTCGATGGCGAAGAAAACCTCTGGTCGGAAACCTACGACCGTATCGTCGAGGATGTGTTTGCGGTGCAAGACGACATCACCCAATCGGCGGTGACGGCGGTGCGCGAGGCCTTGCTCGGCGAAGCGGTCGATGGCGCGGCAGTCAAAGCGGACGTGTTGGCGGCGGCAAGAAAACGCGGCGGCAGCGCGGACGCGCATCGGTTGTTCCTGCAAGGCAGCTTTCTGGTGGATCGTCATTCGCTACCCGACATGCCCAAAGGCATCGCATTTCTGCGCGAGGCCGTGGCGCTCGATCCGGGATACGCGCTCGCGTGGGCGTGCCTTTCCCGCGCGCTTGCACTATCGGCAATTTACAGTCACTCGCCGGTGGAGGACGTGAAAATCGAGGCGCGCGATGCCGCACTTCGATCGCTGGCGCTGGAGCCCGATCTCGCGGAGGGGCTGATGGCGCTCGGCGTCTCGAAAATGTTCGGTGCCTGGGATTGGGCGGGTGCCGATGCCGCGTTTCGCCGCGCGCTGGAGATCGCACCGGACAATGCGGACGTATTGCGCACGACCGGCGTACTCGCGCATATGCTGGGGCGGCTGGACGACGCGTTGGAGCTTTCGCGGCGCGCGATGGAGCGCGATCCGCTGGGCATTTCCGGTTTCTCGCATTTCGCGCGCACCTGCCGCTCGCTCGGCAAAATGGCCGACGCCGAACGCGCCTATCGCCGCGCGCTGGAACTTTCGCCGCAGGCGGCCGGTTTTCATATGGCGCTTGCGTGGATTCTGTTGGAGCGAGGTCGGGCCGATGAGGCGTTGATCGAAGCGTCTCTGGAGCCCGCCCTCTGGGCGCGGCTTTGCGGCGAAGCAACCGTCAATTTTTTACTCGGCCAACGGGAAAAATCGGACATGGCCTATTGCGAATTGGTGGAGAAATTTTCGAACAACTCGTCCTTTCAAATCGCTTTGGTGCATGCCGTGCGCGGCGAGATCGATGCCGCGTTCGAGTGGCTTGATCGCAGCTTCGCGCAGCGGGAATTTGGCCTTAGCCTGCTGATGGCGGAGCCGCACTTTCGATCATTGCAAGCGGATGGCCGCTGGTTTGCGTTTCTGAAGCGGTTGGGTTTGCTGATGTAGGCGAAATTTTCATCGTTCCGGCGTGCACAGTCGCGACCGCATCGCGGTTGGGGGTTGGACACGCTAAAATTGCGCCTGAAATCGCCTACGGTTCAACCTGTCGCCGCATGACCCTTGCAAGGCCAGTTGCGTGCCGGCAATCGATGGAGTCGTCGTGTCCCGCAACCACCGTTTTGGACAAATCGAGGTCAGGCTCGCCGAGCGTCTGTTGCTGATCGACGGCAACGCCGCCGCACTCGGCGCGCGAGCGTTCGATGTCCTGCAAGCCTTGATTCAGCACCGCGATCGTGTCGTGACCAAGAACGAATTGCTGGAAATGGTCTGGCCGGGCATGGTGGTGGAAGAGAACAACCTGCAATTGCAAGTCTCGACCCTGCGCAAGTTGCTCGGCCACCATGCGGTGGCGACCATTCCCGGGCGCGGATATCAGTTCACGCTGGGCGAAGATCCTGTTGCACCTGTCGCGTTCACGACGAACCAGGTCGAGCGCCGCGCATCGCCTGTCTCGCCGACTGTCAATGTCGTCGATCCATCCCATGTCGCCAGCGCCTCAGCTTCGGCAACAATCGTCAATCCCGCAACCGCGATTGCCGTGCTGCCGTTCATCAATCTAAGCGCCGATGAGGCCGGTGGATTTTTTGCCGATGGCCTCGCCGAAGAAATACTCAATGTGGTCGCAAAGATCAACGGCCTGAGAGTTGCCGCGCGCACCTCGTCATCGACCTTCAAGGGCAAGAATGCGACCATTGCGGAAGTGGGCCGCGTACTCGGCGTCTCGAAAGTACTTGAGGGCAGCGTGCGCAAAGCGGCCGACCGGATTCGCGTGTCGGTGCAACTGGTGAATGTCGCCGATGGCTATGATTTGTGGTCGGAGTCCTACGACCGCACGCTGGACGATGTATTTGCGGTGCAGGACGACATCACCTTTCGGGTGGTCACAGAATTGCGGCGCGCGCTGCTCGGCGAATTGCCTGGCGTGACATTGCGCGGCGCGGTTGAGGCGGACGTAACCGCTTCGGCAAAGGGGCGCGGCAAAAGCGTGGAAGCGCACCAGATGTTCATTCAAGGGCGCTATCTCACCGACCGTCTCTCTTTGGTCGATATGAAGAAAGGCCTTGAGTTGCTTCGTCAGGCAATCGCGCTCGATCCCGGCCATGCGCAGGCATTTGCCACGCTCTCGCGCTCGCTGTCGTTGCTGATGGCCTATGGACACATCCCGTTTGAAGGTGCTTGTGCCGAGGCGATTCGGCTCGCGAATCACGCATTGACGCTCGAGCCGGAACTTGCCGACGGCCATATCGCGCTGGGCACGGCGCTCATGTTCGACAACTGGAATTGGCGGGAAGCCGAAGCACATTTCCTATCCGCCCGCGAGACCGCGCCGAACAGTGCCGATGTCCTGCGCTCATTTGGTTATCTCGCGCATGTGCATGGCCGGATCGACGAGGCGGTCATGTACTTTGGGCAGGCCTGCGAAGTGGATCCGCTGGCCATCCGCGGCTACGGACACTACGGGCGCTCGTTGCGCGCGGCCGGCAAGGTCACCGAGGCGGAAACGGTCTATCGGCGCGGGCTGGAACTTTCGCCGCAGGCTGCCGGATTCCAGATGATGCTTGCCTGGTTGCTGCTTGCCCAGCAGCGGCCCGATGAGGCGCTCGCCACGGCTGAACTCGATGCGGCACCCTGGGCGCGCCTGTGCGGTCTGGCCACCATCCACCATGCGCTGGGCCATGCCAACGAAGCCGAAGCCGCGCGGGCGGAACTGGAAGCAGGATTCGCCAGCAGCGCGGGTTTCCAGCTCGCGATCATTCATGCCACGCGCGGGGAAAAAGCCGATGCATTTCGCTGGCTCGATCGCGGCCTCGCGCAACGCGAATATTCCATGAGCCTCGCCAAGGGCGAGCCGTATTTTCAATCGTTGCATGGTGACAAGCGCTGGAAACCGTTTCTCAAAAAGATTGGCGTTGCGGCCTGAATCAGTCGATCTGCTTCGTCGCCCAAGCCGCTTACGACAGCAACGCGGATATCAGCATGAATACCGCAATCCCGGCCACCAATGCGCCAGCGATATATAGCGGCCACAGACGAGCGCCATCAAACAAATTCACATCTGATCGCTTCCGCGACCCGGCGTGGGGCTGAAGACCGCGATTGCGCGGTCGGCCCGTCATGCCGGTGTTGAACATCAGGTCAGCATCGAACACGCGATCCATATTCACCTGTGCCGTCGATTGGAGACGCGCAATGCCTGTAATCGAAGTGTCACCGCCAAACGCTACGGCAGACATCTGGGGCGGCGCAAAAAAATGCCTGGAATGGGCAGACTGTTGGCTCAATCGGATCATATTGACGTTCACGGTGAATTTCCCCTTGTGCTGGTTGGCTGGTCGGATGGCGGTGCTCGATGTCTGCACTGTGCGCCCGCAACCCTGCCGCTGTCCTTTACCGTTCTGAGGCGTCCTTAAATGTTCTGAGGAATGGTCCCAAAACTGGCGGGAAAATATCGAATCGGTGAGGAAACGTGGACCGTGGCGATGCGGCGTAGACTCAAACACTGGCGCGCGTTTCGAGGCACTTTTGTCTCTGAAAGGCGCGCCGATGCTTGAGTCTGGTGCGTGGAAACTTCCTTCACGCTGCCCTTGCAAGCGATCATCATGCGATGCGGGAAGCACACGACAGGCATGTTGAGACTCGATCTTAAAAGTGCCCACCAATGGGATCGCCAATCTGCGAGAAGGTGCGTTTGTTGCGGCGAATCTGGGAACATGATTACGGCAAGCGCAGGCCTGACCGTGCCTTGCCTGCGGAGGTATCTTCGTTGCCCACCGCGCCGGAGCGATTCAGGTCGAACCAGAAATTCGACGTATTTGTGGTTTGGCCCAGGTGCGCCTTGATGGCACTCACATCGCTCGCATTCACGGCGCGCGAACTGTTGACGTCGCCAATCAGGAATCCGAGCGACACCGGAAATTCCGTCACGCCACCATTCACGCCGGAGAGCCGGACCGTCAGCCGAACGTTGTCGGCAAGGCCGCTGAGCGGGATCGTAACTTCGTTGTTGGCGAAGCTGGGTGTTCCGACCGTGCCGGCGGAAATCATCGCGCTACCTGCGACCGTAACAGGCCCGTTGAACGAAAACACAATGCTGTGGCCAGCGCCAATCATGCGCGGTTCCACCGTAATCGGCCCGCCGGGCAATTGCGTCGCGTCAATCGGCAGATCAAACGTCCCGGCGGCGGCGTGCGTCTTACGCGACTTGGCGTCGACGAAAGTGAACGGCGTCGATGCCGATGGTGTGACCAGCAAGGATGCGGAAGCCGTACTGTTACCAATCCGGTTGGTGGCAACCACCGAGCAATTTTGCGCAACACCATTGCTGAGGCCAAGAAACGAGATCGGCGATACGCGGCGGCTGCCGCTGGTGATGACGTTGTTCGCAATGCACGACACCGTGTAGCCGGTGATGGGTGCGCCGCCGCTGTCCGACGGCGGCGCGAAGGCGATGGCCAGCATGCCGTTGCCAGGGATCGGCGTTCCGATCACCGGCGGCGCGGGCACGGTCGGGTAATCGTACGGGTCCTGCGGAATCAATGAGGTAAGGTACACCGTCGTCGTCTGCGTCGGCAAGGATGTTGTCACGGAAGACTGATAATCCATCAGCAGCAGCCGCGGCAAACTTCGCGGGCCCATGGGCACGAACATCGGCAGGTACGCGCAGAAAGTGCATTGCGAGACAGGATAAATATCGCTGGCCGTCATGGCGCGTCCGGCGATTTGCGGCGCCCACGGCGTGAAGATGGCGTTGCCGTCGTTGAGCAGTGCGGTGTGCGGCAACAGGTTTGGCAGTGTCGTGCCATTGAGGGCGTACACCAGGTCGGGCGTGCCATCGCCGTTGACGTCCATCAGCTTGAGGCGGCCGGGTCCGGCGGCGCCTCCGTTATCCGGAAAACCCATATTGAAACTGCCCATGGCGGCCAGCGTGATGTCGGTGAACTGAAAATTGCCATCATTGCGAAGGATCTGGATGTACCATTTTCCGTCCCCCTCCCATTCCACAATCACTTCAGGGCGACCGTCGCCATTCAGGTCCGCGACGAGAATTTGCGCGCACCCCAGTCCCCAGCCATCCGCTCCAATGGTGGCGGAACGTCCGCCGATGTTACTAATCGCCGCCGGAATGGGTATGCGGATCCGCTCGACAAAATTTCCGCCAACCTGTTGGCCGAAAATGCGAATCGTGCGACCATCAGAATCGGCGAGTGCATAGGTACCGGTCAGCAAATCCATGCGGCCATCGCCATCCAGGTCGCCCATGCCGACGCATCCGATGTTCTGCGCAAACTGATAGTTTTTCCCGACGAAGGGCAGGAATGCAATCTCGGGTGGAAGCCCCTGGATCGACTCGACAAAATTGCCATTGCCGTCGCCAAGAAACAGCATCACTCCACCACTGTCGATTTCAACGGATCCGGCGCGGGAAACCGCGAAATCCTGGTGGCCGTCACCGTTCAAATCGCCCATCACACCCTGATGGTTGAATACCTGCAGATTCGGCGTGATTTGCGCGGTGGCGTCGCGATACCTGCCGTTCGGCTGACTCAGCAGCAATGAATCCTTGGCCCCGCTGTCAGGCAGGCCGTCCCCAACGGCCGGCTCAATGCCGCTTTGAATGAAGACCACATCCGGGCGACCGTCACCGTTGAAATCGCCGATGAGTATGTCATTCGGGCATCTCGACTCCGGTGGCGACCCTTCTATAACCTCGCTGGTGCCGTTGCGATAGGTGCCATCACCGTTATTGAGCCAAATTTCAACGGGGATGTACGGCAGATGCTGTGAATAACAGGGTGCGATGATCGTGTCGATCAACCCATCGCCGTTTAAGTCGACAAACGCGTTTGCCCGCGGTCCGTTATAGGCGAACGCGTAGCTCAGCACGCGCGGGCCGGGCGGCACGAACGGCGCCGAGACCGGAATGACGGAACGCGTCGGCCCCACGCGGTAGGTAAGTTGCGGCGGCGTACGCACCACGGGAATAGCCGGCATGATGCTGTTTGAGGCCACAGATGGCGCGCTCGTACCCACCATATTGTTCGCTGTGGCCGTGAATGTGTAGGCGGTGCCATTGGCGAGGCCGGTGATCGTGTGGCTGAAACCGAGGCTGCCGGCGTTGCCATCCACACCACCTGCCGGCGTGGAAGTGACCGTGTAGCCGGTGATTGCGCTGCCGCCATCGATGATCGGCCGCGAAAAAGTCACGAGCGCCTGGGCATTTCCCGCCGTGGCGATCGCATTGGCGGGCGCGTTTGGGACGGTCATCGGCGTTACCGCGATCGACGCCGCGGAAGGCGGGCCGGCACCGGTCGCATTGGTCGCGGTGACGGCAAACGTATAGGTATTTCCATTGGTGAGCCCGGTGACGACATGGCTCAAGGCCGTGCTGCCGGCGTTGCCATCCACGCCTCCGGCCGGTCTCGATGTTACGGTGTATCCGCTAATCGCCGAGCCGCCGGTGTCCGCGGGCGGCGCGAAGTTTACGGTGGCCTGGGCATTGCCCGCCGTTACCGATGAGATGACGGGGACCCCGGGCGCGCCCGGCGCTGGTGCGATGATGCTGATCATCGTCGCTGCCGGCGTGGTGCTCCACACCTGCACCATCGCGACCGGCTGCGCTGAAAATGCGTAGGTTCCCGGCGCATTGGAAGACATCACGTCGATGGAGAACACACACGATCCATTGGCCGGAATGACCGGCCCGGTTCCGGACCGGACGTTGAAATAGACAAACGGCTGGTTGGCCGGCGACCCATTTCCCGGTCCATACCAGTCACCGCCGGGGCAACTGTGGACGGGGTTCGGGTTCGCGGTGGTGCTGAATCCATTCGGCAGGTTCACGAAAACGTAGGTGAAGTACGAGGAACTGAGCGGCACGGCGTTAGGATTCGTCAGGGTGAAGGTCAAGGTCGAGACGCCCGTCGCCGAATAGATGCTGCCCGGGCTGAAGGCGACCGCCAGCGTCGGCGCGATCAGTGCCGTACCCGCGGCGATCAGATTGAGCGTAAACGGCCCCGCCCCACCGTCATTGCCGACGACCAATGTTCCGGCCGCGTTGCCGGCCGCCGTTGGCGAAAACCTTACTCCGATGTTGCCGTTACACGTCGCGCCGGGCGCGGCGGAACCGCCACAGGTGCCGCCTATCCATATGAATGGCCCGGTCGTGGTGAAGCTCGTGAAATTGACGCTGGTTGCGCCAGTGTTCCTGATCTGCACATAGAAATCGACGGTGCTGCCCACCGACACGGGCGGCGCAAGCGTATAGGGATTCTGGCCGTTGACTTCGTCGAGCGCCGCGTGCGACTGAAGCGGCAGCATGAGGAGGGCAAGCGTCAAACCAGCCGCGCGAAGACAGGCAGGGGTGATTGCCGAAAAGGTGTTTCCGGCTGAACTGCATCGTGAATCCATTTTGTTTTTCTCCCGATTCCAGAAAAAGGATTGGCCTGGATTCACGTATTGGCCTGCCCATTGCAAGGAGTTGTTGTGGTCAAATTCAGGTTAGCACCAAATGGCGGCGAGCCGAAGTAACAAAGGTGCGCGGACATCGCAGTTCTTGCCCCGAAACCGCCAAGATCCTGTTCCGCTATGGCATCCAAAACGAGTGTGGCAGATGTGTTGCGCGACGGAGGGATGTGCCCTTGAAATGAATGTGAGACTCGCCGCCATTGAGCCGGCAGCGTCACATGCACCGCGATGAAACTGATGCGGACGGGTGGGGCGCGCTGATTGTCTAGTATTCGATTGAGTACGAATTGAGGGGTCAATCGCGCGTTCGAAAGTAAAACAACCCAGCACCTGGCGAGCGGCTCCGAGATATTTCGCCCTGAACGCCTCTCCCAATGGCGTTCTACGTTATTCAACAATGTCAGGGGCAGAAAGTCGTTCTCGTTGGGCCAGCGACGTCAAATTGCAAAATCGCGTGGCCCGCCGATGAAATTCGCCATTATTGCTGCACGGCACCAGTTGCCGGCTTCGCATCAGCACTAGCGACGAGTACGCGTTGCGCCACCACTTCTTCACGCGCCATTTGTACGCTCGTATTGTTGGAATGGGTGAAGGATTCAAACGCGGATGACGCGATGATCAGGACTGCTGCCGCGAGAACGGCGACGCTGCCGATGCTGTCAAGGTTGACATTGCGGGCGGCGAATTTTTGGTGGTTTGCATTCATGGTGTTTCTCCTTTTGGGGATCGGCAGGAATTTGCCGATGAGTGAACTTTGCGCCCGGAGCACACCCCCTGTCCTTTAACGGTCTATTACGTTCTGTAACAGACTGATTCGTTCTGTAATTTGCAGAAAATTCCCGAAAAACGTGTTTTTCGGGTGTGGAATCAAGCGGGTTGGGCGTAGCCGCCCCTCACCCGACGCGGTGCGTCGGCCTCTGCTTCGCTTCAAGTGTGCCCTTTTGTCCCAAGGGAGAGGCGAATGTCGCAATATGGTGCCAGCCGGGTGCCGAAACGCGCCTTCATGCAGCTGACATTGGCTGCGGCAATCTCGCGTTTATTTTCTGCATTGCCGCAGCGGAGAGGTCAAGCGGTTTGAATTCAGCAAGAGTTATGTAATGAGACGCTAGCGAACGGGCCGAGACAATCAGGCGGCGTTGGTTTGATCAAACGATATATCGACCATCAATTCGTTGGCCAAGCCTTCAAGTCCTTCGCGCAGTTCGTTTTCATCGAGCGCCGTCGGCACCGAAAGTAGCGCGCGCAACTGAAACATTTGTTCGCCGGACATTGCACCGCTGACGATGTGCGTTTCGAGTTTTTCGATACTGACCTTGCGCAACGCGAGTTCGCTGGAAATACTGTGGACGATGCCGGGCCGATCATGGCCGATCAAATCAAGCTTCACGCGCCGCGTTGCGAGCGTGGCGGGCGCTTCCTCGCTGCGCGCGACGCTGATTCGCATGCCTGGGGATTCCAGCGCGCGCAGGGCCGCGATCAGTGCGTCGCAGTGTTCCGCTTTGACTTGCAGCTGCACGATGCCCGCGAATTGCCCCGCGAAATTGGACATGACGCTGTCAGCCCAACTCGCGCCGTGAAGCACCGCCTTATCCGAAACAGCGCTGACAATGCCCGGACGATCCGGGCCGACGAGCGTGACGACGATCGAGACGAGACGGGGGGGGGAATTTTGCATGGTGGACGTGTTGGACGCGATGAATGACAAACGTGACTACAACGATGCGAGCCGAATTTTCAGGCCGGGTTGAATAATGGTACGCCCGGAAAGTTTGTTCCAGCGAAGCAGGTCGTCAAGTTCCACGCCAAATTTTACGGCGATCGCAAACAGGCTATCGCCCGGGCGCACCGTATAGATGCGCTGCGGGGCGGCAGGCTTTTCCTTCGCGACGGGTGCGGCCCGAACGGCGACGAATTCCGCCGATGCTTTGGCCGACGCCGGTTCGCCGTCGATTCGCAACGACTGCCCGGCCTGCAAGGTATTTCCCGTCATGCGGTTCAGCGCCTTGACATGCTCGACGGTAACGCCGAATCTTTTCGAAATCGAGAACAGCGTGTCGCCGGATTGCACCGTGTATCGAGCGGGAGCCGTGGTAAGCGTCGAGGCCGCGGCGGCGGGTGGAACCAACTCAGCGGCAGGTATGGGAATCCGCATTGGCCGTTCGCGTTCATACGTGGTGACCGCAATCGGCGCGGGCGAGAGCACGGCAACTCCGTCATTGGCGTTGGTTTCAAGCGGTATGGGTTCGCCCGCCACCAATTCCAGCGGCGCGCTTTCGATTGAGGTCTGCGATGCCTTCAACGCGTCGCGCTTGTCCAGGGTCGCGGTGATGATCTTTGCTTCCTTGTGCATCGGCACCATGATCGAGGTGTTTTGCGTGAGCTTGCCCTTTCTTTCGGGCAGCGAAATATTGGTCGCGCGCAGATACGAGGCGGTTAAACCATGACGTCGAGCGACGGTATCGACTGATTCACCACGCTTGGCGTTGACGGTTTGCCACGACACCAACGGGCCATCGAGCGAACGGTATAAATCCATGTTGGTACGAAATGCCATCGCCTTGTCAGCAGGCACCAGAAAATATCCTGTTTCCGATGACGCGACCGGCCGATTGAACGCCGGATTGAGCGCCGAAAACTCTTCTTCCGGCATTTCCGCGAGTCGGGCGGCGAGCTTGATGTCGATCTTGGCGGGGGCAGTCACTTTGCCGAAGTAGGGGCGATTCTCGACCGTGTCGAGTGCAATGCCGAAACTTGCCGGGGCCAGTACGATATTTTTGACCGCGAGCAGCTTTGGCACGTATTGCCGGGTTTCCGGCGGCAGTTTGAGGCTGAGGAAATCGGTCGGTAAACCCTTGCGCTGGTTTTTCTGAATCGCTCGCGCTACACATCCTTCACCGCAGTTGTAGGCCGCGAAAGCGAGTTCCCAGGAATTGAACATGCCGTAGAGTTTTTGCAAATAATCAAGTGCAGCGTGGGTGGAGAGCAGCACATCGCGGCGATTGTCGGCCATCCAATCCTGTTTCAGTCCAAAATTTTTTCCCGTACTCGGGATGAATTGCCACATGCCGGCTGCTTTCGCGCGCGAGTAGGCTTGCGGATTGAAGGCGCTTTCGATGATGGGCAGCAACGCAACCTCGGTCGGCATGCCGCGCTGTTCAACTTCTTCGACCACGTGATAAAGGTACTTGGCACCGCGACCGACGAAGCGCTGAATGTAGTCCGGACGGCTCGAATACCAGCGTTCATGGTTTTGCACCATCACCGAATCCAGGTCGGCCATGACAAATCCGCGACGGATGCGCTGCCAGAGATCGGCGTCACTGACTGGCGCTGCCGGCACCAATTCAACGGCCGGCGGTGCGATTAGAGAAGGATTGGCTTCGACGACGCGCGAGGCGGTGGGGTGAACGCCGGGAGGCGAATCGGCGGCATCTTCAGCGTGCGCCATCGATCCCTGGCCTAAAACGAAGCCAAAGAAGAGCGCCAAAGTGCTGAGAGTTTTGTTCAGGTTCATCCTGAAAGTAATTGTTTTAATTGTAAATAGTCTCTAATAGCGAGCACGAAATGTCAAGGCCGGCAGACCCGCTGTCATAAGGTTAGCTGAAAATCTTTGACCAGGCCGCCGGGCATTCGTGCGGAGCCCGTCGATCGTTCGCCATAACTCCCCGAATCGAGGATCAAATCGCGTTCCTCGGTAAGGCTCAGCAAATTGTCCCCCAGTAACCGATACGCAGAATCGTCGAAACGCATGACGTTCAATGGTGCCTGTATTTCGCCTTTTTCAACCCAGAACGTCGCGAAACGCGTCATGCCGGTCATGCGGCAGGATTTTCGGTCGGAATAATTGAGGTAATGCAAGTTGCCGATCAGCAATCCGGTATCGAGCAACTTGAGAATGTCGTCGCGGCGCAAGGTACCTGCCGCCATGTCCAGCGATTCCGGGCCTTCGCCGGCGTTGGCGGCGTTGGTCGGAATTGAGAATTCGCGCGCCGATCGCGGGCTGATCAGCGCGCCCGCATGCTTTCCCGCTTCAATCAGCGTGACGGACGCCGGTTTGATGAAGCCATCGGCCTGAAACCCTGGCGAAATGCCTTCTGCGCTGTTTTCGCGCACGTGGACGCCGGGATTGAGCGAGGCGGAACCATCTTCGAGCTTCAACAAAGGGCTCTGTTTATTGCGTTGCGCTTTGACGCCGAACGATTCCCAACTCAACAATTCCAGGATATCGCTCATCGCAGCGGGCGCCAGATAAGCACGATATTGCCCGGGGGCCAGTTGCTTCGGCGGCCGTTTGAGGATGGTAAGCTGCTCGCCGGCCATGGCCATCTTGCGTGCGAATTCGGTCGAATCCCAATGGGTACCCGCATAGCTGTTCTTCACCGCCTTGTCCGCAGCATGATACAGGCACCATTCCAAGTTGAAATTGTCCGCGCGGTGCCAATTGCGCTGGCCGAGTGAATTGGCGAATCCTTTGTAAATGGTGCCGGCCGCATACAGCCCTACCAAATCTTTGCCGTGGCCTTCGCGCATGATTTGCTCGAGTACCTCGGCATTCGATGCAAGTTGCGCATCACCGACACGCTCGGTGGATTGCGGCGTCTGGTTATAGAGAAGGTAGGGGTCTTGCGGCAGATCGGCCAGATCGCGCCGCAGTCCATCGACCACGGTCGAGATTTGCGCGCAGTCGGTGTCGCGCTGCCCACATAGCGTCAGGCGCGATTCAGCGCGGCGCTGCGAACCAATCAGCGAAATGCTCAGACTCGATTGTTTGATCGAGCCCGCCTGCCTGACGCGATTCTGATTGAAGCGTACGAATTGCGATTCTTCGCCAGAAAGGTTGGCCAGGAATACCTCGTCGGAGCGCAATTGGCTGCCGAGAAAATCGGCGAGTTCGTAGAAATAGGTTTGCATGTTGTTCTAGCCTGCATTTTTCATGGGGACGCATTCGAGGCTGGGTGGATGGGCGAGGGAGTTTTCGCTCGACTGACCACGGCATAGCGAGCTGTAGTTGGCAAACCCGCACGGGAAGAGAGCGGAAAATCACCGTCCAGCCATCCGGCATCGATTGCGTAGGCCAAACGGTTGCGGTAGTACAAATTGGATTTCACAAGATTGACGATTCTCAGTAGATAAGACTGTGAAGGAGTGGGCCGACCCATGAAATATGCAGGCTATTCTTCCGCGCCGAATACATCGATGCCGGCGAATTTGCAGGCGGGACTTGCATGACCCACGCGGATCACCTGATTCGGCTCACCTTTGCCGCAAAACGGCGTGCCCATGACTTCGCGTGTTTCGGAATTGCCCACCATTGCAAGCGAGCGCCAGAAGGTCGCAGAAATGCCGCGGTAATTTGGATTTTTCACGACGTGGCCGAGCTTGCCGTTCTCGATCACTTGACCGATTTCACAGCCGAACTGGAATTTGTTGCGCGAATCGTCGATCGACCACGACACATTGCTGCGCATCAGTACGCCGTTATCGATTGAGGCGATCATGTCGTCGAGTGAACTGGCACCCGGTTCGATATTGAGGTTTGCCATGCGGTCGATCGGCGCGCGGTTCCACGCGCAGGCGCGCGAATTCGCCACACCTTTGAGGTCGAAACCCGCGTTGCCCGCGCGCGCGGCAGAAATCACGCCGCCCAAGGGCCGCTTTAACACGCCTTTCTCGATCAGGAAGGCTTTCTCTGCGGGTGCGCCGTCGTCGTCGAAGGCGAAGCTCGCGAATTGTTCCGACATCGTTGGGTCGAACGTGACGTTCAATAGCGCGGAGCCGTACTGATATTTTCCAAACATGTTGAGCGTGACAAAACTGGTGCCGGCGAAATTGCGTTCATCGCCGAGAATGCGGTCCAGTTCCAGTGGATGGCCGATCGATTCGTGAATCTGCAACATCATTTGATCCGGCATCAGGATCACATCCATTTTTCCCGAGGGACAATTGGGCGCATCGATGAGCGCGAGTGCATCCAACGCGGTGCGCCGCCCTGAGCCGATGAACCCGGATCGATCAATGACTTCCGCGCCGCCTTGCTGGCAAAAGCCGTTGTAGCGTCCGCCGAATGAACGTGACTGCGCTTCGCCTCGGTCAAACGCCGTCACCGAGAGTGCCGGCACCATGAAATCCCACGCTTGTTCGATCATTGCCCCGTCGGCGGTGAGATAGAGTTGTTGGGTTCGCGTCGTCCAGAAACTCGCCGCCCAATCGATGATGCGTGCGTCGATCTTGCAATCGGCACTTTCCCGCTTCAGCATCTCGAATTTTTCGCGCTTGCCCATCGGCGTGGAAGGTGAGGATGGCGTGCGGTAGTGGCCGGAATCGCGCGGCATGCGCAACGTCGAGTAATCGATCACGCTGCGCCCTGCCGTCAGCCGCGCCCAGTCTTGCGCGCGGACGATCGCGGCGCGCAGGCCGGCTTCGGATAAGTCGCTGGTGGCGGCATAGCCATAGCCGCCTTTGTCGAATACGGTGATCATCGCGCCGCGATCCAGGCAGTTTTGCGGCGGCTCGGCGATGTCTTGACGCACGCTCAATTGTTCGGTCGATTCCTCGACGAAGCGCAGCGAACAGAAATCAACGGCAGGAATAAGGCGTTTGAAAGTGGATTCGAAGGAGGCGGTCATGTTGGGGCCAATGGAGGAAAATGAGTGCGGTATTTACAACGAATGCCGTGCGCATTGTGGCGAAGTCGAAGTATATAGGGGTACCGGGGTGATGGCACTCGGTTTGCCCTCTTGCGCCCCGGAAAGCGGTTTGTAGGATGGGTGGTGCGAAGCGATACCCATCGTCGTTGCGATTGGAATTGATGGGTATCGCTTCGCTCCACCCATCCTACGGTATTGGCGTGGGGCGTTGACTCGATTTTCGCGCTCCTCGAACGATAAATTAAAATGAGAACTCAATTCGCGCACCATTCAGCCAAAGGATTCAAACATGCAAAACGCACTCACCTTCTACTTCGGCTCGGGCTCCCCCTACGCCTGGAAAGTCTGGCTCGCACTGGAGCACAAAAAACTGCCTTACGACGCGAAGCGCATGTCGTTTGATTCGGGTGAATTGAAGTTGCCGGAATTCACCGCCATCAACCCGCGCCAGAAAGTGCCGGCATTGGTGGACAACGGTTTTGCAATGTATGAATCCGCTGCGATACTCGAATATCTGGAAGATGCCTATCCGAATAGCGGCGAGCCATTGTGGCCGGGCGACGTGAAGGCACGCGCGATCGCGCGGCGGCGCGCGGCGGAAGTGGCCGCGTATGTCGATCTGGCCAATGACAAAATACTGTCGGAAATATTTGGGCCGGCGGAAAAGATTTCCGACGCAACCGCAATTGAAGCTGGCAAGAAAGATTTGTCCGCGGAGCTTGCGCGCATCGAATCCTGGCTGGAGAAAGACTTTCTCGCCGGCGACAAAATTTCCGGTGCGGACTTTACGCTTTATCCTTATCTCGCGTTTCTCGGTCGCGTGGACGCGCGGAAGCCTGGCTACAATCTGCTGTCATTATTGTCGCCAAGGACCGCCGCGTGGATGAAACGTATCGAAGCGTTGCCGTATTTCGAGAAGACCTATCCGCCGCACTGGAATGCATGATCGCCGCTCTCAATGAAGAATGTCCCGAAGCCTTCAGGGGTGGATGAAAAAATGAAATTGACCGCCGCCGAGCGCGAACAATTCGACCGCGACGGCTACCTGTTTTTCCCCGCGCGATTCACTGCGGCGGAAATCAAAACGCTGATCGATGAAGTGCCCGCACTCTACGCGCGGCGTGAGGATTACAACATACGCGAAAAAGGCAAAGACGCGGTGCGAACCAATTTCGCTGCGCACATGTACAGCGAACCGTTTGCGCGCCTCGCGCGCCATCCGCGCATGGTGTTGCCGGTTGAAGACCTGCTCGGCGAAAAGCTCTACATGCATCAATTCAAGATCAACGGCAAGATGGCCTTCGAGGGCGATGTCTGGCAATGGCATCAGGATTACGGCACGTGGCTGAACGACGACTTGATGCCGACCGAACGCGCGATGAACGTGGCGATTTTTCTCGACGACGTGAATGAATTCAATGGCCCCCTGATGTTCATTCCCGGCAGCCACAAAAAAGGCGTGATCGAGGCGAAGCACGACCTCACGACCACCAGCTATCCGCTATGGACGGTGAACAACGACTTGATTCGACAATTGATCGAGCGCGCCGGCGGCAAGGCGGGCGGCATCGTTTGCCCAAAAGGCCCGTCGGGCTCGATGATTTTGTTTCATAGCTGCCTCGTGCATGCCTCAGGCGCGAATCTGAGCCCGTTCAATCGCGTGGCGGTGTACTTGAGTCTTTGTGCCGTCAGCAATCATATCCGCCGCCACAAACGGCCCGAATACATTGCGCATCGCGATTTCACGCCAATCGAATGTTTGCCGGATGATTGTTTGCTGAAAAATTATCCGGTGAATTTGCCGTGGCGGGCGGGCGTGCCGGCAAGTGCGTTGCAGACGTCGGTGGAGCCGTTTTAGTTGGTGAAGTGATATTCACACGCTTGTTGCCCCTGACTTGTTCCGGGGTCCAATTTGACCTCGCGAAATTAGGCCCCGGAACAAGTCCGGGGCGACAGGGTTGAGAGCGGGACGCAGTCGCGAAATTATTTTGTCTTCGAGGCTTCATACCGCGCTTTGTTCTCCGCATTCGGCGGATAAAGTCCCGGCAATTTCGCACCATTCGCGACTTCCTGCATGATCCAGTTTTCCATCCGTTCCTGTTCGGGCGCGGTCGCAACGATCTCATCGACGAACGCCGCAGGTATCAGCACCGCGCCATCATCGTCCGCGACCACGAGATCATCGGGAAACACCGCCACACCGCCGCAGCCGATCGGCTCCTGCCAATTCACGAAGGTCAGCCCGGCAACCGAGGGCGGCGCAGCGGCACCCTGACACCACACCGACAAGCCGGTTTCGCGCACACCGGAAATATCGCGGACCACGCCGTCGGTGATGAGCGCCGCGACGCCACGCTTTTGCATGCGAGCACAAAGAATGTCGCCGAAGATTCCCGCATCGGTCACACCCATTGCATCAACGACCACCACGCAACCGGCCGGCATCGCTTCGATGGCGGCGCGCGTGGAAATCGGTTTCGACCACGATTCAGGTGTCGCCAAATCTTCGCGCGCCGGCACGAAACGCAGCGTGAACGCGCGCCCGACCACGCGCGGCTGCCCGGGTGCAATCGGCCGTGTGCCGCGCATCCATACATTGCGCAGGCCCTGTTTGAGCAGCAAGGTGGTGATGGTGGCGGTTGTGACGCCTGAAAGGGTATGAGCGATGTGGGCGGAGAGCGGATTGTCGGTCATCAAAATTCCTCGAGTGGGCAATGGGCGTAAGCATTTTCGCGCATATAGACACGGCCAGCGAAAGTAGCCGCTAGTGTGCGATAGTCGAACTTCTGTATAGGCGCTCACTAACGTGCAAGGCCTGCGCTTGGCGGCAAAATAAAGGAGTGAAAAATGAATATGGGACGGTTTGATGCGGCACGCGTAATGCGCTTCTCAATGGGAGTGTTGTTGTTTGTGGTGATGTCAAATGCATTCGCAAAAGACTTGATTGTGTTTTCCGGCGGCGCTGTCAAATCAGCACTGGCACCACTGGCGACCGCGTGGGAGGCAAAGACCGGACACCGCCTGAACATTACCTATGCGGCGGCGGGCGATTTGCGCAAGAAGCTTGCCGATGGCGAGCGCGCCGATATTGTGATCTTGCCGTTTGAAAATTTTGCCGCATTGGAAAAGGATGGCTTGCTCCGCACCGCCACACGCCGCGATCTCGGCGCGGTCGGTATCGGGGTCGCGATCAAGGCGGGTGCAAAAACGTACGATATTTCCAGTGAAGATGCGTTCAAGCGCGCCATGCAGGAGGCCAAATCACTCACGTATATGGATCCCGCGCGCGGCACCAGCGGCAAGTTTTTCGATGAAGTGGTTTTGCCGAAACTCGGCTTGCGTGACGCAGTTCGCGCCAAGGCGGTACTGGGCGAGGGCGGCATGATTGCCGAAAAAGTGGCGCGTGGAGAAGTCGAAATTGCGATACATCAAATGACCGAAATGCTGCCGGTCAAAGGCATTACGATTCTCGGCGCGTTGCCCTCGTCACTGCAAAAAACCACCGTCTATTCCGGTGTCATCATGCAGGCCGCAAAATCACCAGTAGAAGCCGAAGAACTGCTCGCGTTCTTGTCCGGCAAAGAATCGCGCGCAGAGTTTGCGGCAAAGGGTTTCAGTGCGCCGTAGCGTTTTTCTGGCGCGTCGCTTGGCGCGATATTGTCGATCCGGCGACGGATAGTGTGAATATCGCTGGCGATCAAAACTGTCCATATTAAATGCCGCCTGCAAAAGGTTTGCGGGATGCGCGCGTGTACCCAAAAAACCATTCCTGTCCCCGCGCAGGCGGGGATCCAATTGCGGTCATGCAGATTGAGCAAACTTGGGCCACGCCGCTGCATCGGCATGGCGTTCAGTGTGCGCCGCGCATGCGCGGCGAATTCCCCACTTCACCCCGCCGCTTTCGCGGGGAGAGGGTAAAGAAGAGCCACTGTAGCCCGGAAGAAGCGTAGCGGATTCCGAGAAAATGGCGCAAATTGCGAAAGCAACCTCGGAATACGCTTCGTTTCTTCCGGGCTACGGATCACGTCCGGCATTAGTTTTCCGCGTAAGTAAGTGCCATTCAAGATCGGCGAGGTTGAAGCCCCTTGCGACACGAAATCCGTCGCGCATCTACACGCCGATCGCGGCACCGGGCGCATCGGGCGAAAACAGGGATTCGCCGAACGCGTCAAGTTGTTGCAAAGAATTGCTTGTCATTTCTGGTCAGCGCGATTGCATGAGTCGCTTACCCTGGAAGGCGATATCCATCCTCGATCCACGCCAACGCACTCGCATCGGTCAATTTAAACGACGACGCCACACGCGCCTCCGCCAGCGGCGCGCCATCGCGATTGCGCGCTTCCCGCGCGGTGAGAATCGCGTAAGGATTTTCATCATCGGGCACGATATCGAGCGTCACCGTGATCGGCGCATCGCGTGCACCAACCACCACCTTTTTGTGCAGGGTCGCGTGCAAATGCTGCTCATGCCGCCGCCGGACTTCATACGCAGTTTTCACTAATGTGTGAAATGCATTCGCGTCAAGCGGCTTGGGATTTTTCTTGTCGCGTCCCATCGTCCATGGCCCCACCAGAGCCGGCTCCGGCTCGCCATCCTTGATCATCTCCACGGCCCAGCCATCGTCGTCTTCATTTTTGATCACGCGCGCTGTCCAACCATCGTCTTTCCAGAGGCGGGGTTCTTGTAGTGTGGTGGGTGCGGAGGCGTCATTCATGGTGGCCGATCGATTTGGATTGAGGCGATAGCATACCGGTGCCGAAGGGCTGCGCCCGATTGCATGAAGGAAATCGCATCAGTTCGCGTATCAACGAGTTTTGTTGAGATGATAAGATCAAGGAACGGCGGGCGTCTCCGGATAAAAAGCCTTCAAACACCGCGCCAGATAATGACTTTGACATTTTTTTGGCAAAGTTTGCAAGTTTACTTTAGGGCCAATGTGTAATATTTCGCATTGACAAGTGCCACCTCAATTGGCTTACTGATCTCCACAAGATTGTCGGCATTTGTCATGCCGAATTGAGTCGACAAACGCATCCGAAAACACGTCATCGCGGAGCACTGATTGATGCGGAAATTCGCCACCACTATGCTGGCCACGTTGTTCCTTGCAATGGGAAAGGGCGAAGTGTTGGCCGTCGGCGTTGAATCCGATGGTACCTACACCCATACCGACCGTTTGATCGTGCGTATGAAGCCCGGCACAGTGGCGCAAAAAGGGTTGTCCGACGCCGACCACGCTGCTGCGCGCGAGCGCGTCGGTCGAAAATTGCAAACGTTGACACCGGAAACAATCCGTCCACTGCGCACCATGAGCGACGGCGCGCACATCCTCAAGCTCAATCGCCGTTTGCCTTTGCATGAGGTGAATCGAATCATGGCGGTTTTCGCCAACGATCCCGACGTCCTCGATGTGGTCCCCGACCGGCTGTTCTTTCCGCAGACGAATCCCAACGACTCGCTCTATCCAACCCAATGGAATCTCACCCAAGCCTACGGCATCAACATGCCCGCCGCGTGGGACATCAGCAGCGGATTGGCAAGCATGGTGATCGGCATTCTCGACACCGGCTATCTGAATCACGCTGATCTCGAAGGGCGGTGGATTGACGGTTACGACTTTGTCTCGAACATCGATCGCAGCAACGACAGCACTCTGCGCGATACCAACGCAGGCGATCCCGGCGATTGGGTGACGTTGATGGAGGCTGCCGTTGGCCAACCACTCGCCGGCTGCCCGATTACACCCAGCCGCTGGCACGGCACCGCCATGGCCGGCATCATCGGTGCCAACGCGAACAATGCCGCGGGTGTTGCCGGTATCAATTGGAACGCGAAGTTGTTGCCGGTAAGAGTGGTGGGAAAATGCGGCGGCTATGAATCCGATATCGCCGACGGTATGCGTTGGGCAGTCGGGTTGCCGGTTCCCGGTGTTCCGGCGAATGCCAATCCCGCGAAGCTGCTGAATATCAGCCTGGCCGCCGTCGGAACCTGTGGTCCTTTGACCCAGGGCGCAATCGACGAAGTGCTCAATGCCAGGGTGCCGGTCATTGTGTCGTCAGGAAACCAGCAATCCAGCGCATCGAATTACTCGCCCGGTAATTGTGCCGGCGTCATTACGGTCGGTGCGACAGACCGGGACGGACGCCTGCCGGTATATGCCAACACCGGCGTGGCGGTGGGTATTTCGGCCCCAGGCGGCATTGGCAGTGGCATGGATGCCATCTTGACCACGCTCGATTCGGGAACAACCGTTCCCGCCAATGACAACATTTACGCATCGGTCAATGGCACCAGTGCCGCCGCAGCGGCCGTAACGGGCATCGCCTCGCTGATGCTCAGTGTCAATCCGACGCTCTTACCCAGGCAGGTCGCCTTCGTAATGCAGAAAAACGCCAGGGGATTTCCTGCCGACGTCATGGCCGGACGCATCAACTGCAATAGCTCGCTTTGTGGCGCCGGCATTGCGCAGGCGGCCCCGTCAATGCGATTCGCCCAGGCATTTGGCAATGGCAGCCCGATGCCGTCATTGGCGGCCGGCATACACAATGTCGGCCTGCGTTCGGACGGTCGGGTCTTTCAGTGGACCGGCGGCGCACCGGTACAGCGCACCGACATCAGCGGCGTTCGCAGGATCTCGGCAGGCGCCGATCATGTCGCCGCATTGCATGTCGATGGGAGCGTCTGGATCTGGAGCAATTCGGCGGTGGAACAGGTGCCGGGATTGAGTGGCGTGATGGCGGTTGCCTCGGGTAGTTATCACTGGCTTGCCTTGAAAAGCGACGGCACGGTATGGAGTGCCGGCGACAATTCAAGTGGACAGCTGGGTGACGGCACGACCATCAATCGCGCCTCCCCTGTGCAAGTAACGGGATTGTCCAATGTGGTGTTGATCGGCGCCGGCTATGGCCATTCGCTGGCAGTCAAGACCGACGGCACGGTTTGGGCATGGGGCAGCAACGATTACGGACAAATCGGCGACGGCACGACTATCCGTCGCCTGACCCCGGTGCAAGTCGCGGGCCTTAGCAATGTCAAGCAGGTAACCGCCGGCAATCGCCACTCGCATGCCTTGAAGAATGACGGCACGCTTTGGTCGTGGGGTAGCAACAACATCGGACAGTTGGGCGACGGCACCGGTGTCGACCGCAGCGCACCGGTGCAAGTCAGTGCCCTCTCCGGCATGACCAGCGTGGCGACAGGGCCGGGCGGCTTTCATACGATTGCACTCAAGAGCGACGGCACCGCGTGGACCTGGGGTGAAAATACTTTCTACGGCCAGTTAGGCGATGGCACCACCATCAGTCGACTCAGTCCCGTTCAGGTGAGCGGGTTGACGACTATCACGGCCATTGCGGCCAGCACCACGACCTCGTTGGCGGTCAAGTCAGACGGGACGGTGATGACGTGGGGCAACGGCAATCTGGTGCCGGTAACGGTCTCCGGACCCGGTGGTGTCGGCACGCTGAATCTGGATTTAAGTGCGTCGAGTTTCGCCGCACAGGTGAACGTGGCGCAAGGCGAGCAGCGCACCTCGAACACGGTGGTCATCAACGGCATTGCTGCCGGCAGCGCCATCAGTGTGGAAGGCGGCCAATACCGGATCGACAGCGGCACCTTTGCGGCCACGGCCGGCACCATCAACCCCGGCCAGTCGGTAACGCTGCGGATGACGGCCTCGCCGAACTGCGCGACCACCACCTCGGCGGTGCTGACCATAGCCGGCGTGGCGCGCAGCTTCAGCTTGAGCACGGTGGCCTGCGATGCAATTCCCGATTCCCCCGGCGTCTTCGCCACCCAGGCCAACGTGACTCCCGGCAGCCTGCGCACCTCCAACAACATCAGCATCACCGGCATCAACACCACCGTGCCGGTCAGTATCACCGGTGGCGAATACTCGATCGGCTGCACCGCCAGCTTCACCAGCCTGGCCGGCAGCATCGGCCCCGACCAGAACGTGTGCGTGCGCCAGAGCGCATCGAACAATCCCGACACCGTCACCACCGCCACCCTCACGGTCGGCCCGTACACGCGCGAGTTTCATCTCATCAGCGCCGCCGGTGGCGGCTTCACCGCGGCGCCATCGGTAACCGGCGCCCAATACAGCAGCATGGGCCTGCGCTCCGATGGGCTGGTGTTCACCTGGGGCGGTACCGGTCCGGCCACGCAGCGCAATGACATCAGTGGCGTGAAAGTATTGGTCAGCGGTTTCCAGCACGTGCTTGCATTGCGGGCCGACGGCAAGGTGTGGGCATCGGGCAACAACGACTTTGGTCAAATGGGGGTGGGCGTCGGCATCTCGCCGCCCACGGCGATACCGGTGCCGGGTCTGAGCGATGTGATCGCCGTCGCGGCCGGCACGTATCACTCGGTGGCCCTGAAGAGCGATGGCACGGTATGGGCCTGGGGCTACAACGGCTACGGCCAGATCGGTGATGGCACCCTGATTGATCGCTTTGCGCCGACCCAGGTGGCCGGGATCAGCAACGTGGTATCGATTGCCACCGGCTTCGGGCATGTGCTGGCGGTGAAGAGCGATGGCACCGTGTGGGCGTGGGGTGACAACAGCAGCGGGCAGATCGGTGACGGCACCTTGGTCAATCGCAGCACCCCAGTGCAAACGCTCAACCTGACCAATGTGGTGAAAGTCGTGAGTGGCACGCGCTTCTCGCTGGCGCTGAAGAGTGACGGCACGGTATGGGCGTGGGGTGCCAACGAGACGGGCCAGCTGGGCGACGGCACCGGCGTCTATCGCAGCACCCCGGTGCAGATCACTGCACTGACCAACATCGTACGCATCGTCTGCGGGCCGGTGCATGGGATGGCGCAGAAGAGTGACGGCACGGTATGGGCGTGGGGCAGCAACCTGACCGGGGAGCTGGGCGACGGCACGCTGATCTCGCGGCTGGCGCCGGTAGCGGTAGGCGGGTTGACGAACGTATTGACGATCGGTGCGGGCAACGAAGTGTCGCTGGCGATCAAGACCGATGGCTCGGTGATGACTTGGGGGCACAACACCACGATGCCGGTGGTGGTTCAGGCACCCGGCGGCGTGGGCACGCTTTATCTTCTGGCAAACGATTTCCAGCCCGACGCATTCTCCTTCTCCCCGCTGTTCGGCGTACCGCTATCCGCTACGCTGACATCCAATTCGATCGCCATTGCCGGCCTGGGCATGGGCGTATCGGCGCCGGTGACGGTCACGGGCGGCGAATTCTCCATCAACGGCGGCGCCTTCACCTCCGCGCCGGCTTTCGTGAGCAACGGCGACACGCTTCGCCTTCGTGTGATTTCTGCCGGCAACTACGAGACGGTCGCCGGTGCGACCGTCACGATCGGTGGGGCGGTCGGGTATGCGGCGACGTTTTACGTCTACACACTTCGCGATCCGGCGAGTCCGCCCGCAACACCCGCCGTGGCACTGGGTGAAAGCCACAGCCTACTGCTGAACGCCCGAGGTAACGTGTTCGGCTTTGGCTACAACGGCAATGGACAGCTTGGCAACGGTTCGACCTTCAGCACCTCGGTACCGACTGCCGTTTCGGGGGTGGCCGCCGTTCAGCAGATTTCGTCTGGCGCCAATCATTCGCTCGTTGTCACGAAAGATGGCACGGTGCAGGCTTGGGGTTTCAACGACAGCGGCCAGCTGGGCATAAGCAGTCAAACGCCAAGCGCAAATAATCCTGTCGATGTTGCCGGCCTAGGATTCATTACCGCCGTTGCCGCAGGCCGCCATCATTCGCTGGCACTCAAAGCCGACGGCACCGTATGGGCCTGGGGCCTCAACACCGACGGCCAGCTGGGTGATGGTTCGATGGTGCTTTCGCGCAGCACCCCGGCCCAGATCCCATCGCTGAGTGGCGTGGTGGCGATCGCCGCCGGCAACCGCCATAGCCTGGCCCTTCTCGGCAACGGCAACGTCATGGTATGGGGTGCGAATGACGCCGGACAGCTGGGCGACGGCAGCAACACAAAACGCACCACGCCAGTATTGGCCGCCATCGCCAATGTGGCGTCGATCGCCGCGGGCGGCGCGCACAGCCTCATTGTCAAACGTGACGGTACGGCATGGGCCTGGGGTGCCAACGGCTTCGGCCAACTAGGCAATGGCAATACTGCCAACAGCGCATCGCCGGTTGCGCTCACGGCATTGGGTGCCGGTGTGGGTTTGATTGCCGCAGGCGAAAACCACAGTCTCGCCGTCAAGTCGCGCGGCGGACTGTTCAGTTGGGGATCAAACCTGAACGGGCAGCTTGGTGATGGTCTTAGCCTCAGCCGCTCGATTCCGTTTGCCGTGGCCAACAGAACGGATACCGTGGCCATTGCCGCGGGTGGCCGCCACAGCGCCGCCATCGATATCACAGGCACCTTGTTCGTCTGGGGCGATAACTACTTCGGCCAGGTCGGCAATAAAACGGGCAACTTCAGTCCTTCGGCCAGCGGACTTAATGTCCTGCAGGGCGCGTCACAAATTTCCACTTACGCGCAGCCTGCCGGCAGTTCCACCGGCACGGCAAGTTCTTCCGGTAGCGCCGTCATCGAAATCGCCGAGATCGCGACGGGCTACGACTTCAAGACGCTTACTCTCGACACAACTGGCTTCGCGCTCGGCAAGTTCAAAAACCAGGCGCTGACGGAAGACATCACCGGCATTGCCATCAGTGTCAGTGGGCCGGGCTTTAGCCTGGAATCGACCACCTGTCTCGCCACGCTGGGCGCGGGCACGCCCCCCAGCAACGAATGCGGTTTCACGCTGAAGTTTGCGCCAACGGTTGCGGGGGACGCCGTCGGTGAACTGCAAGTCGCGTCCAGCTTGCTCGGCTCACCCGAACGCCGCTCGCTGTTCGGCACCGGCCTCCCACCCGCCACCCCGGGCCTGAAAATCACCGCCACCGCCGGTGAATCCTATCTCGCCTTCGCACCGCAGAATATCGGAACGGCCAGTGTTGCCAGTGAGGTCGTCATTGCCAATACTGGCAGTGCGCCCCTTGTTGTCAGTGGCGCCGTCGTCACCTCCGGCGCTAGTCACTTCAGCATCAGCGGTGTTTGCACCACGACCATCGCAGTGAGCGGTACCTGCAATCTGCCAGTGATCTTCAATCCCGACCAGGCGAGCAGCCTCAATGGCCAGTTGACCCTGACAACCAATGCCGGCACGCGCCTTGTCGCCTTGTCGGGCACGGTTGTGGGCACCAGCGTCGGACCAACCGTACCCGGCTCGCCGAATATCCAGAGCGTCGTTCCCGGTAATGGGCAGTTGACCATCCATTTCCTGCCGCCCGCCTTCAATGGCGGTGCAACTATCACCGGCTACGCTGTCACATGCAATCCGGGCAATGCAACGGTCACGGGTGCGACCTCGCCGCTCATCGTTAGTGACCTCACCAACGGCATCGCCTATTCCTGCAGCCTCACTGCCAACAATGCGGTTGGCACCAGTACGGCTTCGGGAGCGGCGATCAGTACGCCCTCTGCCTCGCCGGCATTGACGCTGGTAGGCGCCGTCTCACGCAAGTTGCACAACGGGCTGGGACCCTACGGAATTGACATCGACCTGAGCCGGTCGATTTCCCAGGATGTCACTATCGAGCAGCGCAATGGGGGGGCAGGGCATGTCCTCGTGTTTACGTTCAACCAGGCGATTGCGCAGCCGGGTACCGCGGCGGCCGTCGATGCGATGATTACCAGTGTCGGCACGATCAGCAGCGTCGCGACCGATGGCAATTCGGTCATCGTCACGCTTGCCGGTATCCCGGACAAACAGCGCGTCACTATCGGCCTTAGCAATGTGAACAACATCGCTGCCACGCATTCGGTGTCGATCGGTTTCCTGCTGGGTGATGTGACGAATACGCATACGGTCAGCGCGGCGGATATCGCGGCGACCAAGGCGCGTAGCGGGCAGACGGTTAACGCGAATACGGCGCGATATGACGTGAATTTGTCCGGCACGATTTCGAATCAGGATGTGTCAATGGTGAAGGCACGGGCGGGGAACCGGTTGCCGTAGGGCGGACTTGTCCGCCGTTTCGGCGCCGGATGGCGGACAGGTCCGCCCTACTGAATGAAACCCCTGTACCCGCGCGCCTTTCCAGCCCGAATGGAATATTCGCGTTCGACTTGTCGGACTTCAGGTCGAATCGAAAGGGGTGAAGAGCAGCGATTGCGGTACCCTTTGTTTACGAAGACAAAAGGAGATACCGCCATGCCACCCCTCACCGAAACCCAACGTTACCAGAT
>JANPBQ010000178.1:0-9514 GCA_031430555.1 Betaproteobacteria bacterium
GGATTGTGTTTGAACTCTATCCGCTTTTGATCGGGGCCAGCAACGCGCTTCTTGTTAGAAGTTTTCATCAAACGTCTCCTCTTGTAATTGGACAATTTGCGGTCCCTTGAGGGACGCTTGTATGGTGGATATTCCTGTTGCAAATCTACATTTCGTGCAAATTGTGTAATAAAACTATATTTCTGTCAATCTGTCTGATTGATGTAGCTTTCAAGATTGAGCCGCGTTTTTTGACATCTGCCTGCGTGCAACTGCTTGATTCCCACTCTAAAAATGCGAATCACGTAAACCAAAAATCCCAGCTTGTTGCAAAAATGCAACAATTAATAAATGTAGTTATCTTACAACACGGTGGGTGCGAATCACTTCCGGTATTGGTAACATCAAATGGTTGCGTTTGACTTCAAACCCATTGACGCCCCATGAAAACCCCTTATCGGCGAGTGCTCTTGTACACACTGCGAACGGCCATCGCCATCACTGGTTTGGCAGTCTCATGTTTGCCAGGCGCATTCGCCGCAACCTCGGCAGCGACGACGGCAACAAACAGTGCTTCACTGAAATTGCATGTGCCGTCGCCCGATTGGCGCGACCAGATCATCTACTTCCTCGTCACCGATCGATTCAATGATGGCGACCCGGCCAATAACGATCTGGGCGCAGGCGAATACGATCCGACCAGCAATGCCAAGTACAACGGCGGTGACTTGAAAGGTGTTGAGCAAAAACTCGATTACATCAAGGGACTGGGGGCCACCGCGATCTGGATTACGCCGCCGGTGGCCAACCAATGGTGGGATCCACAGGTGCAGTTCAGCGGGTTCCACGGTTACTGGGCGGAGAATTTCATGGCGGTGGATCGTCATCTCGGCACGCTTGGTGACTATCAGCGGTTGTCGCACGCGATCCACACGGCCGGCATGTATCTGGTGCAGGACATCGTCGTCAACCATACCGGCAACTTCTTTTCATATCAGGGCAGCTGGGACGCACGCGATCCCGCCAAGCATTTCGCGCTCAACCCTGGCTCGCAACCCGTGCAAGCGCCCAGCCAATGGCCGTTCAGCCTGAACGACGTGCGCAATCCGGATCATCGGCGCGCCGGCATATATCACTGGACGCCCAACGTCGTCGACTTCAGCGACCCCAAGCAGGAAATGAATTTTCAGATGTCCGGCCTCGATGACATCAACACCGAAAACCCGCTAGTGCGCCAAGTACTGCGCGAGAGCTACGGCTACTGGATCAAGGAAGTCGGCGTTGATGCGTTCCGCGTCGATACCGCGTTTTATGTGCCCGCGTCTTACTTTGCGGACTTCATGTGTTCACGAGACCCGCGCCATCCGGGCATGGCGAATGTTGCGCGCGCGACCGGCCGCAACGATTTCCACGTTTTCGGCGAAGGCTTCGGCATCGACAAACCGTTTGCCGACATTTACGCCCGCAAGATCGATCGTTACATGACTTCACCCAAAGGCCAGCCGCTGTTGCCGGGCATGATCAACTTTCCGTTGTATGGCGCGATGGGCGACGTGTTCGCGCGCGGCCGGCCGACGGCGGAACTTGCACACCGCATCGTTCGCATGATGACGCTACATAAACGCCCGCACCTGATGCCGACCTTTGTGGACAACCACGACGTCGATCGTTTCCTCGCGGGCGCCACGCAGGCGGCGCTGAAGCAAAGCCTGCTGTTGATGATGACACTGCCCGGCATACCGACCATTTACTACGGCACGGAGCAAGCGTTCACCGAACCGCGCGCGGCGATGTTCAAGGTGGGCTTTCAATCCGGTGGACGCGATCGCTTCGATACCGATGCGCCGCTGTATCGATACATTGCCGCGGTCAGCGAATTGCGCAAATCGAATCGGCTCTTCTCGCGCGGCACACCGACCATTCTGAAAGACAACGCCGCCACCGCCGGCGCATTGGCCTACCGCATGTCGCTTGGCAAAGATGCGGCGATCGTGGTTTTCAACACCTCGTCAAACGAGACGCTGCTGGACAACATGGAAACGCGCCTGCCGGCCGGGACGCTGCTGACGGGCCTGTTCGGCATCGACGGCGCACCCGCAGACATGATTGTTGGCGCGCAGGGACGCGTTTCCATGAAACTGGCACCGCGCAGCGGCATGGTCTGGAAAGTGTCAAACGCGCGCCGGTCGGTTCCTCAACTCAGCGCATCGATCACGATGGAGAATCTGGCCAAGCCAAAGATGCGCGGCGATTTTGCGGTCGCCGGCCGCGCGCGCGGCATCACGACCTTCAAGCTGGTAACCGATGGCGATATTGCCGCCGCCCCCATCATCACTCCGGCCGCCGATGGCCGCTGGACCGCAACCGTCGACACCCGTTCCATGCTCGACGCGGGAATTCAACACAGCATCGTCGCCTGGGCGGAGTTGTCAGCCGAACCGCCCGGCCTCGCGTCGCCCACTCGCACATTTCGCGTTGCCCGCAACTGGATGCCACTCGCGGACGTCGTCGATCCGCCGGGTGACGACGTCGGTCCGCGCGGCACCTATCTTTATCCCACCGATCCCACGTGGGCATCCGGTCGCACACTGGACATGCGGCGCGTCACCGTTTCCGGCGCGGCGGGTGCGCTCAAAATTGACGTGAAGATGAGCAACATCGCCACCGCCTGGAATCCGCAAAATGGTTTTGACCATGTTGCGTTCACGGTGTTCATCGAAATTCCCGGACGTGATGGCGGTGTGACCGCGATGCCCTTGCAAAATGCGTCGCTGCCGGCCGGCATGCGCTGGCACTATCGTCTGCGCGCGCATGGCTGGTCGAACGCCGTGTTTTCCGCAGACGGTGCATCGGCAACCAATGAGGGCACGTCAATCACGCCAGCGGCAGATATTCGCGTCGACAAGGCCAACAGCACGGTGACGTTTATACTTGCCGCCAGTGCGCTCGGCAATCCGAAATCGCTTTCCGGCGCGAAACTCTACCTCACGACATGGGACTACGATGGCGGTTATCGACAGCTGGCACTCACCGCCGATCCAGGCCGCTTCGGTGGAGGCGATCCGCTCACCGATCCGCGGGTGATGGACGATACGCGAGTGATTGTGCTGCCATGAACGCCGCGATCCATTGCCATTCCGCCGCCAAAAGGTCAACGCGCAAAACGCGACACTCATGAGCACCGCCGAAATCTTTCTGATCGCGATGGCGATCATCTTTACGGTGCCCTACCTCATCTGGCGCGTCGGCCGCACGGAATACTATGCACCACTGGTCGTGGTGCAAATCATCACCGGCATCCTGCTCGGCCCCGGCATACTCGGCAAGTTTTTTCCGGATCAATTCAACTTCGTATTCAATCCCGTCGTGGTTCAATCGCTGAACGGCATCGCCTGGTGGGCGGTGATGATATTCGTCTGGATCGCCGGCATCGAGCTGGACTTGAAAAAGGCGTGGGCACACCGGCGCGAAAGTGTGGTGACGGCAGGACTGGCGCTCGGCATGCCGCTTCTGTTCGGCTGCGTCGCCGCCAGCGGCATGTTGATGTTCGATGGCTGGATCGATTCGAAGGCGATGAGTTGGCAGTTTGTGTTGGGGATCGGCATGGCCTGCGCGGTCACGGCGCTGCCGATTCTGATATTGCTGATGGAAAAACTCGAGATCCTTCGGCAACCGATCGGCCAGCGCATTCTGCGTTACGCAAGTCTGGATGACGTGGCGATCTGGGGAGTGCTCGCGCTGATCCTGATGGATTGGCAACGGGTCGGCAAACAATTCGCGTTTCTGATTGCGTTCGCCGTCCTGTGCGTGGTGATGCGCAAGATCATGGTGCGCCTGCCTGCGCGCGATCGTTGGTACGTCGGGCTGATCTGGCTCGCGCTGTGCGCATTCGGCGCGGATTGGGCCGGCCTGCATTTCATGGTCGGTGCATTCTTGGCCGGTGCCGTGATGGACGGCGAATGGTATGACCAGGCGCAGATGGATATGCTTCGCCATAACGTGTTGCTGACGATCATGCCGGTATTTTTCCTGAGCACCGGGCTCAAGACCAATTGGAATGTCGGCGGCGCGGCGGTGTTCATTGCCGCCGCGGTACTGTTGCTGGCGGCGGTGTCGGGCAAATTGGCGGCAACACACGTCGCCGGCAAGATTTTGAAGTGGGCGCCCGGCGAGGCCTCGATCATCGGCTGGCTTTTGCAAACCAAAGCGCTGATCATGATTATTTTCGCCAACATTTTGCTCGACAAGCAGATCATTACTAGCGAGACGTTTACAGCATTGCTGCTGATGGCCGTCGCCAGTACCATGCTGACGGTGCCAATGGTATCGCCCAAGCTGGCGCGGATGCAGGAGATTGTGTTCAGGTCAAAGTGATGCGGATGCGGTAGCCGCGATATTCAGGCCTGCGCAATTTGTTTGTTCACCGGTAAACCCCCTTTGAGTCAATCCCATTCGCCGCCGTTTGCGCGGCCACGCTTGCTGGATATCGCCTGGCCGATGTTTCTCGAACTCGGACTCGGCATTGGTGTCGGGGTCATTGGCACAATCCTGGCTGCGCGCATCAGCGACCCGGCGGGTGCCGCGTTCGCGCTCGCAAATCAGATTTCGGCGATGCTGTTTATCCTCTTTCGGATTGTCGGCGCGGGCGTGAGCGTGGTGGTCGCGCAAAGTCTCGGCAGCGGACGGCGCGAAACTGCCGATGCGGTTGCGCGTGCGGTATTGGGTGCGAGTACGTGGGTTGGCGTCCTCACGGCATCGTTGGCATTCGGTGGCGCAGCGCTGTTGCTCGACATCATGCAAGCGCCGATGGACGTGTTGCCATTGGCCACGCCCTTCCTGCAAGCCCTGGCGCCGGCCATGTTGTTCGATGCATGGAACGCGTCCATGGCCGGTGTCATGCGCGCGCATCTGCGGGTGCGCGACACGCTCGCTGTGATTGTGATGATGCATTGCGCGCACTTGATTTTGGCAGTGGCACTGATGCCGACGTGGGGCCTGACCGGATTCGCGATTGCGCTCATGGCAAGCCGCGCGTTGGGGCTCGCGTTGCATTGGTGGCTGTGGGGATTTCGGCTCGGCATCAAACCACGGTTCGCCGATTGGTGGCGATTGCCGCGACACGAGTTGTCAATGGTGCTGCGCATCGGCTTGCCCGGTGCCGCCGAAAATATCGCCTACCGGCTTGCGTTCATGGTGAGCGTTGCCGTCGCAGGCAATATGGGTGCGCAGGCGCTCGCGACGCAGGCCTACGCGCTGCAAATCACCTATGGTGTGCTGCTGTTTGGTTTGGCGACGGGGCTTGCCGTTGAAATTGTCGTCGGCCACCTGATCGGCGCGGGATGCTTGCATGAGGCACATACATTGGTGCGGCGTGCACTTGCACGCGGACTCGCCGTCAGCGTGGTCGTCGCGACGTTTGTCGCACTTGCAGGGCCGTGGCTGCTGGGGCAATTCACCCGCGATGCCGCGATTATTGCGACCGGCTCCGCGCTTCTGTGGTGGACGGTGCTACTGGAGCCGGGCCGCACCTTCAACCTGGTGGTCATCAATGCGTTACGTGCCGCCGGTGATGCGCGCTATCCGGTGATTGCCGGTGCGGCATCGATGGCGATTGTGCTCGGCGGTGGAAGCTGGTTTCTGGGTGTGTACCTCGGCTGGGGATTGACCGGCATCTGGATCGCCTACACCGCCGATGAATGGATTCGCGGATTGATGATGTGGCGGCGTTGGGCACGCCATGGATGGGTGCCGCATGCGCGCGCGACGCATCGGCGATTGCGGCGGAAGGACGTGGCAGTCGCGGAGTAAGCCAATCAAAAGACGGAGTCATCCTGAGCAGCGCGAAGGATCTCGTCGCAAAGACAAGATCCTTCCCCCTGATCAAGTCTGGGGTCAGGATGACATCAAACTAGAATTGATTGTCGCGTGCTCAAACCTGCGGCATCGCAATCCCGCGCACGGCGATTTTTTCGGCATCCATCGTATGCGCGAGTAATTTCGACGCGTGGTAGATCGCAGCGATCGTCGGCGTTGGCACACCGGTGAGCCTGCCGAGTTCCACCACCGATCCCACCAGCGCATCAATCTCGATCGCGCGCCCGGCTTCCACATCCTGCAACATCGAGGTCTTGTGCCGCCCGACTTTTTCGGCACCTTCAATGCGTTTTTCCAGCGGCACCCGAAAGCTCGCGCCGAGTTTTTCGGCCACCGCTTGCGCTTCTTTCATCATGTTGGTCGCGAGCTCGCGGCCGAGGGGAAACTGGCAAATATCCTGCAAGGTCGCGTGCGTCAATGCCGAGATCGGATTAAAGGTGAGATTGCCCCACAACTTCAGCCAGATTTCATTGCGGATGTTGTCCAGCACCGGTGATTTCAATCCGGATTTCACAAAAATATCGGACAAATCCTTTACCCGGTTGCTGATGCTGCCGTCGGGCTCGCCCAGCGGGAATCGATCGCCCTCGATGTGCTGCACCACGCCGGGCGCAATCAATTCGGCCGCCGGATACACCACGCAGCCAATGATGCGTTCGGGCGGAATGCCATCGAGACACACGCCGTGCGGATCAACGGATGTCACGCGGGTACCAGCGAGCGCACCGCCGTGGTTGTGAAAGTACCAGAACGGAATCCCGTTTTGCATTGTGATGACGGTCGTCTTCGGGCCATAGAGCGGCTCGAGTTGGTTGACGAGGTTTTCCACCTGATGCGTTTTCAGCGCGAGGATCACGCAATCGACATGCCCGACTGACGCGGTGCTTTCGGTGGCTTTGGCACCGGTGGCTTCGAGCACGGTGCCGTCCTTGAATTTGACCGTCATTCCACGCGTGCGAATGGCGTCGAGATTTTTCCAGCGCGCGATGAACGTGACATCCTCACCCGCGGCGGCGAGTTTGGCACCGACAAATCCGCCGATCGCGCCGGCACCGACAATACAAAACTTCATGACCTGTTCCCGAAATATGAATGAGAGCAATGGCCCTCTAGGCACGTGTTGCTAGTGCGACCGCGGCCCGATTGTGCGGCGCACAAAAGAGCAATCATACCCAAGAAAGACGCTTCCGCGCGGCGTAAAGTTTGACGCCGCGAAGGACTCAGCGCGGCGCGCGCCGATAAGCATTGGCGAGAAGCACGATGCCAACGGCCGCCATTGGCCAGGAAAGCCATTGTCCCATCGACATACCGAGCGCCAGCACGCCGAGAAAACTATCCGGCTCGCGCGCGAACTCGGCAAGAAAACGAAAACTACCGTAGCCGATCAGGAACACGGCGGACACCGCCATCGTCGGCCGTGGCTTTCGGGAAAAGATCCACAGGATCGCGAATAGCATCAAGCCTTCCATCGCGAATTGATAAAGCTGCGAGGGGTGGCGCGCCAGCGGTGTCGCATCGACTTGCGGAAACCACATGGCCCATGGCCATGTTGCGGCGTCCGTCACGCGACCCGGTAATTCGCCGTTGATGAAATTGCCCATGCGCCCCGCGGCCAAACCCGTCGGCACCAGCGGCGCGATGAAGTCCGTGACCTGCCAAAATGTGCACCCATTTTTGCGCGCAAACCACGCCATCGCCACCAGCACACCCAGAAAGCCCCCGTGGAACGACATGCCGCCCTGCCAGATGTAGAGAATCTCGATTGGGTGCGCGAGAAAATGCATCGGCGTGTAGAACAACGCATAGCCCAGCCTGCCACCCAACACCACGCCCAGCATGCCAAAGAACAACAAGTCGTCGAGGTTATCCTTCGAGAACCCGATGTCCGGCCGCCGCTTCAAATGCATGCGCCCCAGCAGGACGAACAATCCGAACGCGATGACATACATGAGGCCGTACCAGCGAATGGCGACGGGGCCAAGGGCTAACGCGATCGGATCGAACTGGGGGTGGGTCAGCATGAGGGCTCAGGAAAAAGGGCTACGCGATTATCGCATCGCACTCCGCTGTCGCCCCGGATGAAGCGAAGCGGAAGTCCGGGGTCCAATTTTGTTGGCGGCATTGCGTTGCAAAAAATTAGGCTCCGGCCTGCGCCGGGGCGAAAGCGTGCCTGTCACGCGGATACTAAAACTCAAGCACCCACGCGCCTCTCAGGCCGAAACTTCGCTGTCGCCCCGGATGAAGCGAAGCGGAAGTCCGGGGTCCAATCTTGATGGCGGCATTGCGTTGCAAAAATTTAGGCCCCGGCCTGCGCCCATAAGCGCTAACTTAATATTGCAATTTTTGGTATCTTGTCCGAAACTAATGCCTTCACGTATTGGTGGAGGACAGGATGGAACAAGAAGACGAAAGTCAGCCGGTGGCGTCCCGGCTCGATGAAGATTGGCAGATTGTCGAGAGAGCGCTTCCCGCAGGCTGGCAGGCCAAGTCGCGAGAACTGGGGGCGCTGCGACGCACCCGTGGGATCAAGGATGCGAGCCATCTGCTGCGGGTGATGCTCATCCATCTGGCCGATGGCTGTGGCCTGCGCGAAACCGCAGTACGCGCCAAATTGGCGGGCCTGGCAGATATCAGCGATGTGGCCATTCTCAAGCGCCTCAATGGCTGCGGTGCGTGGTTTGAATGGATGATTCACGGCATTCAGGGGCAACTGATGGAGGCCGCCGTCCCGCCGATATTGGCCGGTCACCGGCTACGCATCGTCGACGGCACCATGGTCAGCGAGCCGGGCGAGACCGGATCGAGATGGCGACTGCACTATTCGGTCGGCTTGCCCGACCTGCATTGCGATGAAGTCATCCTCACCACCCCCAAAGAAGGCGAGACCCTCAAGCGATACACCATCAACCCGGGCGACATTCTGGTTGCCGACCGAGGTTATGCCCATCCGCCGGGAATCGCGCATGTGGTGGATGCGGGCGGCGGGGTCATCATTCGCGCCAATCTGGTCACCATGCCGCTGGTGCAACCCGATGGCGGCACCTTTGACATTCTGGCCAATCTGCGCACGCTGGGTGTCGCCGAGACCGGTGACTGGATGGTCGCGGTGAAGGCCGGCAAGCGCCTGATACGCGGGCGTTTGTGCGCCATCAGGAAGAGTGCGGCGGCGGCCAACAAGGGACAGGCGCGCGCGGCGCGCGAAAGTCAGCGTGGGGGTCACAGCCAATTGCAGCCACAGACGCTGGAAGCGGCGACGTATGTGTTTGTCTTCACCACCTTGGGCAGCGACTACCCGGCGGCGTGGGTACTGGAACTTTATCGGGCACGCTGGCAAATTGAGCTGACGTTCAAACGCTTGAAGTCACTCGTCAGTCTGGGCCATTTGAAGAAGCACGACGACACGGCGGCGCGAGCGTGGCTACAGGGAAAGCTACTGGTCGCGTTTCTGATCGACCGTTTGCTCGCGATGGCCGAGCGGGTTTCCCCCTGGGGCTACCCATTTGAAGAAGGGCAGACGCTGCCGTTGCGAGTGGCGGGAGACCGGGCTCATGCTTGAGTTGCTGCGACGCGCGGTGGTGCCTGAGCTGTCCTTGCGATCGGCGATCAACCAATGGGAAGATGTTTCCTACCAAATGGCTGAGCCGTCACGAAAACGCGTCCG
>JANPBQ010000179.1:0-3029 GCA_031430555.1 Betaproteobacteria bacterium
GTCGGGATTCAATGCCCAATCGATATTGGCGAGGAATGCCCCCGTGTAAATTGAACGGTCACCGGCCACGCGCGCAGGCGTCTGTGGATCGTTTCGCAGCCGTGCCGTGGCATCCACCGGCTTGTTGCCGGTCACCATCCAGTACATCACCCCGCCGACCGCGTAGAGATCAGTCCACGGGCCTTGTACGCTCGATTCGCTGTATTGCTCGACGGGCGCATAACCAGGGCTCACCACCGCCGTCAAGTTTCCGCCGCCCGCAGTGGAACGGGCCGCACCAAAATCCAGCAGCACCGGGCTGCCGTCCTGGCGAATGTAAATATTGCCAGGCTTGAAGTCACGGTGCAGATAATTGCTTTGATGAATAACGCCGAGGCCTTCGACCAGCGGCAAAATGATTTTTTCCAGCGCCGCTTGAGGCAAGGGACGGCGCGTCTTGATCCACTCGGACAGCGGCGCGCCCTGCACGAATTCCATCACCATGTAGGCCGTCGCGTTGGCTTTGAAATAACGCATGACGCGCACAATATTCGGATGCCGGAATGTCGCCAGCGTGCGCGCCTCATCGAGAAAGCGTGTGAGCCCCCACTGAAAAGTTTCGCTGTTCTCCGGGCTGGAAGGCCTGATCGACGAATCATCGTCGCGCAACGCGATATCGGCCGGCAAATATTCCTTGATCGCCACCGGTAGATCGAGATTCTGATCCATCGCCAAATACGTCAGGCCGAATCCGCCCACGCCCAACAGCTTGTCGAAGCGGTATTCGTTGATGACGTGCCCCGGCGGGAGGTTGGGGATATTTGTCGCCATGACCGTTGCTATTTCAGTGGCTCAGGAGTCAATCAAGAGTCGATCAGCGAAATCGCTTTTTGCAGACTGCGGCGCATGCGGTTGAACGATTTCGAGAGCAGCGCCATTTCATCGTTACCCTTGTCGGCGAATTCCGGAATATCCATATTGCCGGTGCTGATCTCGTTGGCCGCTTCGGAGAGTTGCGTGATCGGGCGCACGATCAAATACGACAGCATCACGTTCAAAATCAGGAACAACACCACGAACACGCCCGAGAGCGAGGCCATGAATGTCACGAACGCGCGGTTCGCGTTGGCGATCGGCAACGACATCGGCACCGACACCACTTGCGCACCAATGGTCTCATTCAATTTCCAGCCGAAGCCGTTGTTGCTGCCGTATTGCGTGAGCATTGCGGCGGGCGCTTTGTCCGGCGTGCTGTGACAAACGAGGCAACCGGGATCGACGATCTTCAACGGCCGCGCCAGATACAGCGCCGGGCCGGATGCCGCCATCCGCATGCCCATGATTTCCTGTTTGCCCGCATCGTTGCGGAATTCGTTGACCACATCGGTTTCCCATTCGACAGCACGGTCGCGCGGATTGGTCGGATTCAACACCGCTTCCTTGTAGTGGTAGTTGTCATACTTCTTTCGCAACTGATTCATCATTTCCGTTGCAGCGAAGGCAGGTACGCTTTCGGCGAGAAACGTATCGGGCTGATAGTCGAGCTTCGGGCTCACGTGCTTTTGCGTGTAGTAACGCATCGACGACGCCGCTTCCATCATCACGCCGGCATTGCGCAGCACTTCGTCCTGCGCGTTTTTTTGCAGCAACGTGTACGAAATGTATCCGGTGACGCCCAGTCCGACGGCGAAGACCAGCAACAGCGCCAAGTTGAATTTTGTTCTCAGTCCCATGGAGTTTCCTTTGCCAAAACAAGGTGAATTGGATTTCGGCTTCTACGCGGTATTCTTATTTTTGGATTTCGACAATTATCCGCTTGATGCCGAAAAATGTCTCGCCGCAATGGCGAACATGGCGGGTTGCATCCGCAATCCGCACGACATCTCAACGTTGGGTGTGTCGAAGCGCCATCGCGCGGCTTACAAGTCGTCGGAAACCGACGGCGCGGTATGCGGCCCAATGATTGCCAGTTAGCTCGGTCGCGCCTTGTTTCGATGGTAAGTCAGCGCTGCCGCGATGCAAATCGTCAACGAGTCGGTCCGCACTTTTTCCGATACGTCAAAAACGATCGCGCGATTGCCCTCAAATTTGAATTCGGATCGGAATAGCGTTCGGAAGGTGTCGATGAGATTGGTCTGGCAATTGAAGTACATCGCGTATTGCAATGGTGCCGACTTCTTCCAGGCGATGCGGATCGTGCTCCCGCTCTTGCTCATCGACGTAAGGTACGCGGGCTCGCCCCATTTGAGCGTCTCCTCGATTTTGCCGACACCCTCAATGGAGGAGGCCAACGAGAAAATCAACTCGCGAATCGTCAACAGTTTGCGGCGAACATTCGCCGGGTAGGATGCGAAAATTCTCGCGACCACGGTGCTCTCAAAGGATTTCAGGATATGCCTCGACTCTTATGCTCGGCGTCAGTGGCCGCGTCCGGCAATTTTGATACAAATTGCAGGAATCAACAGGCCGCGATATTTTGGCGGGATAAAGCCGGCAGACGGATCGTCGTCGACATTGACCCAAACGTATTTCGACCATGACCCTCATGGCACTCGGTTAAGCCCCAGATGCCCCGGAAAGCGGGTTGTAGGATGGGTGGAGCGCAGCGATACCCATCGTCCTTGCTTGCGGCCATGATGGGTATCGCAGCGCTCCACCCATCCTACGGCAGAGACGTGGGGGCTTAACCGAGTGCCATGAGACCATGACCCGAATGGCACTTACTTCTTGAGGATTACGTAACTTCAAGACGAATCCCGTCGTCTCCGCAAAGGCGGGGATCCAGTGGCTTGGCAACGAACGACGCTGGGGTGAAAGCATGCTTTCACCGTTCGCGGGAACGACGAACCTTTTGGAATCGCCGTCACATCGTTATGCAATTCCAAATAGTCTGTCTCCCCGGCGCAGGCCCATAAGCGCTAACTTAATCAAGAAAACCGTCAATATTACGTTGTCATCCTGAGCGTAGCGAAGGATCTCGTCGCATGAACAAGATCCTTCGCTACGCTCAGGATGACAGTCGTATTTTCAAGCACGGCCAATTAAGTTAG
>JANPBQ010000180.1:0-3112 GCA_031430555.1 Betaproteobacteria bacterium
TCCGGCGAAACCACCGTCGACGGTTTGCTCGCGCGCGCGGACAAGCGCTTGTACGAAGCAAAGGACGGGGGGCGCAATCGCGTGTGTGGGTAGCGGCGCGCGGCGATTCGGTGTAATGGCGAAATAAAAACAAAGGGCGCATCAACGATGCGCCCTTTGCCTTGCTGCTACTGCCTCACTTGCTCAGGCACGCTTTCTGCGCTTGTTTGTATTCGTCGCCTTTCAGCCCCTTGTTTTCCTTGGAGCACGCGGCCATCTTGTTTTTCTGACCGACCGGCTTGTCCGTTTTTTCGGCGGATTTGGTGGGTGCGGAATCTTTCGACAGACATTCTTTTTGCGCGTTCTTGAATTCGTCTCCCTTCAGACCCTTGTTCGCTTTCGAACACGCCGCCATTTTGCTTTGTTGCTTGGGTGCCGGCGCGTCGGCAGCGAGGGTTGCGGTGGAGAGGAGCGGCAACGCGACGAAGATCGCGGCGATGAGTAATTTCATGGTGGGTGCTTTCGTAGAGGGGTGGTCACCATTGTGGTGTCCGGCGGCGAGTTAACGCGCGTTGGCGTGATCGCGTTGACGTGTTGTCTTGTAGACTTCTTGGCGCGACCGGAAAATGTCGGTGCAGGTCAATGAGGGGCCGCGACTCCGCCGGTAAAATTTGGCGGAAATGCGCAATGTTTCCCTTTGCACGCCAACACGTCAATCACTTCTCAAATGAGGCTCCCATGGACACACTCAAATCCGGCGCAGATGTTCTATTTATTTTGCTTGGCGCAATCATGGTGTTGGCCATGCACGCGGGATTCGCATTTCTGGAACTAGGCACGGTGCGGCAGAAAAATCAGGTCAACGCGCTGATGAAGATCATGGTCGACTTCGCGATTTCCAGCATTGCGTATTTTTTCATCGGCTATTCGATCGCCTATGGGGTGAATTTTTTCGCCAGTGCCGAGCAGCTGGCCGCAAAGAGTGGCTATGAGCTCGTCAAGTTTTTCTTCTTGCTTACGTTTGCGGCGGCGATTCCCGCCATCGTTTCAGGCGGCATCGCCGAGCGCGCGAGATTCAATCCGCAATTGGTGGCCACGTTTCTATTGGTCGGATTTGTGTACCCATTCTTTGAAGGCATTGCATGGAATCAGGCTTATGGATTTCAGGCGTACCTGAAGAGTGCGTTTGGCGAGGAGTTTCATGATTTCGCAGGGTCGGTGGTGGTTCACGCGGTGGGTGGCTGGATTGGTTTGGCGGCGGTATTGATGCTGGGGCCGCGAATGGGGCGCTACACGAAAGATGGCAATGTCGCCGCACACCCGCCGTCGAACATTCCATTTTTGGCGCTGGGCGCATGGATTTTGTGCGTCGGCTGGTTCGGCTTCAATGTGATGAGCGCGCAGACAGTCGATAAAATCACTGGCCTCGTCGCCGTTAATTCATTGATGGCGATGGTGGGCGGAACCATTGCGGCGCTGGTGGCCGGCAAGAACGATCCTGGCTTCGTGCATAACGGCCCGCTGGCGGGCCTGGTGGCGGTGTGCGCGGGCTCGGATGTCATGCATCCGATCGGCGCACTGCTGACCGGCAGCATTGCCGGCGCGCTGTTTGTATTCATGTTCACGCAAGCGCAGAACCGCTGGAAGATCGACGACGTACTCGGCGTGTGGCCGTTGCACGGTCTGTGCGGTGCATGGGGCGGCATTGCGGCGGGCATCTTTGGAATGAAGGCGTTGGGCGGGATGGGCGGTGTGAGTATCGCGAGCCAACTGGCAGGCACCGCACTCGGCATCAGCATTGCCCTCATCAGTGGCTTCGCGATTTATGGCGGATTGAAAGCCATCGTTGGTATTCGGCTCGATCCGGAACAGGAATTTGAGGGCACCGATCTCGCGATTCACAAGATCAGTGCCACGCCGCAGCGGGATTGATCGCATCGACGCACGCAGGGCCGGGATGGCGGCAGGCCGGCGAGTCGCACTATTGCACGGCATAGGTGGCGGATCGCGTTGAACATATCCGCGAGTTCGCACTCCAACCTCAGTTCGCATTGAACAAAGAGACGGGAGCTGAAAACATGCGTGTAAAACTTTCACTCGCAATCTCCAGGCGCCATGGAATAGCCAATGCCGCAATGCTCGCCGCATTGATGTGGATGTTGACGGGAGCATGTCGCGTTGAAGCTCAGGCGTTCTCCATCGACACGTCTGCGGCGTCGCCGTTGACCGGCCTATGGTGGAACGCCAATGAGTCGGGATGGGGGGCCACCATCACCCAGCAGTCATCCATTATGTTCGTCACGATGTTTGTCTACGACAGGGTCGGCAATCCAGTTTGGTATACCGTTTCTTGTACCATCGCGGGGTCCGGTTGTCGCGGTGACGTGCTAAGAATAACAGGCGGAACGCCGCCGGCATCAGGATGGAATGGCAACGGAATTGCCGCGACCCAAGTCGGTTCGATGACGCTTAATTTCGCCACTAACGATAGCGCATTAATGAGCTATACGCTTGATGGCAATCTGATCACCAAGCAAATTACCCGGCAGATTTTTGGCCCTGCACCACCGGTTGCGCCAAGTTTGGCCGGGCAGTGGCAGGGCGCCATCATCGAGGCGCGAAGCGGCTGCTCGCAGCCACAAAACAACGGCAACCGTGCGACCTATGGTCAGTACGATATCGGCATGGGCGCGGGTGCCAGTGGTGCCTTGGCCATTTCGCTCGCGGGTGTCACTGGATTGCAGTGTTCATACAACGGAAACTTTACGACCAATGGTGCCCGCATCGAGGCCAATGGCGCGATGTCGTGCAATGACGGCAAGCGCGGCACCTGGCGATCCACCAGCATGTTGGTCACGGCGAGGGCAATGTCGCTGGAAATTGCCTTGCAACTGGATACGACTGAATCCTGCGTGATCGCCGCCATTCTGGGTGGGTCGCGGTTGTAAAGATGTGTTCGATCCGAATCGGTTTGGTATCGCGACGACCCACCATTTAGATTTCGTGCCGCCTTCGCACCGGGCGCATCAAAAGTCGTTGGCTCGTGGATTTCCGAGGTGCCAGGGCGGTCTCGCGACACCATACGCACATTGGCTTTAGTCCTACAGCTCATTGCGCCGTTTGCCGATGCGTG
>JANPBQ010000181.1:0-11250 GCA_031430555.1 Betaproteobacteria bacterium
TGAATCACATTCTTTGCCAAGTCGATGCCTACGGTAGTAATCTTCATGTTGGACGCCCTTTCGTTAAGTGGTGAGTTACAACACTTCCACTTTGGCACCTAGATGCCGGTAGAGGGGGCGTCCATTCCATTAGCACTGGCGCGGCGTTTCGAGCGTTTTCATTCCGAGAGGCTCACCAGTGCTGGAGTTTGACTCGCGCCTCATCGCGTTGTTTACATTTCGCCACGCACCGCCATCAAGACGGCGGATACAATGACTCTTCCTCGCGAGACGGTCTACGACGCAATGCCGCAAATCCCCCGACAGGTTTTCCGCAATTTCAGCGCACTCGGTTCGTTATTGCTGTTGGCGATGCTGGCGACGGGCTGCGCGAATATTTCTCCACCGGCATATGTTCCAGGCGAGCGCGGTCGCGTTGCAGCCGAGCTGGCGAAGACAGAACCTGAAGCGGCCAAAACGCCGACTCTGCAGCGGTTGGTTGACGAGGCCAGCGCATTGCGACCACTCGCGGAGAGCCCGCTCGGCCAACGTTTTCTCGACGCGGTACGTGCATTGCCGCCCGCCGCAACGCGGGTCGCTTTTGTCAACGAGATTACGCGCGAGTATTTTTCCGCCGCTGAAAAATCAGCGCTACCGGCAGCGGCGCAGACCAAACTCGCCGAAGTGAAACTCGACGAGTATCGCTACTACTACACCAAATACGGCTCGCCGCTCGCCTACTTGCGCGCAGTGGATTTGGCGGCGGCGAATGGTGTCAGTGATATCGCCGGGCGACGCATTCTCGATTTCGGCTATGGCGGCATCGGCCAGTTGCGGCTGCTCGCAAGTCTCGGCGCGCATGTAACCGGCATCGATCCCGATAGTTATCTTGACGCGCTCTACTCCTCACCCCGCGATCAAGGCCCCGTGCCACCTGCCGCCACACGACGCGGACATCCCGGCACCATTACGCTGGTGCACGGCTATTGGCCGAAGGATCCGAAGATGGTCGAGCGCGTCGGACGCGGCTACGACCTGATGTTCTCAAAGAACACGCTGAAAAAAGGCTATATCAAACCAGATCGCAAGATCGACAAACGCCAGCAAATCGATCTTGGCGTCAGCGATGATGCGTTTTTGAAAACCATTTACGGCACGCTCAATCCCGGTGGCCTTTTGATCATTTACAACCTCTACCCCAAGCCCCTAGAAGGCAAAGCCGCCTACAACCCGCAAGCCGATGCGCGCTCGCCTTACACGCGTGAACAATACGAAAAAGCCGGGCTGCGGGTTCTCGCGTACAACCTCGAAGACCATGCAGCGGCGCGCGGGATGGGGCGCGCGTTGCGCTGGGATCGAAACGACAAAGGCGAGATCACGTCGGATCTTGAAACGACGCTGTTCGCCATGGTTACGATGGTGGCCAGGCCGCTTTGACGAGACTTTGCACGCCTCCCCATGCAATTGTTGATGCGAGTTTTTTCGAACGAATCGGTATTGTCAGTGCCGTATTTTCGACACATACTTGCGCATTACCGTGCGGAGGGTGCAACGACAAATTCGTTGCCCGCAAATTTCAGTTAATCGCATCGAAGGGGTGTGCAATGCAGCGTGAGTGTGACTCGCGCGATTCTGCTCGATTCATCGGGCAATCGCCTACGATTTCAATGGTGCTCGTCGCCACGTGCATGGTCAGCAGTTGTGGAAAAGAGGAGCGTGTTCCGACCACGGCGGAACGATTGGCGCATGTCCAGCAACGGCAGCAGACACAGCCCGATTTCTACGTACCGCGCAAGACGGTCGATTACATAGCGGATCTCAAGTCGATCAAGGATGCGCCCGCGCGTACGGAAGTCAGCGCAGCAAAAACAGCCCCTGCAAAAGTGCCGGATGCAAAACCGGCAGCCGCCGAAAAGACCGCACCCATCAGTGCCGCACCAGTCCCGCCGCCGGTCATCGCATCCACGCCGGCACCTGCACCATCCGCATCGGCACCCCCCGCCAATGTCGTCGCTGCCCTCGCACCGACCTCACGACCAGAACCGCGCGCCGAAAGCGCGATCACAGTCGTCAGCCGTGAACAGCCCGAATTTCCCCGTGAAGCGTTGCGCGCCGGCATCGACAATGGCACGGTGCGCGCGCGCATGACCATCGGTGCCGGCGGAGAAGTCACCAACGTGGCGATCCTGAAAGCGGAACCTGCGCGCGTGTTCGACCGCGCGATTCAGCAGGCACTGGGCCGCTGGAAATTCAATGCCGGCGCGGATGGCCGGACGTTTGATACCGAAGTAGGATTCAAAGCAGCAAACTGAGGGCTGCCGCGAACGTAGTGCCGGGCTGCGCGCTTAATTCGACATCAGGCGCGCTCTGATCGTGGAATGAATCGGCAAAATCCCGTGACTTCTTCACGGTCATGGTAGAGCTGCTTGATGCGCAATTCAAATGGCCGACCATTGGCTTCCATGCCCGCGCGAATGACCGCGCGGCAACGCTCGACCTCCTCGAAGCGTTTCTTCATCGGCAGTTTGAGATTGAAAATGCATCGATCAGTCCATCCCTCGCGCATCCACATCGCCACCAGCTGCGCGATCCGCACCGGTTGATCGACCATGTCGCACACCATCCAATCGACCGGCTTCCGAGGACGGTAGCGAAATCCGTCTTCGCGCAGATGGCGCACCAGCGCGTTGTCAACCAATTCTCCGCGCAAGATGCCGTTGTCGATCGCGGTGACATGCAGGCCGCGATGAATCAATTGCCAGGTCCAGCCACCCGGGGCGGCACCGAGATCGACGGCGCGCATTTCGGATTGCAGCAACCGCTCTTCGTTGCCGGCGAGAAATACATGAAACGCTTCCGCGAGTTTCAGCGTGGAACGGCTCGGTGCATCGCGCGGCATGCGCAGGCGCGGTATGCCGTTGCGCCATGGCGACGACGATTGTGGATCGCTCAGCCCCAAAAATGCCTGGCGTTCCGGCGTCAACAGGACATGAAGTGCCGGAAGCAGCGCATTCCTTTCGTCGATACAACCGGACGTCGCGAGCTTTGCGCCGACGCGGGTTTCCAGCGTCTGCGCGAGTTTGGAAAGCGCCTTGCCGTCGTTGGTGTCGGGATATTCAATGCGCAACGCATTGACCTTTTCGACTCCGGATGATTTCAGAAATTTTTCAGCGGCCTCGAATATCGGCGTCACGCGGTCATTGGTCGGCAACGCGATGGCTTCGGCGCTCGCGCGCATGAACTGCCGCGCAAATATCATTCTTGGCCATTGCAATTGTGCGGCGGACTTTTTCACATCGCGACCGGCAAACGTGATGAGTACAAAGCCACTCAACGGCACGGCTAAAATACCGCTTGGTTTGGCACCCGCAAGCGCAATGAACTCTGCGGCCAAATCCGGCTCAAAACCTGCGCGGCAATAGCCTAGCCACGACCCGGTTGCATTCGATGTGAGTGAAGTCATGCCGCACTCTAGCCGAAATGCCGAATCCATGGCGAAATTGTCATCGCGGCTCAGCCTTCGCGCGTTCAGCAATTTATCCCCAAAAAACTCTCCAGTACTCACATGAATCAAATCTTTTCGCTTCTGTTGCTTTGCCTCCCACTCTTCGCCCACGCGCAGTCCACCGACGCCGAATTTGCGCCTTTGCTAAAGGATCGGAAAATCGCGGAAGTCGAGAAACTCGCCAACGAGCGCATCGCCTCCAATGCAAAGGACGATGTCGCCATCTGGTACCTCGCCAATGTCGCGGCCAATGACGCGGTCAAGCGCGAGGCAGTCATCGCGAAGGCCGAGGCGTGCGCGAAAGCGTTGCCGAATTCCGCCAAGTGCCATCACGCGCTTGGCCGCCTCTATGGCGCGGCGGCGATGTCGTCGGGAATGATCGACGGCATCAAATATGCGTCGCGCATCAAGGATGAATTCGCCAAGGCAGTCGAGCTGGCCCCGATGAATTTTGACGCGCGGCGCGACCTCAACCAGTTCTACTTGCAAGCGCCGGGGCTGGCCGGCGGCAGCGTGCGCAAGGCGATCGCGAATTGCGAAGATCTCGGCAAAATCAACGCTGCACAGGGGAAATTGCTGCGCGCGGAAGTGCATATTTATGAAAAAAAATTCGATAAGGCAGAGGGAATACTGGCGACGCTGAAGCAATCGCCGGATGACGTTGTCGCGCGCACATTGCCGCAGGCATGGGCAAGCCTCGGCTTCGCGATGATCGGCGACAAACAGCCCGGCAAGGCGCAATTGTTGTTTGAACGTCTGATCGCCATCGACATGGAAAGCGCCCTGCTGCACTTCGGCCTCGGACGCGCGCAACTCGAAAACAAAGCGGTCGATGCGGCCATTGCATCGATGGAACGCGCGTTGAAAATCGACAGCAAGATGAATGCGCATTACCGTCTTGGCATCGCCTATCAAACCAAAGGCGACAAGCCCAAAGCGATCGCAGCACTTCAGCAATTCTTGACTTACGCGACCACCGGCAAAGCAGTGGACGACGCAAAACAACGCCTCGAGAACATGAAGAAACCAAGTTAGCGGATGGGCCGATTTTGCGGGATTTTTCAAATTGCGCTAAACTTGACGCTCAAGCTTGAATCACGGGGTGTTCCGGATGTCCCACATTGACATTAGATTCGCGCAACATGCGGCACTGGTTTTGCCAGGTGCCGGTGATGTCGGCGCGGCATGTGGGCTCGAACATTCCGGCATCGTACGTCCGATGCCTGGGCTTTGCGGCAATGCCGATTCCCACATACCGCGCCGTCATTGCGACGCAACCGCCATCTTGCATTAGTCCGGCCGCACCTCAGGTGCCCTCGCCGGAATCGCACGGCGGGGAATGATTCGGAACTACCACTTCCCCGACTTTGATTGATTTTCCGCCGCCCGCATATTGGGTGGTTGCGGCGTAGCGACAGCAATGTCGCTTCGCCCCAGAATCGTTGGAACAAATGAATCACCCAGAACCAAAAGAGAAGTCGTTGGCCGCAGTATCCCCGCATCGCTGGTGGGAAAATTACGTCGGTCGCATTTGGCGTAACCGCGATTACCGCACGCTTTGGCTATCGTTGACGATCACCCATTTCGGCGGGCAGATCTCGTTTTTAGCGCTGCCATTGACGGCGGCATTGCTGTTGGACGCAAGCCCGCTCGAAATGGGCATCCTCACCGCGATGGAAGCATTGCCGTATACGCTGTTCGGTCTCTTCACGGGCGTGCTGATCGATCGCTCGAGTAAATTGCGGCTCATCATCCTGGCCGACATCGGACGCGGCCTTGCGTTGATGCTGGTGCCGATTGCGGCGTGGCTGGGTTTCCTGTCGATGTCGATTTTGTATCTGGTCGGCTTTCTGGTGGGTGTCGGCGGCATCATTGGCTGGGCCGCGTATCAGGTTTTCATGGCCGAGCGCGTCGGCAACGATCACTTGGTTGAAGCCAACGCGGGTATCGCGTTATCCGATTCGGCATCGTCATTGATCGGCCCGGGACTTGCGGGTGCCTTGATTCATTGGCTCACGGCGCCTTTCGCCATCATGCTCGACGCCATTTCATTCTTCGTGTCCGCCGCCATGTTGCGCGGCATTCCGCCGATGGCGAGTGATGCGCCCAAGTTACGGTCGGCGAGCGACGATAGAGCAGCATGGGCGGGAATCTGGGCGGACGCGAAAGAAGGGCTGAAGATGATTCTCGGCCACGCAGTATTGCGCTCGATCGGTTTCACGTTGATGCTCTGGAACATTTTGAAACACGCGTATCTGGCGATCGTCATTCTCTATGCGACGCGCGATTTGGCGCTTTCGCCGGGGAAGATTGGCGCGTTGTTCATGGTTGCCGGGATCGGCTTCCTGATCGCCTCCGCCACTTGTCAGTGGTTCAACCGCAGATTCGGTGTCGGCTACGTGATGCTGATGGGACTCACCATGACAGGCGTCGCGTGGCTCATGGTATCGGGCGTGATCGTGAACGATTGGGCGGGCGCGCAATTGGGCGCGGCGCTGTTTCTAATGGATTTGGGCGCGATGCTGTTCTTTATCAATTACCTTTCGCTGCGGCAAGCCGCCACTCCGGAACACCTGCGCGGACGGGTCACATCCACACTTATCTTTATCTCAGTGTCACTGGCACCACTAGGCTCGTTGCTGGGTGGCGTGCTCGGCACCTGGCTCGGCCTGCGCATGACCATCGCCATTTGCGGCGGCGCGGGATTGCTGCTCGGCTTAGCGCTGCTTAAATGGTCGCCCTTGGGCGCGATGCGCGAATTGCCAACGCCTGAGAAGCCAGCGAAAATCATTCCGGTCACGCCAGAAATGTCCGCCGAGTAAATCCAGAATCGGCATTCCCAGCGTCATACCTGAAACGTCATCAACTTTTTGTTACAGGAGAAACGCATGGAATACGGACACACGCTCATTGCCGCCTTGGCGATCTCGTTGGGCCTTGGCGCGCCGGTCGCGCTGATCGGATTGCTGCTCTGGTACAAATCGCGCAAGACACGCCTGATTCACGAGACCGCGCTGCGGCTCGCAGAAAAAGGCCAGCCGGTTCCGCCGGAACTGTTTATGGGCAAAGAGGAGCCGTTTTCCGATTTGCGCCGCGGCGTCGTGCTGATCGGTCTGGGGCTCGGCCTATCGCTATTCATGTATCAAGTGAATGCGCCCTGGAGCGTGGGGCTGATTCCGTTTTTCATGGGCGCGGGATATTTGATTGTCTGGAGGCTCGATGCGAATAAGCGCGGTGCGCAACGAGTGGGCTGAGCGCCGAAGCGCCTAAAGGTCGAAGCGACTAAGCATCGAACTCGATTCCATTGCGATGCCCGCCAATCGCCGCGCTGCGGATCCACCACCCGGTTTCACCGATCACGATTTGATTCGCCGGGTGCTGCTGCGCGACGACCGCACCGCATTCGCGGAATTGGTGCGCCGCCATCAATCGCAACTGCGCGCATCGCTGCGCAAAATGACCCACGGCAACGCGGCGCTGTCGGACGACATCGCGCAGGAGACTTTTATTTTGGCGTGGCGCAATATTGGTTCGTTTCGGCACGAGGCGAAATTCTCAACCTGGCTGTACCGAATTGCATTCAATGCCTGGCAATCGGAGATGCGCCGAAAGCGCGAGCAAACGCTAGATCAGAATTTTCCGCACGACGCGGAAACCGTCGCGCCGGAATCCGATCACACCGGTGTGGCGCGCGATGTCGCCCGCGCGATGGTCGATCTTACCGACGGCGAACGCGCCGCCATCATGCAGTGTTATTACAACGATCTCTCGCATGAAGAAGCCGCGTACGTGCTGGGCATGCCGCTCGGGACCGTGAAGACCAACATCCTGAAAGCAAAAGAAAAAATGCGCGCGAGATTAAATGACTATGCGCGAGAACTTCAGCCCGGCAAAGGAGCCGCCGCATGAACATCATTAAAGACCCGGTCGACGAATTATTGAAGGCCGATGCGATCGCGCATTACGACACTCATATCGACGATGCGGGATTTACCTTGCGCGTGATCGATAGTCTGCCGGCGAGGTCGCGGCAACAAAATACGTTGCATATCGCGATTCCGTTCGGACTCACCGTGATGGCGGCGGCATTTGTCGCGCTGTTCGCCGGTGGCGGCAATTTCCTCATCGATGCCGCCATGGATATCGCGACCACCAACCTGTCGAGTTCCGCGATGGCATTGGTGACCATTGTTGTCGTCATGATCGCGGCGTCGGTAACGGCGGTTCGTGATAGCTGAATTCAAAAGCAAAAAGGCCGACGGACTCCTGCCCGTCGGCCTTTACTTTTGAAAATGTTGCGGGTTACTTCAACAAGTGCGCGACGCCGGCACGTTCCTCTTCGAGCTCCTTGAGCGTCGCATCCATTTTGCCGCGCGAAAATTCGTCGATGGCGAGACCCTTTACGACGGTGTATTTGCCGCCCGCACACGTGACCGGAACACCATACATCACGCCATCGGGAATACCGTAGCCACCGTCGGAAGGCACACCCATCGTGACCCACTTGCCGTTGGTGCCCATCACCCAATCGCGAACGTGATCGATCGCCGCGTTGGCGGCCGATGCGGCCGACGACAAGCCGCGCGCTTCAATGATTGCCGCGCCGCGTTTGCCGACCGTCGGGATGAATATTCCACGATACCACTCTTCATCATTGACCACGCCCGGAGCCGACGCGCCACCGATAGTGGCGAAGCGATAATCGGGATACATGGTCGGCGAGTGATTGCCCCACACAATCAATTTCTCGATCGACTCGACCGGCTTGCCAGTCTTGGAGGCGAGTTGCGAAAGTGCGCGGTTGTGATCGAGGCGCAACATCGCGGTGAAATTTTCGCGCGGCAAACCGGGGGCGGATTTCATCGCGATATAGGCGTTGGTGTTGGCCGGATTGCCGACCACCAGCACTTTTACATTGCGCGATGCGACGGCGTCGAGCGCCCTGCCCTGCACGGTGAAAATCGCGCCGTTGGCTTCGAGCAAATCTTTGCGTTCCATTCCGGGGCCGCGCGGACGTGCACCCACCAGCAACGCGACATCGATATCCTTGAACGCGGTCATCGCATCGGCATGCGCCGACATTCCCGCGAGCAGCGGAAACGCACAGTCATCCAATTCCATCATTACGCCCTTCAACGCTTTCTGTGCTTTCTCGTCTGGGATTTCCAATAATTGCAGGATGACAGGTTGATCTTTGCCGAGCATTTCGCCGGACGCGATGCGGAACAGCAGGCTGTAGCCGATCTGGCCGGCGGCACCGGTCACGGCGACGCGCATGGGGGTTTTCATGTGAAGCTCCTGGGGATTGGGCGTTGCGTTTGGAAGATGAAAGCGGAAATTTCAGCGTTCATTATACAAAATTGAGCTCGGCTGCGATGCCCGCCGATCTGCAGTCGTGGCGAAAAACACCAGTACTGGCGCAGTGTTTGAGGGGATTTTGCTCGGAACGCCGCACCAGTGCTGGTGTTTCAATTTTTCTTGAGGCTGATCACTAATACGCCCGTCAACACCAATCCTGCGCCAACCATTTGCGTCGCGGTCATCGGCTCGCCCAGAAAAACATATCCCAGGAGGATCGTCGAGATCGGGCCGATGGAGCTCATCATGGCGGCATTGGACGAGCCGATGCGGCGCATGCCTTCGGCCATCATCATTATCGGCAGAACCGTTGAGAACAGCGCCATCGCGCCCGCGAGGCCCCACACCCGCGGCGATTGTCCGGCCATCAAATCCACATCGCGCATAATCAGAAAGTGCAGCGAGATCGCGACGCATGACACGATCGACGCATAAGACGCGAATCGCACCGCGCCGATGCGTTTTATCATTTGGCCGGCACCCACGAGATAAACAGCGTAGAGAATCGCCGAGATCAGCACCAACGCACTACCCAGCAACATGCCATCACGATTCGCATTGAGATCGGCCGCAAATACCAATGCAATCCCCGCGTAGCTGATCACCAACGCGAACACATCGCGCGCCGTGATCCGATAGCCGAGTGCCAGTGCTGAAATGACCACCACGATGGTCGGATTCAAAAATAGAATCAGCCGCTCGAGCGCCGCACTGATGAACATGAGACCCCAGAAATCGAACAAGCTGGCAGCGTAGTAGCCGATCAGTCCGATGCCCGTCAACGCGACCCAATCGCGCCGCGTCATCGCATGGCTTGTCTGGCGCGACGACCACCACGCGATCACGGCAAACAGCGGCAACGACAACCCCATGCGCATTGTGAGCAGCGTCACCGGGTCAACACGAACATTGCTGGTCACGTCCGCATAGGCCAGCTTGACGAAAATTGCCTTTGCGGAAAACGCGATGGCGGCGGCGATGATGAGCGCCGCGCCAAGATAATCTACCCGCGTCGATTCACCGTCGTGAACGCTCAAGCGGCCCCGGCGCTGCGTCGCGCGATCATTGCACCGTGACGCGGAAAATTACACTTCCACTTTGTGCGGGGTTGAGCGCGCCCGTCAACGTCCACTGAATATTTCCGGCGCCGCCGACGCTTGGCTGCGTGGTCACTGCGCAGGCCGAAATCGCGACTGGCAGCGGCGCACCACAACTCGCCGAAGTGAAGTTGGTATATGCGGGCGTGTTGTCGGAAATGACGATGGTGCTGACGGCGGTACTTGAATTGTTGGTGTACGAAATCACATACTCAAGAACCTGTCCCGGCCCGGCGGTATTAGACGTGCCCGCGAGCCCGCCGACAGTCACGTTTCGCACCGTCTTGGCAAGCGTCAATCCCGCTCCACCCACCGCGCCCACCGTAGTGATGTCCTGGCGCGTGTAATTGATGTTCGGCCCCGCGATCGGCACAAACGTGGCGGTGATGGTGATTGCATCCTGCGCGTTGTAGGGTGCCGCCGCAGGAATATTCGATTTCACCACGACGCATATCTGCGCACCCGGCGACACAGCGACGCTACCCGTCAATTCGACGGCCCCGTCGACGCCATCAAGCACGCCATTGCAATTGAAATCGCGGTAGATTTGCACGCCCCATCCGGCCACCAGCGGCGTCGCAATATCGCTTGCGGCGAAACTCACGTTGCCACTGATGCCCGCATTGAATACGTGGGTGTAGAGCACACTGGTTCCAGGCAGTCCTGTCTGCGCGCCGTCGGTCAGGAAAGTGTTCACCGCCATGTTGCTGACCGGCACAATCAAGATGGCACTGTTGTTGCCGGTATTCACCGCCAACTCACCGCCTCCTGAGATTGACGCGGTATTGGTCACGCCCGGTGCCGCGTTGCTTGCGATCGTGACGTTGATCGTGATTGCGTTTCCAGTCAGTCCCGCAGCGATTACGGTCGAGCTCGTGCATGTCACCGTTTGCGCGACATTTCCGCAGACCCATCCTGTCCCACCCGAACCCGCCGCAACATAAGTGAGGCCAGCGGGCAGCACATCGACGACGGTAATTGTTCCCAATGTCGGCGCAGTGCCGAGAACGTTTCGTGGTGTCAACGTAAAGCTGGCGGATCCGCCGACGGTAAATACACTGCCGCTGGTTTTCACCAGTGTCAGATCAGGTGTTACGACCGTGTTGGTGTCGGTCGCGCTGTTGTTGCCGGCGGCCGGATCGATCACCCCGCCTGGTGCGGCGATGGTGGCGACGTTGGACACGCTGCCAGTCGTCGCGGTCACCGTGGCGGTCACCGTGATCTGGTAGGTCTGGCCACTGGCCAGTGCCGGCAAGGTGAACGCGCCACCTTCGAGCTGCACAATCGTCGGCGGCGTCACGCATTGACCCG
>JANPBQ010000182.1:0-3550 GCA_031430555.1 Betaproteobacteria bacterium
CGTGCCTTCGAACACCTATCTTTGTGGCGACGGGCAGTATGTCGTCATCGGTGCCAATGGCGATTCGATTTTCAAGCGGATGATGTTGGCAATCGGTCGCGACGATTTGGCCCATGATCCGGGGGTGGCGGACAACGCGGGGCGCACACTGCGCACTGCGGAGCTCGATGCCGCGATCGGCGAATGGACGGGCGCGAATCCGCTCGAACACGTGTTGGAAATACTCGACAAAGCGCAAGTACCCTCGGGACGGATTTTTTCCATCGCCGATATCGTGAAGGACATGCAATATCAGGCGCGCGGCATGATCGAAAAACACAAACTCGGAGATAATGCGGAGGTCTGCCTGCCGGGCGTGGTGCCGAAATTGTCGGCCACACCGGGCGGCACCAAGTGGATCGGGCCGAAGTTGGGGGAACATACGGGCGACGTGTTGGCCGGGATCGGTTATGACGCGGCGGCGCAGGCGGAATTGCGGGGGCGGGGGATTATTTGAGCGGTGGATGAGCGGCATGCCAAACGCGAGAAAGAAAACATGAAACAACGCATCTACATCAACGACGTCGCGGTGCGCGATGGTTTCCAGATCGAGCGAAATTTCATTCCGACTGAAACCAAAATCGCGCTGATCGATTCGCTTTCCGATACCGGCATCGCGAAAATCGAAGTGACGTCGTTCGTCCATCCAAAATTGGTACCAAACATGGCGGATGCGGCCGAAGTACTCGCGCATATCAAGCGGATCGCAGGAGTGAATTATAGCGTGCTGGTGCCGAACGTGAAAGGCATGGAGCGCGCCATCGCCACCCACCAAGGCGAGGGCAAGATCGACGAAATCAACGTCGTCCTATCGGCTTCTGAAACGCACAATCGCGCCAATGTGAATCGTTCCTGCGAGGAATCGTTCGCTGATTTTGCGGTGATGATCAACATGGCGAAAGACGCCGGCATTCGCATGAACGGCACCGTCTCGACCTCGTTCGGCTGCCCGTTCGAGGGTTTTGTTCCCGAAGCGCGCGTGCTCGGTTTTGCGCAACGTTATGTGGAGCTCGGCTTCGAGGGCGTGACGCTCGCCGATACCACTGGCATGGCGAATCCCGCACAGGTGGAACGGATGTCGGCGGAAGCGGTGAAACGGTTTCCTGACCTCCCGCTCACGCTTCACTTTCACAACACGCGCGGCATGGGGTTGGCGAATGTGCTGGCCGGCATTCGCGCGGGCATCGTGCATTACGATGGCTCGCTCGCGGGTCTGGGCGGTTGCCCGTTTGCGCCGGGGGCGACCGGCAATATCTGCACCGAAGACATGGTGAACATGCTCGAAGACATGGATTTCGACACCGGCGTTGACTTGGATTTGTTGCTCGCCGCCGCCGTCAAGATGCCGATGGTAGTCGGCCACGATGTCCCCGGCCAAGTGATGCGCGCGGGCAAAACGCTGCACCTGCATCCGGTGCCGGACAAACTTTATACACAATGAGCACAATGAAAATTTCGATTGCCCGCATGAAAAAAATTACGCTCGCCATCGGCATCACCTTGTTTTCATGCGTGGCCACCGCCAATGATTTCAAAGACGTCAAACAACTCACGCAGGATGCATTTCTGCGGCTCGCGAAAGACTTGGCATCCGTGACGGCGCTACGCGCGTTATCGCCCGGCGTGACATTGAATCTGCTCGGCTTCGATATCGGCTTGGAAGTCGGCGTTACCAAGGTCGATGATGCCACCGCGTGGCGCAAGGCCGGCGGCGGCGCGACCGACGTGGTGACGCCGCGATTGACGATACACAAAGGCCTCGCCGCAGGATTCGATATCGGTGCCAGCATCGGCACGGCGGGCGGCAGCGGGCTTTCCACCATCGGTGCCATCATGCGCTACCAGTTGGTTGAACCGGCGACGATCACTCCCGGCGTGACATTGCGATTGACCGGCAACCGTGAATTTGGCAACAGCGCCTTGAGCGTGCGCAGCCTCGGCGCGGATGTGGTGGTGGCGAAACCGCTGGTGGTGATCACGCCCTATGTCGGCGTGGGCGCGGTGCGCACCGAAACGTCGGCGTCGGGCAGCAGCCTTGCCCCGGCGAGTGTGAATCGTTCGCGGTTGTTTGTCGGCTTCGACACGCAGTTGGCGTTCGCCACGTTTTCAGCCGAGGCGGAAAAATCGGGCGGGGCGACGAGTGTGTCGAGCAAGATTGGGTTTCGTTTTTGAGCGGCGCGATTGTTGACGATCCGCGTCAGGCATGCCTAGCGACAACCGTCAAACTTGTCTCCCCGGACTTGTTCCGGGGCCCAATATGACAGCGCTGAATTTGGCCCCGGAACAAGTCCGGGGAGACAATCATCAAGAGCGGTTCACGAGGAGAAAATCATGTTGAAAAAATGGATGTTGGCCACATTGGCAATCGTCGCCGCTTCGTCGGTGCTAATTTCGGACGCACAAACAATAGAAAAGAAAAAAATCACCATTGCCGTCGGCGGCAAAAGCCTCTTCTATTACTTGCCGCTCACCATCGCCGAGCGCAACGGCTATTTCAAGGATGAAGGGTTGGAGGTCGAGATTCCCGATTTCGCCGGCGGCGCGAAGGCCCTACAGGCACTGGTCGGTGGTAGCGCCGACATGGTCTCGGGTGCCTTCGAGCACACCATCAACATGCAGGCGAAAAAGCAGCCGATCAAGGCGGTGGTGTTGCAAGCGAACTATTCGTCGATCGTGCTGTTGATGCCGAAAGACAAGGCGGCCAAATACAAATCGGCCAGGGACTTGAAGGGACTGAAAATCGGCGTCACCGCGCCCGGCTCCTCGACCAATATGTTTGTCAACAATTTGCTCGCAAAGGATGGCTTGAAGCCGACCGACGTGGCTATCGTCGGCGTCGGCGCGGGGGCCGGCGCGGTGGCGGCGATGGACAAGGGCGAGATCGACGCGGTGTCGAATCTTGACCCGGTGATCAGCACGCTGGAGGCGAGCGGCAAATTCGTCGCCGTGGCCGACAGCCGCACCGAAAAAGGCATGAAGGAAATTTACGGCGGCGATTATCTGGCCTCGTGCATTTACGCCGACAACGATTTCGTGAAGAAAAATCCCCACACCACGCAAGCCGTCGTGAATGCGATGGTAAAAGCCAATCGCTGGATCGCTAAAGCCACGCCCGAACAGATCATGGCCGCCGTGCCAGAAGCGTACATGGCGGGCAATCGCTCGGTGTACAAAGCGGCGCTCTTAAAAAACATGCTCGGCTATTCACTCGATGGGCAAATGAACATGAAGGCCGCGCAGAATGTGTACAACGTGCTGAAACAGTTCGAGCCCTCCGTGATTGCGGCAGGTTCATCGATCAATCTCGCCGCGACATTCGACAATTCGTTCGCGCAAAAAGCGGCGGCGAAGATCAAGTAATTTTCACGGCATGGCGCGCTCAGGATTTTAGTGCAACGTTTTCTTTACCATCTCTGCCCAGACTTCGTTTGGTGTTCGCCAGCCTAGACATTCACGCAGCCGGTTGTTGAGCTTCTCGGCGATCACGTTCAGTTCGGCCTGTGTGTAATTT
>JANPBQ010000183.1:0-5553 GCA_031430555.1 Betaproteobacteria bacterium
GTACGTCGAGTCCCACATACTTGATAAACTGTTCCATGACCTGTCCCCTCAATTTCGGCTCTGCGCCTGTGGTTGAAAAACCCCAAGCTTAATCCGCGTCGCTTGAGGTGTGACAGGTCAATACATGATGTCTAGCATTGGTGAGGCGTTCCAGCCATTTTGCCCCGGAACGTCCCGCCCATGCTAGCGTTTACCGCCTAGCCTCCAACGGATAAACCGGATCGTTATACCCCGCCGTCGACGCGTGCCCCGGCGTCACCAGCGAATCCACCAGCGCCTCATCCTCCGGCGTAATCACGCATTCCAGCGCGCCGAAATAATCCTGCCACTGCGCCAGCGTGCGCGGCCCGGCGATAACCGATGACACCGCGCGATGCGCGAGCACCCAGGCGGTGGCGAAGTGCGCGAGCGAGCGCCCGGAGGCTTTGCAATGCGCGTTCAGTTTTTCCGCGATCACCAATGACTCGGCGCGAAATTCGGTTTCCATGATGCGTTTGTCGCCGCGCCCCGCGCGAGTATCTTCGGCAGGTTTGGCCCCCGGCGCATATTTGCCGGTGAGCACGCCGCGCGCAATCGGTGAATAGGGCACGACGCCAATCCCGTAGTGCGCGCAGGCCGGCAACACTTCATTTTCCGGCTGACGATTGAGCAAGTTGTAATACGGCTGGCACACCACCGGGCCGGGCATGTTCAGGTCGCGCGCGATCCGAGTGATTTCGGCGATGCGCCAGCCGCGAAAGTTCGATACGCCCCAGTAGCGGATTTTTCCCGCGCGCAATAATTGCTCAAGCCCGCGCAACGGCTCTTCAAGATCCATGCCGTTGAAATCGCGGTGCAAGTAATAAATATCGATGGCGTCGGTGCCCAGCCGCTGCAAACTCGCCTCGCATTCACGCGCCATCCACGTGCGGGAATAGCGCGATTCATTCGGCGCATCCGTCATCTTGTTGCCGATCTTGGTGGCGAGAATCCAATTCTGCCGATGGCCTTTCAATGTTTCGCCGACCATAATTTCCGATTTGCCGGTCGAGTAGACATCGGCAGTGTCGATGAAATTAACGCCGTGTTCCTGCGCGTGCGCGACGATGTTGCGCGCCTCCGCAAGATCCGTGCGGTCGCCGAACATCATGGTGCCGAGGCAGAGGGTGGAGACCTTGAGCGGACTTTTGCCGAGATTGCGATAGTGCATGGCGATTCTTTCAATGGTTCATAGAAGTAGGCTCGCTGGAATGCGGCAGCGCCGGTTTCACGTAATGATCGCAACAATTGCTTACACGTGAACCCTCTTTGCGCCTACATCCTGCGTCGGGGTGGCGCGTTAATCTGATGCAACTCCATTCAACCACCTCAAAGGATTATATGTGGACTCGTAAACTGCTTTTAAGCGCAATCGTTGCTTCAACGTTTGCCACCGCAGCACCTGCGGTATACGCGGCGGTTGACGTTTACGTCAACGTGGCACCTCCCGCTCTACGTCATGAAGCGGTGCCATCGGCACGCTCCGGATACGTCTGGGCACCCGGCTATTGGAACTGGCGCAGCAATCGCCACGTCTGGACCAAGGGTCATTGGGAACGCGAACGCGTCGGCTATTACTATCACCCGAATCGCTGGACTGAACGCGATGGCCGCTGGGTAAACGAACGCAGCCGCTGGGATCGCAATCGTCCGATGGGTGACCGCGACCGCGACGGCATCCCGAACGCGCGCGACCGTGATCGCGACGGTGATGGTGCCCCCAACCGCGTTGACCGCGCACCGGACAATCCGCGTCGGCAGTAAATTCGCGGAAAGGCCTCAGCAAGACCTCAACAATCATCCGTCGATGATGCGGCGTGATTGCCGGCGGGGTCGAATGTCAGAATCAATGAAGTGAGTGGGTGAACAAGGCAAATGGCCGAATGATCTTAAGGATCTTTCGGCCATGAGTCTTTGTGTTTCGCCGCATGGGATTCGCGCTCACCATTTGCAGCCTTTCTCCGACACCGAATCCACAATCAACGGCACCACCGCCGCTAGGCCCATGCCGGCGTAGGCGTCGCGGCAATCGGGGCGCTTCAGGGCTTTGTCGAAGGCCTGCTGTTCCTTGGTGCGCGTATCTTCTTTTGGTTTTACATTGAACGGTAGCAACGTACGCGGCCCGGCACCTTCGCGGCCGATTTCGCGCGCGCGTTGCCGTACGGCGTCGAGATCGATGCGTGGCGCGGCACCGGCGGTCGGCGGGCCTGCGAGTGGTGCGCGCGGCGCAGGCGTCAATGAGCTGTCACCCGCGCCGCTGGTGGGGCCGGTGATCGTGCGCGATGCGGGCGGCGATGGGGGCGCGTTGGTTGGCGTCTGCGAAGAGGCTTGAGGCGCGACATTGCTTGGCGACGTCGCTGGCGTTGGCGTGGGGGTTGCGACGGGCGGTGCAGTTGTCTTCTCGACCGCCGGTGCTTTTTCCGCAACCGGATCCGCAACCGTCTGCGCCACGCGTGGCACCACGTCGGTGGGCTTTGTGGTTTCGATGCTGGCCGCAGGGGCCACCGGCGGCAGACGCGGCAGCAACTCGGGCGAACGCACATTGTTGCGCTCGATGGATGCCGGTGTCGGCGGCACCAATGGCGCGAGCGGCGTCATGCGCGGCATCGTCACCGGGGGCGGGGCAGGTGTAGGTTCCGGCTCGATCTTCGGCGGCACAAATGTCTTCGCGCGCGGCGCGGTTTCCAGCGGCGTTACACGTTCATTGCGGGCAGGGGCAAGCGGTGCCAGGCGGGGAATCAATTCGGGCGGGAGCGCCACGTCGCGTTCGGCGACAGGTGTGACGATTGCTTTGGGGGCGGGCAGCGTGTCGAGTTTCGGCAGGGACTCCGGCAGACGCGCGGCCGGCGGTTCGGGGGGTGCGGGCGGCGGTGCCTTCACCGGTTCCGGGATCGCGCGCGGCACCACAAAATCCGTGACCGGTTTTTCCACTTCGGTCGCGATCACCGGCGGCAACGCGGGAGCCACTTCGGTCGCGTTGACGGGCGTGGGCGATATCGCTTCCACCGGTGCGGCATCGCTCGCCGGCCGCGCGCGGCGGGTGCGGGTGCGTGGCGCGGCAGGCGATTTTTCGCTGGGCGCAAGATTTTTTTCCAGACTGCCGAGCTTGGTTTCGGCGCGCAAGGAGAGGTTCTCCGCGCTGTCTTGCGTGCCACGTTGCAGCATCACCGTCAGCGGGCCGCCCGCGCGTGCGCCGCGCGAAACGCCGGTGCGTTCGCCGCTGGTCGTATCGCCGAATAGCACGACCGCCAAAATATGCAGCACGATCGACAACCATACCCATTGCTTCACCGGCGGCGTACACGAGGTGGTGGCGCCGATACGCCGCGCCGCGACATTCGGTGGCGGCGCGCCATCGTGCGGCGGCAAAATCTCCGGCCCGGCTTCGCGAAGCGAGACGCGCCAGCCGGGGGCCAGCGCCAGAAACGGCATGACTTGCGGGCAGCGCTCGAGCAAATGCGCAACTGGCAGCGTCTCAAAAAAACCGGCCGCGCGTGCATGCCGGCCACCCTTGCCGCCCCAGATGTACCAGCCGCAAATGCCGCGCTCGGGCGAGACGCGGCGCGCATTGAGGGGCGGCTGCCCCAGGGTGTTGAGCGCGACGGCGACTTTGTCGAGCGGCGATGGCGGGAGAAATTTCGAGCCGACTTCGGCGCAGATCTCGCGCGGCGTGCGGGTTTCAGTCCATGTCGGTACCGGCGGCGCATCGTCGGCGTCGGCGGCGCGCACCGCGACTTCGGCTGGTGCATCCATGGCATTGGCTTGTCCACTGGCGATCATGAGGAGGAGATTATTTTTATGCGTAACGACGAATGATTTCCATCAAATGCTACTCCCAGAAATGAGCACACGCCATTGCGCGATGTCACGTGGACGGATTTGGGAAAGGACGAATACCGTACACTTAATTCATGTCGACCCCATTTCTCCACGAACGCATCGCCATCGTCGATCTCGAGACCACCGGCATGGCCGCCGCGAGCGACGGCATTACCGAGATCGGCATCATCCGTGTGTTGAACGGCGAGGTGATCGAGGAATGGTCGTCGCTGGTGAATCCGCAAACGACCATCCCGCCCGAGATTCAGGCGCTGACTGGCATCACGGATGCGATGGTGCGCGATGCACCGACGTTTTCGGAATTGGCCGATGAAGTATTGGCTCGGCTCGATGGGCATCTGTTCGTCGCGCACAACGCGCGCTTCGACTATGGATTCCTCAAGAACGCGTTTCGCCGCCACGGCGTGCCGTTTTCGGCGGACGTGTTGTGCACGGTGCGGCTATCGCGAAAACTTTATCCGCAGTACGCGCAGCACAATCTTGATTCGTTGATTGCGCGGCATGGCCTAAATGCTCCCGGCAGACATCGTGCCCTCGGTGACGCACGAATGGCCTGGCAATTCATGCAGACTGCCGCGCGCGAGCATTCGGCCGAGGACGTGATGGCCGCCACCAAATCGCTCTTGAAAATGCCGAGCCTGCCTCCGCAGCTCGACCCCGGCGTGTTGGACGCCTTGCCCGATGGCCCGGGCGTGTACGTGTTCTATGGCGTCAGCGATCTGCCGATCTACATCGGCAAAAGCGTGAACCTGCGCGACCGCGTGCGTTCGCATTTTTCATCCGACCATCGGCATTCCAACGACGTGCGTTTGTCGATGGAGATTCGCCGCATCGAGTTCGAAGAAACGGCGGGCGAACTCGGCGCGTTGCTGCGCGAATCGCAACTGATCAAATCATCGAAGCCACTCAGAAATTTGCGTTTGCGGCGCAACTCGCAACTGGTGTTGATCAAACTTACCAACTTGAATGTGCCGGTGGAAATCATCAAACTCGAAGAGACCGATCTGGAAAATGTCGCCGGTCTGTACGGCCCGTTTCCCTCCAAGCCGCGTGCGAAAGATGTTCTCACGCAATTGGCAACCGAAAACGGACTCTGTTGGAAAGCCATCGGCGGCGATGCGCCCGGCGGGCCGTGCTTCGCGCGGCAACTCAAGCGCTGCGAAGGCTATTGCGTCGGCATCGAGACGCTTCAACAACACAACGCGCGCCTCGCCGATGCGCTAGCGGAATTCATCTTTCCCGTCTGGCCATACAAAGGCCCGATCGCCATCCGCGAAACCCATCCCGACCACGGCTGGCAACGCGCACACGTGTTTCATCGCTGGCGCTATTACGGCAGTGCTAAAACGGAAGCTGAGATGCATGAACTCGCCGAGATCAATCGGGATGTCGAGTTCGATGCGGATATTTTTAAGCTGCTGTTGAAGCGGTTGGCGAAGAGTGGGGAGGGGGTTTTGCGGTTGGCGAAAGCCGGGAGTAAAGTCTAGCATTGGCGAGCGTTTCCGGACGTTTTCTGTCCGGGAGGCGCGCGGGTGCTTGAGTTTGCTTCCGTTGATGGCGCGCTCAGGATTTTAGTGCAACGTTTTCTTTACCATCTCTGCCCAGACTTCGTTTGGTGTTCGCCAGCCTAGACATTCACGCAGCCGGTTGTTGAGCTTCTCGGCGATCACGTTCAGTTCGGCCTGTGTGTAATTT
>JANPBQ010000184.1:0-30032 GCA_031430555.1 Betaproteobacteria bacterium
CCCGCCGCCAGACCGCGACTGATCTCTTCGCGCACCGCCAACGTCATCTGTGTATATGTATAACTCTGCTTCCCGCTTTCCATCGCAACTCCCTTTCGTGAACATAATACTAAGGTGTTGCACTAATACTTAGAGACCGCCATACCATTCCGTCCGGCAACCCACCCATGATCGGGAATACCCTTCCCCGCGCAGACGGGGACCCAATTTTTCTCATGCCTGCCACGTCAAATTCGGCCCCCGCCTGCGCGGGGGAAGGATACGATCCAAATCCCATCAACGCAGCACTCCATCGCGTGGCCAAATGTTCAATTGGCATTGCTCTCACGCCGCCACCGGCACCGGTGCCGCCGCAAACCGCTTCGCCGCATCGATATCGACTTCGACAATCCGCGACACGCCCGGTTCATTCATCGTCACGCCGACCAATTGCTCACCCATTTCCATCGTCACTTTATTGTGCGTGATGAACAGGAATTGCGTGGACGCGGACATTTTTTTCACCAGTTCGCAGAAGCGCTCGGTATTGGAATCATCCAGCGGCGCATCGACCTCATCGAGCAGGCAGAACGGCGCCGGATTCAAGCGGAACAATGAGAACACCAGCGACAACGCCGTTAAGGCTTTCTCGCCACCGGATAGCAACTGGATCGATTGAACCTTCTTGCCCGGAGGCTGCGCGAACACCTGCAAACCCGCATCGAGAATTTCGTCGCCGGTCAGTTTCAGATACGCATTGCCGCCGCCAAACAGCGTCGGGAACAATTCCATGAAATTGCGATTGACGATATCGAATGTGGTCTGTAGCAAGTCGCGGGTTTCGCGGTCGATGCGTTTGATCGCCGCTTCCAAGGTCGCGACCGCTTCGTTCAAATCGGCCGATTGCGCGTCGAGGAAGTTTTTCCGCTCCGAGGCCTGTTCGAGTTCGGCCAGCGCCGCCAGATTGACCGCGCCCAATTCCGTGATCGCCGCGTTCAGACGGTTGATCTCGGCCTGATAGGCGGTGGAGCGCGCGCGCTTCTCGACCAGATCGGCCAATTCTTCGATATTGGCACCCGATTCGGTCAATTGGCGCGTGTAATTCTCCTCGTTGATGCGCGCTTCCTGCTCTTTCATTTTCAGTTCGGTGATCTTGTCGCGCAACGGTTGCAAGCTGTGCTCGATCGATGACTTTCGCTCGTCGAGTTCGCGCAATTTCCCGGTCGCGGAATCCATTGCCTCGCGAGCGGCGGCGAGTGCTTTCTCTTTTTCGCCGCGCAGCGAAAGTGCGACTTGCAGGCGATCACGGATGTTGCCTTCCTTGAGGTTGTCGAGTTCCGCGACGAGACTGACGTGACTCATCGCCACCGCTTCGCGGCGTTTCAACAATTGCGCGACCATGTCGCCGAGCGATTTGATTTTGTCGTGGCAGGAACGCTCAAAATAATTTGCTTCCTGTGCCGCGCGCTCAGCCGAATTCACGCGTTCGCGTGCATCTGCGAGGGCACGTTCGGCCGCCTGCTGCGCTTGCTCGAACTCCATCAGCTTGTCGGTCATCTCGCCGATACGATTACCGCCTTCCTCCAGCCGCGCCTGCGCCTCGGCCATTTCCGCGCGTTCTTTTTCGATGTCGGCTTCGATGATCGCGAGTTCTTCGCGGATCGCGCCGCGCCGTGATTCGGCCTGCTGCACCGCTTGCGAAAGTTTCAAGGCTTCCATTTGCAGGGCGTGTTCGCGGTTCTTGGTCTCCTGAATGCGGGTACGCAAATCGCGCAGCGATTCCTGGGTATCGGTGAGACGCGTCTCGGTATCTTTTTGCGCGGCTTCGAGCACATGGCGCGCGTCGATCTTGCCGGGCAATTCAAGCTTCAGCGATTCGATTTCGCGCTGGCGTTGCAAGACACCGTGCAATTCGGATTGCGGTCCGTGGAACACCAGGCCGTGCTGGCTGTACAAATGACCGTTCGCCGTCACCAGCACCGCGCCAAACGGCAGCGATTTCATGCGCGCACTCGCCTCGGCCTCGTTCTCCAGCACGAACACGTTGGCCAGGCATTCGCACACGAACGGCAGCACGGCGGCGTTCGCCGAGGTGACCCAATCCGACAACGCAGTGAATCCTGGTGCCGCAGTTGAGGCCGGATTGCCGTTCTCGAAATACAGCGAGACGCTGCCCGGCGGCGGATCACCGGCGATGCGATCAATCGCGGCTTTGTCGGCGAGTTTGATCGCATTCAGTTTCAGCCCGAGTGCCGACTCGAGCGCATCTTCCCAGCCTTCGCGAATCTTGATCGATTGCCAGAGGCGCGGCGCGTTGTCGAGCTGATACTTCGCGAGCCACATCGCGAGGCGATTGTTGTTGTCGAGCAGCGCCTGCTGATTCTGCAAGGCGAGCAACGCGGCTTCAATACGCGCGAGTTCGCGAGTCGCATCGCCGATCGCATCGACCGATTTTTTGCGGGCCAATTCCAGTTCGGCGAGCAGTTTGTCGGCATCCGACAGTTTTTCTTCCAGTTGCGCAACCATCTCTCGCACTTCACCGCGCTCGGCTTCCACGTGCGACAGCGCATCCGGCTCCGGCACCACCAGGTTCATGTTCTCCGTGGTCAGGCGATTCTTGCGTTGCTCCAATTGCGAGAGCAGTTTCAATGCGTTTGATTCGCGCGCCTCTTCCAGCGCCTGCCCCTGCTCGGCGGCGCGCACGTCGTTCTCGATGGCGCGCGTTGCGGCGGCGGCGGCTTTGGCTTTGTCGTCGTACGTCGGAACTTCATTGCGAACCACGTCGGCGCGCTCGCGGGCTTCACTCACGCGATCGATGCCGCTCGCCAATTCGCGGTGCCAACGCTCTAGTTCGTTAGCGGTCGATTCGCGGTTGGTTTCAACTTCACCGATCTGCTGCGCGAGGCCTTCGATCTGCGCCGTCAAACGGCGACGATTGTCGCCGAGATAACTGATCTCCTGCTCCAACTGCACCACGCTCGAATTCGCCTCGAACATGCCGGCTTGCGCGACCGTCAATTGATCGGTTTCGGTGTAGTGATCCTGCCGCAATTTATCGAGCTCGGCCTCGACTTCGCGCAATTTCGCGGTTTCGCCTTCGAAGCCGGTTTCGGTCTTGATGATTTCATTCGCGTAGCGTTGTTTCGACGCGAGTACTTCGCGCTGCCTGGTGTAGGCCCACAGGTTTTCGTTCAACTTCAATTCGGTGTTGAACTCGTGGTACTTCGCTGCGACCGCCGCCTGCCCGGATAATTTTTCAACCTGCTTGTCGAGCTCCGACAAGATATCGCTGACACGATGCAGGTTTTCCTTCGAGTCCTCCAGCCGCGCCTCGGTTTCACGGCGGCGCTCGCGGTATTTCGAGACGCCGGCGACTTCCTCCAGAAATACGCGCAACTCTTCCGGGCGCGAGGTGATCACGCGCGAAATCATGCCTTGTTCGATGATCGCGTAAGCCCGCGGGCCCAATCCGGTGCCGAGAAAGATATCGGTGATATCGCGGCGGCGCACATGCTGGCCGTTGATGTAGTAATCCGAATTGCCGTCGCGCGTTAGCACCCGCTTCACCGAAATTTCGCTGTACTGCCCCCACTGCCCACCGACGCGACCGAGTGAATTGTCGAACACCAATTCCACGGCGGCACGCCCGCCCGGTTTGCGGCTGGTCGAGCCGTTGAAAATCACGTCTTCCATTTTTTCGCCGCGCAAATGCTTGGCCGACGATTCGCCGAGCACCCAGCGCACGGCATCGATAACATTGGATTTGCCGCAGCCGTTGGGGCCGACGACGCCGACCAATTGGCCGGGCACTGCGATGGTGGTGGGATCGACGAAAGATTTGAAACCGGCGAGCTTGATCTGAGTAAGACGCACTATTAGCCCTATTTTTGTGTGTTGCACGCCATCTAAATTGCACAAAACCCGCTTCATCGTCGCGACTTCATGTTCATTGCGACTATTGGGCGGGCAGTTGAGACGAAATCGTGAAACGGAATCATGAAATACAATGACGATAATTTTAACGTAACGGTTTTCGCAATACCAATTCAAAGGCATCAAAAACGTGATGAGAACACCCCGCAAAAAAGAATCCACATCAACTAGCCTGTCTAAGTCCGTGAAAAATCAGGCACCTCGGCCGCCATCGACACGATTGGGCGGCAAACCGACGGCGAAGGCGACGAAATCGCTTGACACGTTTGCGAATCCGCAACCCAAACGCGATTTTGTGATCCACATGCAGATTCCCGAGTTCACCTGCCTTTGCCCCATCACCGGCCAACCGGATTTCGCCACGCTCTACCTTGATTACGTTCCTGACAAACGATGCGTGGAATTGAAAGGCCTGAAACTCTACATCTGGTCGTTCCGTGAAGAAGGCAAATTTCACGAAGCGGTGACGAACGAAATACTCGACGACATTGTGGCGGCGATTCAACCGCGATTCGCGCGATTGACGGCTAAGTTTTGGGTGCGCGGGGGAATATTCACGACTGTGGAAGCGGAGCATCGGGCGAAAGGCTGGAAGCCCGCGCCGCGAGTTGAATTGGGCACGTTTCCGGATGAGGCCAGTGTGACGGAGCGGCGTTAGGCTTATGACCGTGCCGCTGCCATTCACCGGCGAGCGATTCGTCCCCCATTCGCCCAATGCCAAGGGCGAGATGTGGTACGAACATTGGCATCGCTATCACTATGTGTTGCCACTGGTGGCAGGGAAGAAGGTGCTCGATGTCGCCTGTGGCGAAGGCTACGGCAGCGCGTTGATGAGTCGCAGTGCGGCGGAGGTCTCCGGGGTCGATATTTCCGCCGCTGCAATCACGCATGCGCGCGCCTTGTATGCAGACCACGCGAGCGTGCAATATTTCGAAGCATCCTGCACGCAACTACCCTTTGACAAGGCGAGTTTCGATGTCGTCGTGTCGTTTGAAACCATCGAACACATCGCCGAGCAGGTCGAATTTCTCGATGAAATCAAGCGGGTGTTGAAACCCGATGGCGTGTTGATATTGTCCTGCCCGAATAAGGCCGAATACTCGGACAAGCGCGGTTTCACCAATGAGTTCCATGTCAAGGAATTGTATCGGCGCGAGCTGGAGGCTTTGCTTGTGCCACGTTTCGCGAAGCGGCGTTGGCTTTCGCAGCGCAATGCGTTTGTTTCGCTGATTGCACCGGAGGATTTGGCCAATATTGGAGGCGAGACATTGACGGTTTCACAAACCGCATCCGATTCCCCGGTGGCACCGTTGCCGGCGCTCTACGATCTCGTGGTGGCCGGCAACAATGGCACCGCAATTGACGCGTTGCCGCTTCGTGTGTCGGTGTTTTCGGATGCAGAAGAGTGGGCTTATAACGACTACCGCGACACCTATCAGAAATATGTGAAAGGCGCGACGGCGGAAATGGAATTGCGTGCGCGATGTGCGCGGTTGGAGGCGGAATTGAGCGCGCTACGTGGCGCGTCGCCAGTTGTCGCGGATATGTCGCGGGCGGCAGAGGAGTCCTGGTTGGTGCGGACCATAAAGCGGCTTTCAAGCTGACAATTCCTCACAACCATTCGGCGACTTTCTGCCGCGGTGGCGCACTGCTGTTAAAGTTACGTGACAAACCTCAATTCCTCTCATTCCCGTGAACACGGGAATCCTTTTTTCGACTGTCGCGCGCACTCACGTCAAATGGATTCCCACGCGGCTTCCTCTTTGTTATTTTCCTCAACGGCAACCCATGAACCTAGACCAACTCAAAACCACCATCGACCAAGCATGGGAAAAGCGCGACAGCCTGAATCCCCATATTCACCATCCCGACAGCGAGGTCGGGGCCGCCGTCGCAACGGTGATTAGCCAGCTGGACTGCGGTGAACTGCGCGTCGCCGAAAAAATTGATGGCGTTTGGGTGACGCACCAGTGGATCAAGAAAGCGGTGTTGCTTTCCTTTCGACTCACCCCGAACGCGGTCATGCAAGGGGGGGAAGCAAGCATGTTCCGCTATTTCGACAAAGTCCCCACAAAGTTCGGCGGCTATTCCGCCGGGGACTTCATCAAAGGCGGCTTCCGCGTCGTCCCACCCGCGGTCGCCCGTCGCGGCGCATTCATCGGCAAAGGCGTGGTGCTGATGCCCTCCTACGTCAACATCGGTGCCTACGTAGATGAAGGCACAATGGTCGATACCTGGGCCACGGTCGGCTCCTGCGCGCAGATCGGCAAGAACGTGCATCTCTCTGGGGGCGTCGGTATCGGCGGCGTGCTGGAGCCCTTGCAGGCCAACCCGACCATCATCGAAGATGGCTGCTTCATCGGCGCGCGTTCGGAGGTGGTCGAAGGTGTGATCGTCGGCGAAGGCTCGGTGATTTCGATGGGGGTTTTCCTCGGCCAATCGACCAAGATTTACAATCGCGCCACGGGCGAAGTGAGCTATGGCAAAGTACCGCCGTACTCAGTCGTGGTGTCGGGGAACTTGCCCTCGGCCGACGGGCGGGTTAGTCTCTATTGCGCGGTGATTGTGAAGCAGGTCGATGCGCAGACCCGCTCCAAAACGGCGATCAACGAATTGTTGCGTAGCTGAGATACTGGGCAGGCCGGGAATTCAGGATTTGTCGGGGAGGAAACGCGTATGTCGGTGCTAACCAAATTATTCGAGTTGATGGCGCAGAAAAATGCGTCGGACATTTTCGTCTCGGCCGGCGCGCCGATCACGATCAAGATCAACGGCAATCCGGTGCCGGTCAATCCGCAAGTCATGAGCGGCGAGGATACGAAGAAACTTTTCTACGATATCCTCAAGCCCGCGCAAATCGAGCGGTTTGAAAAAGAGCTTGAGTTGAATTTTTCCTCACCGATGCCGGGCATCGGCAATTTCCGCGTCAACATGATGTGGCAAAAAGGCACCGTGGCCGGCGTGGTGCGCTTCATCAGCAGCAACATTCCCGGCATCGATACCTTGCTGGTGCCGAACATATTGAAGCAAGTGGTGATGGAAAAACGCGGGCTGATTCTGGTCGTCGGTGCCACCGGTTCCGGCAAATCGACCACGCTCGCCGCGATGCTGGATTTTCGCAATCAAATGCGCGCGGGCCATATCCTCACGTTTGAAGATCCGGTCGAATTCATTTTCACCTCGAAAAAATCGATCGTGAACCAGCGCGAGATCGGCAACGATTCGCACAGCTTTGGCGAAGCCATGCGCAACGCCATGCGGCAAGCACCCGACGCGATTCTGGTCGGTGAAATCCGCGATATCGAGACCATGAAGAGCGCGATGATGTATGCGCTTTCTGGCCACCTTTGCCTCGCCACGTTGCACGCCAACAACAGCTACCACGCGCTTAACCGCATCATCAATTTCTTCCCGCTCGATCAGCGCGCGATTTTGCTGTCGGATTTGGGCGTGTCGCTGAAATGCATCATCTCGCAGCGGCTGGTGAAGAATATCGAGGGCGGCCGCAACGCGGCGGTGGAAGTGCTGATGAACACCACCAACATCGCGGAATTGATTTCCGAAGGCAAAGTCGGCGAAATCAAAGAGGCGATGGAAAAATCGCTCACGCCGGGCTCGCAAACCTTCGAGCAGGATTTGTTCCGCTTGATCCGCACCGAAAAAATCACCGTCGAAGAAGGCCTCACCAACGCGGACTCGTCCACCAATCTGTCTCTGTTGATCGGTAATTCCGGCATGACCTTCGCGCAAAAGGACGGCCCACCCCCACCGCCAAAAGCCGGTGGCGGCGGCGCGAGTTTTGGGGAGTTCAAGATTAGTTAGCGGGCGCGAAACCCAGCACACTTGGTGGCGCAGCCCAGCCGAAGCGCAATGCGTGCGCTTTATGTCGAAATTCCGTCGGGGCGACGTGGAGGTGGCCGCACTACAGCAATTTGCGCACCACGTCAGGCACCGGTTCCAGCAGCAACAGGTCCAGAAAATTGGGGGTATTCGCCGGCGGCCAAGCGCGGGAAGCATTTTTGGCGCCTTCGTCGACTGGAAAGTAACGAGCAGATTTGCCGATTGGATATGTCTCGCACGTTGGGCCGGCATACCGGGCATAAAAACTTTGCTCGGGTTTTTCGGGTGCTTGCCAGTCTGAGGTGCGCAATTCCCCTCTATTCCAGATCTTGCGCTGCTCGTGAATCGTCAGTTGCTTCTGAACGCGCAGCTCCAGCACGACGCCGGTATCTTCGGCCAGCATGCGCGGCACGCTTTCTTTCCACCCCGCACGCGGAGTGGCCCAATTGACAGAGTCGATGCGCTTTTCCCAATACGCAATCGATTCCGCCGCCCTATCGTCAGCGGGATAGCACGCTGTCGCAATCCCTTCGATCACGCGGCCGTATAGCCTCGGTTTCGGTGCGCTGATGCACCACGCCAGCACGACCGCGCCACCGATGATCGTCGCACTGATGAGAAGTTGCCAACGACGCGGCGCATCCAGTCCAAGCAAGTTCGCCGTCAACGCCAACACGCATCCCAGCACCACCCCGCCTGGTCCGGTAAAAAAGATGCCGATCACCGGCGCGATGTTCGAATCCGGCAGGAAGGCAATTGGCCCGAAAAAACCGGTGGCGAAGCCACTTAGACCGACCAACAGCGGCCATAGCAGGAAAGGTGGAGCCCCTCGTGGCTGAATATTCTTTAGTGCATTCATTCAATTCCTCGGCACTAAAGATGCGCCAATTAACCGGCAATCACCGACATGATTGAAACCACCCGTCAATCCACCCTTGCCCCCGAGGCCTTCACAATCTTCGCCCATTTCTCAATCTCGGCTTTAATGAACGTCGCGAATTGATCCGGCGTATTGCCAACCGGATCGGCACCCTGCGCGGCGAGTCGTTCGCGCATTTCGGACGTTGACAGGGCGGCAACCGAAGCGGCGTTGAGCTTGGCGATGATGTCCTTCGGCGTGCCCGCAGGCGCCAACAAACCGAACCACGAAGTCGCATCGAATCCTTTCAAGCCCTCCTCGTCCATCGTCGGCACATCCGGCAGCGCGGGCGAGCGTTTCAGGCTGGTGACCGCGAGCGCGCGCAATTTGCCGGCTTTGGCGTGGGGCAATGAGACCGGCATGTTGTCGAACATCATCTGCACTTGGCCGCCCAACAAATCGGCGACGGCAGGGGCACTGCCTTTGTAGGGAACGTGCAGGATATCGACGCCGGCCATTTGTTTGTAGAGCTCGGCCGCCAAATGGATCGAGGTGCCGTTGCCACTGGAGGCGACATTCAATTTGCCCGGTTGCGCTTTTGCGAGTGCCGTCAATTCCTTCACCGATTTGGCGTTCACTGAAGGATGCACCACCAGCAAATTGGGTACACCCGCCACCAGCACGATGGGCTCGAAATCCTTGACCGCGTCGTAGGGCATCTTCGCGTAGAGACTCATGTTGATCGCGTGCGTGCCGACGGTGGCCATGATCAGCGTGTAGCCATCGGGCGGTGACTTCGCGACGAGATCCGCGCCGGTATTGCCGCCCGCGCCCGGCTTGTTTTCGATAACGACGCTTTGGCTCCACGCCTTTTGCAATTCGAAACCGATGGCGTGCGCGAGGATATCGGTGGCGCCGCCGGGTGGAAATGGCACGACGATCTTGATCGGCTTGCTGGGGTAAGTGGCGGCAGATTGCGCGACGGCGGGTGCGCCGCTGATCAACGCGAACAGTGTCACCGTCGAAAATAAAAAACGTGCGAAAGACTTCATTGAATTCTCCTGGGTCATTATTTTTTTGTCTGTGGCCCACAGCCCCGTCAAAACGCAAACTTGTCACAGGGCCAAGAGTCACCATGCGCATCGTACCTCGCGGCAAGCGAGCCAGCTAGCCACCGCTTTCCCCTCACCCGCCACGCGGTGCGTGTCGGGTGCGGGGGCGATTTCCGCAGACACGTCGCGCCATTCTCACTGCACTCGCTCATCAAACCCCAGACCTGGCGGGCCATTCACGCCGAAAACCATTCAAACGTCCCACCAGTACTGGACTTTTCGCTTCTCAATGAAGGCGTCTCCTCTACCAGCTATACGGATACGGTCGCCCACGCACCCATACATAGTACGACCGCGGATACCAGGTCGGCCCGTAACCGGACCAGCCGGAGCCATGCATCCACAAATCGCGCTGCGCCTCGCGGCGTCCGGCGCGCTCGGCCATTCTGATTTGGCCTTGCTGCATGTAATCCAGCACCGCGTCGGGTACGCCGTCGCGCGAGAGCTTGGCGTACTGCGAGGCCGTCACGTCATAGACCGCATGGGTCTGCTTGATTTCCTCAATGATGCCGGGCGCGTCTTTGCCTTGTTTGGCCAGATCGACAATTTGCGCAAGCGTGAGCGGCGCGCGCTCCGGTGCGCGTTCGCCAAGGGCCGCGCAACCCGACAAGAGCGCGAAAGTTGCGGCAAAAATGGAAGCGAGTAAACTATGGCGCATGGAACACCTCCTGATTTTATTACACGAATCACACCAAGATTCCCAACACGACTCGGTTCGCCATTGCGCGTTCCGCGCCGAGATTTGGATCGTCGTCAAACGCCGCGGTTCCCCCGCGCTGGCGCGTTTTTCATAGCGTCGCCCCGGATATGGGTGGCGCGATGACAGCCCTGCTTTGCGCCCGATCACTTGAGAATTCCGATTGGCGACACGCGCGCAAACGCGAACCGACCCCACATTTATACGCTGTTTTTTGAATGCCGGTTTCACCGGCTACGCAGCAGGAGACGATCATGGATTTGTTTGACAACCCGATGGGCACCGACGGTTTTGAATTCGTCGAATATACGGCCCCCGATACCGAGGCACTGGGGCGTTTGTTCGAGGACATGGGTTTTACGGCCGTCGCGCGCCACCGCAGCAAGCGCGTCACACTCTACAAGCAAGGCGGCATCAATTTCATCGTCAACGCCGAGCCCGATTCGTTCGCGCAATCGTTCGCGCGCGTGCATGGCCCGTCGGCCTGCGCGTTCGGCATCCGCGTGAAAGATGCGGCCGCGGCATTCAAGCGCGCGCTGTCGCTGGGTGCGCGCGCCTACGACGGCCCGGTCGGCCCCATGGAATTGAATATTCCGGCGATTCAGGGCATTGGCGGATCGCTACTGTATCTGATAGACCGTTATGGCCCACGCACGATTTACGACGTGGATTTTGTGCCGGTGCCTGGGGCCGACCCGGATCCCAAGGGTGTCGGTCTGGAATATGTGGATCACCTCACCCACAACGTCTACGAAGGCCGCATGGATACGTGGGCCGAGTTTTACGCGAAGCTGTTCAACTTCCGCGAGATCCGCTACTTCGATATCAAGGGCAAAAAGACCGGGCTCACCTCGCGCGCGCTCACCAGCCCATGCGGAAAAATCCGCATCCCGATCAATGAGCCTTCCGACAAGAAATCGCAGATACAGGAATATCTGGATGCGTACAACGGCGAAGGCATTCAGCACATCGCGCTCGCGTGTTCGAATATCTATGAATCGGTGGAAGCATTGCGCGCGCGCGGCGTGAAGTTTCTCGCTACGCCAGATGCGTATTTCGACGCGATCAATCAGCGCGTGCCGAACCATGGCGAAGATTTGGCGCGGCTGCGGAAAAACAAGATCCTCATCGACGGCGAAGGCCTCGACAAGGAATCGCACGAAGACAAGTTGCTGCAAATTTTCACCGACACCGTCATCGGGCCGATTTTCTTTGAAGTCATTCAACGCAAAGGCAACGAAGGATTTGGCGAAGGTAATTTTCGCGCGCTGTTTGAGGCGATCGAGGCGGATCAGATTGCGCGCGGGGTGATTTGACGATGGCGACTAGCATGTATCTGTCCGGCTTCGGCAACGAACACGCGACCGAGGCGATTTCCGGCGCGCTGCCGCAGGGGCAGAATTCCCCGCAAAAGGTAGCCTTTGGCCTATACGCCGAGCAAGTATCCGGCACCGCGTTCACGGCACCCCGCGCGGAAAATTTGCGCTCATGGCAATACCGGCTGCGGCCATCGGCCGAGCATACGGCTTATTCGCCGATCGATCAGGGCAACATTCGCACCGCGCCCAACCGAGAAATCCCCGCGCCGCCCGATCGCTTGCGATGGGATCCACTTCCCTTGGCACCGCCCGGCCAAGCCGTCGATTTTGTCGATGGCCTCAACACCATCGCCACCAACGGCGACGCATCCCTGCAACGCGGTGTTGGCGTGCATATTTATGCGGCCAATGCTTCGATGACGCGGTGTTTTTACAACGCAGATGGTGAATTGCTGATCGTGCCGCAGCAGGGACATCTGTCGTTGAAAACCGAATTCGGCGTGATCGAGTTGGAGCCGGGAGAAATTGCCGTGATTCCACGTGGCGTGAAATTTCGCGTGGAGGTCACCGGCGATGTGCGCGGCTATGTTTGCGAAAACCATGGTGCACCCTTGCGATTGCCCGAACTCGGCCCGATCGGTTCCAATGGCCTCGCGAACGCCCGTGATTTTCTTGCACCTGTTGCGTGGTTTGAAGATGTCGCCGGGCCGACCGAAATCGTCGCCAAATTTGGCGGGCGGTTATGGCGGTATTCGGTGCCGGGTTCTCCGCTCAATGTTGTCGCCTGGCATGGCAGTTACTTTCCCTATAAATATAATTTGACCCTGTTCAACGCGATCAACAGTGTCTCGTTCGATCATTGCGACCCGTCGATTTTCACGGTGCTGACCTCGCCCTCCGAAACTGCCGGCACCGCAAATGTCGATTTCGTTATTTTTCCGCCACGCTGGATGGTCGCCGAACACACGTTTCGCCCGCCCTGGTTTCACCGCAATGTGATGAGCGAATACATGGGTTTGATCCACGGCACCTATGATGCGAAGGCGTCCGGATTCCTGCCCGGCGGCGGATCGCTGCACAATTGCTTTTCCGCGCATGGGCCGGATCAGGCGACGTTTGCCAAAGCAACGAATGACGCGCTGATGCCGGTGCATCAAGGCAACACCTTGGCATTCATGTTCGAGAGTCGCTATGTGTTTGAGCCTAGCGGGTTTGCGATGAATACACCGGCATTGCAAAAAGATTACGATTCGGCGTGGGCGGGGTTTGAGGACGTCAAAATTCTCCGGTCGCCCTGAGGTATCGAAGGGCGGGATGCGACGCAATGTCTTTCTGGGTCTACATTCTTCAGTGCGCCGACAACTCCTATTACACCGGACACACCGACAATCTGGAATTGCGAATTGGGCAACATGCCGATGGAAAATCGGCGAGCTATACGGCGACACGTCTACCGGTGACGCTGGTATTTTCGGAGCAATTTGTGTCGCGCGCGGAAGCATTGGAGATGGAATTGCGAATCAAAGGTTGGAGCAGGAAGAAGAAGGAAGCGATGATGCGTGGGGATTGGCGGGAGGTATCAAGATTGGCGAAAGTGAAAACAAAATAGCGAACGTGAATTTGCACATGTGGTTCGACAAGCTCACCACGAACGGGGGTGAGTTGAGGTCGATAATGTTCCAACAAACTCCGTTCGCCCTTAGCTTGTCGAAGGGCCGGGAATTAAGGGAGCAGTAAGTTGGCGAGGAGTCGCCTAAAAAAACTGACCATCATTTTTTGCCAGTGGTTCGACAAGCTCACCACGAACGGGGGTGAGTTGAGGTCGATAATGTTCCAACAAACTCCGTTCGCCCTGAGCTTGTCGAAGGGCCGGAAACAAGGAGAGCAGCAAAATGAAACTCGCTTCACTAAAAGGCCCCACCCGCGACGGAACTCTGCTGCTCGTCAATGAAGCCCTCACGCGCGCGGTGTCAGTGGCGGATATCGCACCGACGATGCAGTACGCACTTGAGCACTGGCGCCACGTCGAGGCGCAATTGCTAAACGAATTCGAGGCGATCGACGCCGGTACGAGCAGGCCGATTATCGATTTTCAGAAGGTGCTCGCAGAAAACCGATTGGCGGCACCCTTGCCGCGCACGCACCAATGGCTCGACGGTTCCGCGTACCTTTCGCATGTCGAGCGCGTGCGCCGCGCACGTAACGACAAAGTGCCGGAAAGTTTTTACACCGAGCCATTGATGTACCAGGGCGGCGGCGATTCGATGCTCGGGCCGCGTGACGATATCGAAATCATTTCCGAGGATTGGGGTGCCGATCTGGAGGGCGAGGTTGGTGTCATCACGGGCGACGTGAAAATGGGCGCAAGCCCGGCCGAAGCTGCACTCGCAGTGCGATTGGTGGTGCTGATCAACGATATTTCCTATCGCCGATTGATTCCCGCTGAATTGCAAAAAGGCTTCGGCTTCGTCAACGGCAAAGGACTCAACGCGCTCTCGCCGGTGGCCGTCACACCCGACGAATTGGGCGGTGCCTGGAGCGACGAAAAAGGCGCGGGAAAACTCGATTACCGCCTCGTCTGCCATGTGCGCGGCAAGTGGTTCGGCAACCCCAACGCCGCCGACGACATGACATTTTCGCTCTTCGATCTGATCGCCCACGCAGCCAGAACGCGGCCTTTGAAGGCGGGCACATTGATCGGTTCAGGCACGGTATCGAACAACGACAAGACGACGGGTTACGCCTGCATTATGGAAAAGCGCTTGGTCGAACAAGTGGAACAAGGTGCCGCAAAAGAGGAATTCCTGAAGTTCGGCGACGAGATCGAAATCGATATGTTCGATCATCATGGCGAAACCATTTTCGGCTCGATCAAGAACCGCGTGGTCAACGCCGGACTCAAATAGTGGCGGGTCAAACCGATCACGCCCTGCGCGGCGATTATTCAGCGATGCGGCCGGATTACACGGTCGAACAGAATTATTCGCGCTACACCCGTGCCGAGCAGGATTTATGGAAACGCCTGTACGCGCGCCAATCCGCGCTGGTGCCGAAATATGCGTGCGATGAGTTCATCGACATCCTCGGCGCGTTGAATTTCAGCGCGGGCATTCCGTATTTCGATGCGATCAACGCGAAACTTTTTCCCGCGACGCGCTGGACGTTGGTGGCCGTTCCCGGCCTATTGCCCGACGATGTTTTTTTTACGCACCTCGCCAACCGCCGGTTTCCAGTGTCGGTGTGGCTGCGCAATCCGGAAGAATTTGAATACATCGTCGAGCCGGATATTTTTCACGATTTTTTTGGCCATGTGCCGCTGTTGTTCAATAACGTTTTCGCCGATTACCTCGAAGCCTACGGAAAAGGCGGCGTGAAAGCGAAGGGACTCAACGCGCTCGATTACCTCGCGCGCTTGTATTGGTACACCGTCGAGTTTGGTTTGATCCGCACGCCGAAGGGATTGCGATCCTATGGTGCGGGAATTTTGTCCTCGGCCGGTGAATTGCCGTACTGCGTCGAGAGCCCAAAACCCAATCGCATCCGCTTCGAATTGCTGCGCGTGATGCAATCGAAATACAAGATCGACACGTTTCAGGAAACCTACTTTGTGATCGACAGTTTCAAAGAATTATTCGATGCCACTGCGCCCGATTTCACGCCACACTACGCGCTGCTTCGGCAACGATCCGATGTCGCGGCGAACGCGCTCGTGGCAGAGGATGAATTGGTGAAAGTCTAGCATTGGCGCGGGTTTCGGAATGAAGATGGCCTGACAGCCGCACCAGCGCTAGATATTGCCTTTCGTAGGGCGGACCCGTCCGCCGCTGACCCTTAATCACTTTTTGGCGGATAAATCCGCCCGACCAATGCGCACCATCCGTCAGATGAACATTGCGTGTTTGCATTCCCTTGTTTGATTTCTCGCCCGACGCCGGCCTATGGGGCCTTGCGGCGTCCGCATTTCTATCCGCGACGATTCTGCCCGGCAATTCCGAAATCGTGTTGTTCGCGGTGCTGTCGAAATTTCCTGCGCTGTTTTGGGAATCGATTGTCGTCGCGACACTTGGCAACACGCTTGGCGGCATGACTTCCTATGCGATCGGTCGCGCATTTCCAAAACGCATCGAAGGCAAGGCGCTCGCGTGGCTTTCGCGCTACGGCGAATGGGCACTGTTGCTGTCGTGGGTGCCGATCGTCGGCGACGCGCTTTGTGTTGCCGCCGGATGGCTGCGGATCAACGCGTGGCAGGCGCTCCTGATACTGGCGCTGGGAAAATGCGCGCGCTATTTGGCGTTAGCGTTGGGGTGGTCGTGGCTTGCGAAAGAGTGGTTTTAGCGAGCCGCGACCTTCAAGCCCTGGCGCCCCGGACAAGTTAGCCTACGCCGCTGCAATCAACGCACGCATTTTTTCATCCGGCATTCTTCCGCCGCCCGCCGCCATGTTGTCGCGCAAATGGTCGATTTTCGACGTTGCCGGGATCGCGCAAGTCACCGCAGGATGTGTGATCACAAATTTCAACAACAACTGCGCCCAGCTCGCGCAATCGATTTCCACCGCCCATGCCGGCATCGGCATCGCACTCAATCGGCGGATCAATCCGCCGCCGGCAAAAGGCCGATTGACGATGACGGCGATGCCGCGTTCGCGCGCCATTGGCAACAGGCGCTGTTCGGCTTCGCGCTCACCGACCGAATAATTGATTTGCAAAAAGTCAAGCGTGTGCGCCTCAATGGCTTTGGCAACCGCCGCGTAGGCGCTCGGCGTGTAATGCGTGACACCGACGTAGCGCACCCTTCCCTGCTTTTTCCATTCCGCAAGTGTCCGCAAGTGGGACTCCATATCGAGCAGATTGTGGACTTGCATGAGATCAATGGTCTTTGTGCGCAGCTTTGCGATCGAGTCTTCCATCTGCGCAATGCCGGCGTCCTTGCCGGTGATCCACACTTTGGTTGCGACAAATAGTCTTTCGCGGACGCCGGCCTTTGCAATCAACTCTCCCGCGACGGTTTCGGCGCGGCCATACATCGGCGAAGAGTCGATCAACTTGCCGCCAAGTTGCACGAACGCGCGCAGCACATCCTCCAGAGGCGCACGCACGGCCGGATCCGCGCCGACATCGAAGGATTGCCAGGTGCCAAGTCCGATGACGGGAAGACGCTCACCGCTGGACGGAATGGGGCGTGTATTCATGCGCGGCGCGGTTGAATGATTCTCCTGCTGCGCATGGAGAAATGATGGGATGCATGCGGCGAGAGGCAGCGCGCCTGTCATCACTTTTAGTGCACGACGTCTTTGCATTTTCCGTCCTCCCGATAATGTCACGCGCCCGCCAGCAAGGCACGCGCTTTCACGGCAATTACATCCTCAAATGCGCAGGATTTTCGCGCCACCACATCGAGATGTACCGCCTTGATGGTGGTGCGTGCGGCAGTTTCTCCCGTCTCGTCATTGGTCATCTCGTGACTGAAAGTGGTGCTCTTGAGTTTAAATTCCAGCAAGGTGGATCGAATTGTCACGATGTCGCCGGCGCGCAATTCGCGCAGATAAGAGATGTGCTGATCAACCGCCGCCATGCCGCGGTTTGCCGCGCGCAAATAGGCGGGCGACACACCAAACGCATGCAAAAGATGCCAGGTCGCCTCGTCGAATTTTCCGACGTACCACATGACATTCATGTGGCCGACGTGATCGCAGTGCCACGGATAAACGGTACCGCGGTAGGTCAGCAGAGGTTCCATCGTTGCGCAGTCTCCATCGGAATTGCGAACATTCTACGATGTTGCGCGCGCGCAAGCGTGCACGTACCCATCAGGGCGACGACGCAACGAAGCGCCGCACAAGCAGGCGATTTTCATAGGATTTGTCCTCGAACACATGTTCGGTTTCGCCAATGTCCGCAAAGCCAAGTGCAGCGTAGAAACGCAACGCGTTCGCGTTCTCGGCCCATGCTGTCAGCCACAGGCACTCGCCGGAATTCGCGGCCGCAATCGATTCGGCATGACCCAATAGCCCCGCTCCGATGCCCAAACGCTTGAAGTGCCGCTGCACATAGAGTTTCACGACCTCGATACCACCGGCCAGCGACTCGTCTGGCACCGCACCGCCGATCGCCAGTTCGGCGAAGCCGACCAAGTGATGGTTGCGCTCGGCGAGAATGAATTGGGTGTTTACACTTTCCAGCCGAATGCGAACGGCCTCGACGCCACAGGTGATCAATGCTTCGCGCGCAAGATCGGGGCGAATTCCCGCCGTCGCATAGGTATCGAGAAATACCTGAACCGCAAGCACGCCGACACAAAGCGCGTCGTCGGCGGTGCCGCGTCGGAAAACGGTTTCGATATCGTCAGGTGCAGCACTTGTGATGGCAGGATTCATGCAGGCAATGTTGTCAGCGGGTTCGCGCCGTCTATCAATCGTCGCCACACCCGGGAGCCACCCGAATGGATTTAATCCTACCATTGTGATCGAGGGTGATGACATCGACCACAAAAATCCACGCGTTCGAGTAGTACGGAACTAAATCAAGACAACACCGTATCGACGCAAACGTTGGCAGATTCTTCGAGCACGCTCTTCTCACTCCCACTCAATTGTCGCCGGCGGCTTGCCACTCACGTCGTAGACGACCCGATTGAATCCGCGCACTTCATTGATGATGCGGTTCGATACTTTGGCGAGCAAGCTGTACGGCAACTCGGCCCAGTGTGCCGTCATGAAATCGGTGGTTTGCACGGCGCGCAAAGCGACCACGTACTCGTATGTGCGGCCATCTCCCATCACACCCACACTTTTCACCGGCAGAAAAACCGCGAAGGCTTGCGCAACGTTGTCGTACCAGTTTCTCGGTTCAGCCTGTCCATCGATCATCTCTGGACGAACCGGCGTGTTGCGTAATTCCTCGATGAAGATGGCATCGGCGCGCCTCAGCAGATCGGCAGCTTCTTTCGATACCTCGCCGAGAATGCGCACGCCGAGGCCAGGCCCGGGGAACGGATGGCGGAAGACCATTTCACGCGGCAGGCCAAGTGCGACACCGAGTTCGCGCACTTCGTCTTTGAACAATTCGCGCAACGGTTCCAGCAATTTCAAATGCAGCGATTCCGGCAAACCGCCGACGTTGTGATGCGATTTGATCGTGTTCGCTTTCTTGGTTTTGGCGGAAGCGCTTTCAATCACATCCGGATAAATGGTTCCCTGTGCGAGCCATTTCGCGGAAGGCAATTTCGCCGCTTCGCGCTGAAAAATTTCCACAAATACTCGGCCGATGATCTTGCGCTTCTGTTCAGGATCGGCAACCCCTTTCAATTGATCCAGAAATTCGTTCGACGCATCGACATGAATGATCTTCATGTGCATGTGGTTGCCGAACATATCCATCACCTGTTCGCCTTCGTTCAAGCGCAACAGGCCGGTATCGACAAACACGCAGGTGAGTTGATCGCCGATGGCTTTATGCACGAGCGCCGCCGCGACGCTCGAATCGACGCCGCCGCTCAAACCGAGAATCACTTCCTCCGCGCCGACTTGCTCGCGAATGCGCGCGACCGCTTCGGGCACATGATCCGGCATATTCCATGAACGATCGCAACCGCAAATATCGTGGACAAAACGGTTGTAAATCGCCCGCCCCTGCCGCGTGTGCGTAACTTCAGGATGAAATTGCACAGCGTAAAAACCGCGCGCTTCATCGGCCATGCCGGCGAGAGGTGTGGTGTCGTTAGAGGCGATCACCTTGAAGCCAGGTGGAAGTTCAGTGACTTTGTCGCCGTGGGACATCCACACATCGAGCAAGCCGTGGCCGTCTGTATTCGCGCGATCCTGAATGCCTTCCAATAATCTTGAATGTCCGCGCGCGCGCACTTCCGCGTAACCGAATTCGCGCACCAAACCAGTCTCAACGTTTCCGCCAAGCTGCGCGGCCATGGTCTGCATGCCGTAGCAAATGCCTAAAACTGGTACGCCCAATTGGAACACCACCTGTGGCGCACGTGCGGTGCCGTCTTCGGTGACCGAAGCATGGCTGCCGGAAAGAATGATGCCCTTGGGATTGAACGCGCGGATATCGGCGTCCGGCATGTCAAAGGGATGCAATTCGCAATACACACCGGCCTCGCGTACGCGCCGCGCGATCAACTGCGTGACTTGCGAGCCGAAATCGAGAATGAGTATTTTGTCGGACATTTATTTTCCGGGTCTCACGTAGGGCGTGGAGAAAATGGCGTGACTTTTGAAATACCGCCATGCAATGTAAACGGCAAGCAGATTCAATATCGCGCACAGGAAAAATACGCTGCCAATGCGAAAATCGCCCTGGGGATAATGGCTGACCACGCCCAGCAATGATGCGCCCAGCAACGGCCCAACGATGACGGCGAGGCTGTTGATCGACTGCAGACTTCCCATCAACGCGCCCTGCTCTTTCGGATCGGTCTGCTTGGACACAATGCCTTGCAACGCCGGCCCCGCGCCGAACGCAAGCACATTGACCAGAATGAACGCGTACATCATCCAGCCTTGCGTGGCGAGGCCGTACAGCACATAAACCACCGCGCCGGAAATCAGTCCCAGCAACGACAGTCGCACTTCGCCAAATGTTTTCAGCAGCCAGCCGAGCAAGCCCGCCTGCACAATCGCTGCGGTGATGCCGACACAAAACAGCGACAAGCCATTTTCCCATGGGCCCCAGCCAAAACGAAAATTGGTGTAAAGCACCCAGATGGTGTGCGTCAGAATTTGCGCCAGGCTCGCCAGTGCAAACACCGCCACGAGACCGCGAATTTCCACGCGTCGCATCAGGCCGCGGATGGCTGTGAACGGATTCGCCTTTTCCCAGGAAAAGACATTGCGCTTTTCGCGCGGCAGCGATTCCGGCACGAAAAAATAGCCAAACAGGAAATTCAGAATGCACAGGCTGCCTGCGACATAGAACGGCAGATGCAAATTGATACTTCCGAGGAAGCCGCCGATGACCGGACCGAAAATGAATCCCAAGCCGAAGCAGGCACCGATCTTGCCGAAAGCCTTCGCACGATTCTCCGGCGTCGTTACGTCTGAGGCATACGCGTTCGCAACCGACATGCTGGCCGACGACATGCCGCCGACTACACGGCCGATGAACAACATCGCGAGACTGGTCGCAAGCGCGGTCGAGAAGAAATTCACCGCCATGCCAATCATCGAATACAACATCACCGGGCGGCGGCCGATCTTGTCTGAAAGCGCGCCCAGCAAGGGCATGAACAGAAATTGGCACAGCCCAAACACGGTGGCAAGAATGCCGTACCAATGCGCTTGCATGTCGCGGCCATCGACATACTCGCCGATCAGCACCGGCAACACCGGCACAGCGAGGCCGATGCCGAGCATGTCGATGAATACACAAATCAGAATGAAATTGAGGCCCGGCGGTTTGGCCGCTTGTGCCGGCGACGAAGTAACTTCGGCGACGGTGGTGCTACTTTCCAAAATTCTTCTCCCACACCTTTGCCACCACCGGATGTCGTTCGGTCAGTATGACGGCAGCATTGAGTTTCGGGCAGTGTTCGGCCAACCATTTGCGCCCGGGTGCCCATCGACTGACCATCGCCAGGTAAATATCGAGCGCGCTCATTTTGCCGCCCAACGCATACGGCACCGGCTGCAACGCTGACTCAAGCTGCATCCAAAGTACCTTGAGCCGGTCAGTGGTCTTTTCGCGGAACGTTTTCTGCGCGTCCTCCCCTTCGACCCAGCGCGCCGGAAAATCGCGCAACGAAATCATCGGGTAAATATTGGCGGGAACAAAAATCATCCATCGATAAAACTGCGCGCGCGTTGCGGCATCCGTCGGTACCATGCCCGGCACGCGTTCGCACAACCAAAGCATGATCGCCGCACTCTCGGTCAGGATTGAACCGTCGTCCAGCACCAATGTCGGCACCTGCGCGAGCGGATTCACTTTGACCAAGTCATCGTGGTGTTTGAAGGGATCCCAAACAATGCTGTCGAAATATTCGTACTCGATGCCCGCCAATTCGAGCATGACTTCAACCACGGCGGAACCGCAGCCTTTGCTGCCGTAGAGCTTCATCAATCAATCCACCCGGTAGTTCGGCGCTTCTTTGGTGATCTGCACATCGTGCACATGCGATTCGCGAATGCCCGCCGAGGTGATCTCGACGAACTGCGCGTTCTTGTGCATTGCCTCGATCGATTTGCAGCCGAGGTAGCCCATGCTGGCGCGCAGGCCGCCGGTCAATTGGTGCACCACACCCAGCATGCTGCCTTTGTACGGCACGCGGCCTTCAACGCCTTCGGGCACATACTTGTCGGCGTTGTTTTGCGGATCCTGAAAATAGCGATCCGATGAGCCTTTTTGCATGGCCCCCACCGAGCCCATGCCGCGGTAGCTTTTGTATGAGCGGCCCTGGAATAACTCGGTCTCACCCGGCGCTTCTTCGGTACCCGCGAACATGCCGCCCAGCATCACCGTCGACGCACCCGCCGCCAGCGCTTTAGCCATGTCGCCTGAAAAACGAATGCCGCCATCGGCGATGCAAGGAATGCCGTGCTTCGCGAGCGCTTCGGTAACATCCGCAATCGCCGTGATCTGCGGGACACCGACGCCCGCAACGATGCGCGTGGTGCAAATCGAGCCCGGACCGATACCGACCTTCACGCAATCGGCACCATGATCCATGAGTGCGAGCGCACCGGCAGCGGTGGCAATATTTCCGCCAATCACGTCGACACTCGGGAAATGTCTTTTCACCCATTTGACGCGATTCAGTACGTTTTTCGAGTGGCCATGCGCGGTATCCACGACCAGCACATCCACACCCGCCTCCACCAGCAATTCAACGCGTTCATCGGTGCCTTCGCCGATACCGACGGCGGCACCCACGCGCAACCGACCCGCATCGTCTTTGCAGGCATTCGGGTGCTCACTCGATTTCAATACGTCTTTCACGGTGATGAGGCCGCGCAGCTCGAAAGCCTTGTTGACGACCAGCACCCGCTCCAGGCGGTGCTTATGCATCAACGCCAGCGCTTCTTCGCGCGAGGCACCTTCCCGCACCGTCACCAGCTTGGCTTTCGGCGTCATCACATTCTTGACAGGCTGATCGAGATTGGTTTCAAAGCGCAAGTCGCGATTGGTGACGATGCCGACCACTTTTTTGCCGTCGAGCACCGGCAGACCGGAAAACTTGTGCTTTTGCGTCAAGGCGATCACGTCGCGCACACTCATGCCGGGCGTAACGGTAATCGGGTCTTTCACGACGCCGCTCTCGAAGCGTTTCACTTTCAACACTTCGGCGGCCTGCGCCTCTGCGGTCATGCTTTTGTGAATGATGCCGATGCCGCCCTCTTGGGCGAGCGCAATGGCCAGACGCGATTCAGTGACGGTGTCCATCGCGGCGGATAGCAGCGGAATATTGAGGCGAATGCGGGGGGTCAGGCGGGTGACCAGCGAAACATCGCGGGGAAGAACAGAAGAATGCGCGGGAATCAGCAGAACATCATCGAAGGTCAGGGCTTTTTTGACGACTTTCACGTTTCAGACTCCGACAAAATCGGCATTATACGCGAGCCGACCAAATCCCCAAAACCGCGATGATTTCCGGGCGGTTTTGGTTGACGCGGCGGGCATTTACGATTACCTTAGCGAAATCAGGCGAGGTATTATGGCTAACCCTTTGACAATTAATGCACTTTTCCCGGCAATGTCGGTTGCCCGCCCGCAAGAATTCGCTTCAGGTTTTAGTGTGTTTACAAAAGTTTTTTTCGCGTCGGCAACATTGATTGGCTTGACACAATTTATCGGTGGTTGCGCGATCTCCGATTCACTTCGGGTACAACCTGCCGCACCCGCGATGGCGGCGACGCCCATCGTTAAACCAACCGCGTTGACACCAGAGGCCGAAGCCACATTGCAGGCCGCCGAACAAAGCGTCATCGAGGCGCGAATCAAGCGCTCACTTTGGACGGCAGCCGTTGAACAGTTGAAGAAGGCGCGCACCGCCGCGCAGGCATTTGATAGCGCGGCGACTTTGGAGCATGCGAAGGAAGTTGTCGCCTTATGCAGTCTTTCGATCAAACAACTCGAGTTGCCACCCGTGAAGTGGTAGCCGACGCAATCAGCAACGAGGAGCACGCAAAATGAAATCTCCGATCCAGTTCTTCATCGCCATCGCGATTTTACTTGCCACGGCCACCGTGGCCGCACAGGTTTACAAGTGGGTGGACAAGGATGGCCAGGTGCAGTTCACCGATACCCCGCCGCCGCCAGGAGCGACAAAAGCAGAAGCGAAAAAAATCGACACAGGCAATACGTCTGGATCGGCGACAGCGTCCACGCCGGCAAAATCCTTGCAGGATCGATCCAAGGATTTCGATAAGCGCCAAAAGGTGGCTGCCGACAACGCCAAGAAAGCCGACGAGTCGCTCAAGAAAGAAGAACTCGCCGAAGCGAATTGCAAATCGGCGCGAACGGCGTTGCGCGATCTGGAAAGCGGTCGCGCCGTTCGCCGCATCAACGAAGCCGGCGAATTTGTGATCATGAGCGATGAAATGCGCGAGGCGGAGCTCGTCAAAACGCGCGCGATGGCCGCCGAGTCATGTAAAGCCTGATGCATACACCGTTGCGTCCATGCAGTGTTTGTGCCACGCATGCGTGATGCAACGCGGACTGGCCGGGCCATGATCCCATTGGCGGGTACTATCTGTCGATTCGCCGCGATAGCAACGTGCGCCGGAATCGGTGTCAGCCATCCGGCCTTGGCGGCCAATCCATTGGACCCAGTGCTGCGCGAGGTCGAAGTTCGCTCCTTTCTTGGCGAACACCTGAATTTGCGGATTGCGCTTGCGGCCTCGACCGAGACCGTGAGCAATGCGATCTGCCAATTGGTCATCGACAGCGACCGGCGCGAAAGCGCATTGCGAAGTGCGGACTTGATATTGTCGATGGTCGAATTGCGAACGGCACGTTACCTTCAAGTGCGTAGCCGCGCGCCTTACAACGAACCGGTCGCGCGCTTTTCGCTAAGAATTGGCTGCCCCGGCGAGCCGATTGTCGATCGTGAATTCACGGTATTGCTCGATCCACCGCCCTTCACGGCGGCAACGAGTTTACCGACGAGCGAAGCGGCGATCGAGCCGACGGCGACATCGAAAGAAATCGCTGTCGCAGGCAAATCTACCAAGGTGGCGAGGTTGGCTCCACGCGCAAAGCCTGTGGTACCGGCGTCGGGAAACTGGACGGTGCGTGAAGGCGATACGCTTGCGTCGATCGCCAAGGGAATTCAGCAGAAGAATCGCGCACGACAACAGCAGTACGTGGCCACTTTGCGCGAGTTAAATCCGCAAATTGCGGCCATTGCGGACGACGTGCCACTGTCCGTTGGCAGCCAATTGGCGTTGCCGGATTTGCACACGCTTTCGGGGATAATGCCGGTGCCCAATGCACCCGCTCCGCGTGCGGCAAAACCTGCCGCGCCGAAACCGCTTCCGCCAAAAGCGTCTCCCAAGGTGGCTGATACTCCGCGTGCATTGCCGCCAGTGACGCGCCCTGCATCGCCGCCCTCAGTGTCGACTGCCGTCGCGCCACCGCCGGTGAACGCCGCAGAACCGCCGAAGACATCGTCACCCAAACCCGCAGCTCCGGTTGCAAAAGCGCCACCGATAGCGCCTTCCACCGCCAAACCATCGACGCGCGCGGACGGATTTCAGCTGCGCTTGTCTGGCTCGGAAATGGATCTCTCGCGCAGCCGAAATGTCACCGATGAGCAACGTCGCCAATTGCGCGAAAAACAATTGGTGCTCGACGCTGATGATCAGGTTGCGGCCCTGCTTTCATTGAGGAATACAGTCAAGCAACTTGAGCAACGCTTGAATGAAATTCAATTGAAGCAGGCGACATCCGCGACCGTACCACCCGCACTGGCACCGGCGAAAAAATCGCCGGCAACGAGCACGGCGGCGGCACCACTTGCCGTGCCTTCGCCCGCAACCGCAAGTGTGCCGTCGGCAACGCCGCCACCGGTCGTCGCACCGCCCGCACCTGCGGCGTCGCCTTTGCCCACTCAAGCTGGCGCGCAGAAGGAATTGTCGACCGCCGAAAAAGCGTTGCCCCCGCCAACAACTGCCGCGACATCGCCGAGCGCGGAACAGAAAAAAGCCAATACGACGGCACCGCCCGCAAAAGCTGCCGCCGTCGAACCACCAACCGTTGACAATCTGAGTAGTCTGCTGCCGTCGCCCATCATTACGGGCTCTATCGCGGCGACGCTGGCACTGCTGTTCGGTGCCTGGTTCTGGTCGCGCCGCACCAAGAAGCCTTGGCGCGCGCCAGCCTCTATGCCATCGACCCCGGTGCAGCGCACATCGGAGCGGGTTGCGGAACACGCCGACGACGTTGCGCCGGACATGGCACCGGTCACTGCACCGCCGATCAACAAGCCCGCGCAGCCGGAGTCACCCGACGCGTATTTGCAAACAACCCGCAATCTGGTGGTCGATGCCCCGCCCGCTGCGCCGGTTAAATTTGCGCAGTTCGATGCGCCCGTGGTATTCGACGATGCACCCGCGCGCTTCGAAGTCGATGCCCGCCCCGCCACCACCGTCGATTTTCTGGTCGGGATGGATGAACAATTGCCGGAAGACCGCGTGCGCCGCCTGAAATACATGCACGAGCGATATCCGGAACTTCAATCGAATACCGTTTCCATCGACGACGCCGATTCCGTCATCAACGCCGCGCGCCTCTACTACGATGAAGCCGACACCGGCGGCCATGACAAGGCGAGCGAACTTCTTACCTTTGCGGTCGAGGAGCGCCCACAGGAAATACGCTTCTGGCTCGCGCAGTTTGAAATTTTCCGGCTGGAAAACATGATCGAGGAATTCACTGAACTTGCCAGCAAATTCCATGTCCTGTTCAGTCATACGCCGGCATGGCCGAAAGTACGCCACATCGGTCATGAATTGGCACCGGGCAACCCGCTATTCGCGGCGAGCGGCAGCCCGCTGTTGGCGGGCGAAACTCGCTTCGATCCCATCGCCGAAAATTGGCTCAACGCGCCAATGGACTTTACCTCCGACGCGCTGATGTCCGATTTGCGGATGGCGCTTCTCGATGACAACGCCGTCGACCGCACGGACTTCGATTCCATCATGGCGCGGCTGTCAGTCGTCACGGCGCACGCATAGCGGACACGGTAAATTCGCCCCATGCAAAACGATTCCGAACAGACGCTTGCCACCTTGACCGCACCCTTGGTCACTTCGCTCAGAAATCGCGACCAGCGGGTTAAATTGATTAGCGCGATGCGCGTGTTTGCGGACGCACCTGCGCCGATTTCGGCCGATGCCGTTCACAACCTGGTGATTTTCGAGAACAGTATTTATCCCGTGATCCAGGCGGACAAAAAGTGGTTTTTCGCCACCGCCAGCAAGACCGAAGCGACCCAATTCGCGCGCGATCTGCATGTCTTGCATAGCGTGGCCGCGAAGACGCTCGAGTCACTCGTGGCGCGCCGCGGCGAGTGGGCCAAAGGCGATACCGATCCCTTGCTGCAACGCATTGTTGCGTTCGCGCTGTATCACCACGGCGCGGCCGTAAAGTGGTGTTTTTTCCGGCATGAACCGGTCAAGCCGACTGTGTGGCCTGATCTTCACGCCTTGTACAAATTCGCCGATGCACAAGGGTTTGGTTTCGCAACCACGCCAGTCGCATTGTTCGCCGACGAGTCCCACTACAAAATTACGCCGCTATCGTTGTACCTGCGGGCGTTGATGCTGGAAGTGTTGAACACCGGCAGTCTCTCGATGCCACAGATCGAAATCGCCGATGGCTGGCTCGCCGAATGGACGCCCGATTACGCGCTCGACGAAACCTACTCGCAGCGATCGCATGCCTTGTTCGTCGATCTCGATTTGATGGCCGGCATGCAATTGGTCACCGGAAACACGGCGAAGCCATCGTATCGCTATGTGCGCGTCGAAGGACTGAAAGATCAAGTTGAAGCCGTGCGCACGCAACTTCGCACCGGCAACCCCTATCACGGCCGCGGCATTTCCTGCGAATTTCCGATGGAAGAACACGTCGCGTTGCTGTCGACGATTGAACGTTTGTACACGACACTGTTGCAGGCCAGCGCATCGAGGATCGAAGAGCGAAAAACGGTTGCAAATCTGATGGCGGATGTGCGCCTCGGTTTTGAAGATACGCGCCAGGCGGTACTCGGCGAAGCCGCCGAGGACGCCAGGGAAAACGCGAAAGCCGCCGGTGCCAAGGCCGATTCGGTACCCGGGCAAATAAATTTCGGCGATCTTGAACTCACTCTCGAGATGCCCACCATGCACGATACAAATCCGCCGAGCGCGGGCCTAACCGCCGATGCCCGCTGGACCCGTTGGAAGATCCACGACATGAGCTCGAAAGGCATCGGGCTAATGGTGAATCGCGTCACCGGCGAGCGCATCAGCGTGGGTCAACTGCTGGCAGTGAAGCCCGATGGATTCGCCCACTACATCATCGGCGTGATCGTGCGAAAACTGACGCAGCGCACCGTCGGTGAAACGCTGTTGGGCGTGGAACTGCTTTCCTATCGTCCGCTCCCGGTGACGTTGCAACGCTACGCACATGCGCGCGACGCGACACCGGATCCGGGCCATTCGCCGGTTTCCGCATTGTATTTACCCGGGCGCGATCCGGAAGGCAAGACCGACATTCTGGTGCTGCCGAGCGGCGACTTCGGATTGAAAAACGTTTTCAGCCTGCCCACCCGGAGCGTCAATTTCCGTGTGCGCATCAATCGCGTGTTGCGCAAAGGTGCGGATTGGGTCGGGCTGCGGTTCGAGGTGATCGGCAAGAAGTAACTGCCGGCGCTCAGCCCCGATCGATCTTTGCGGATTGCCGACGCGCATTGTCGCGACGCGCGACTTTCGGATCGGCTTTCAATGGGCGGTAGAGTTCCACCCGGTCACCATCACGCAGCGCAAAATCAGGCGGACGAACCTTTCCCCACACGCCGACTGCCACCGCGCTTTCGGCAATTTTCCGCAACTCGGGTCTGATCGATTGCGCCGCACTGATTGCATTGGCAATCGTCGCAGGTGCTGCAAGGTCGATCGCAATTTCTTCTTGTGCGTCCGCTGCGGCCCATGCCACGGTCACGTGAATCGACATCATCGCGCTGCCGGGTATAGCGCGTCCGCGCGTGCGATAAAGCGCTCCATCATCGTATTGGCGATCACCCCGAATACCGGCCCGACGGCGTTCTCAAGAATCGCGTTGGCGAAACCATAGTCGAGCGTCAAGGTTACTTTGCACGCGGTCGCCGACAGCGGCTGAAAACGCCACCATCCATCCAGCCGACTGAGGGGCCCATCAACCAGGCGCATGCGGATTTCCACATTTTCGGCGCGGGTGTTTTCCGTCGTGAACGATTGCTTGATGCCGTGATAATCGATATGCAGGGTGGCGACGATCGTCTCGTCGTCGCGCCGCTGCACCTTCGCCCCGCCGCACCACGGCAGAAATTCCGGATAGCGTTTGATGTCGTCCACCAGTGAATACATCTCGCTGGCGGAATACGGGACAAGCGCGGACTTTTCGACAGTGGTCATGGAATACGGATTTTATCCGAGCCTGCGGATAGCATTCGTAGGATAAACTTCGCGCATGAGCATTGTCGACAACAAGAAAGCGCTTTTCGATTACTTCATCGAGGAGCGCTTCGAGGCGGGCATCGTCCTCGAAGGCTGGGAAGTGAAAGCGATTCGCGCGGGGCGGGCGCAGATCAAGGAAGGCTATGTGATCCTGAAACAGGGCGCGCTGTTTTTGATCGGCGCGCATTTTTCCGCCCTGCCCGCAGCGTCCACGCATGTGAATCCTGATCCGGTACGCACGCGAAAGCTATTGCTGAACGCCGATGAAATCAAAAAACTCACCGGCAAGATCGAGCAACGCGGCTATACGCTGGTGCCGCTTAATCTGCACTACAAAGGCGGACGCATCAAACTCGAAATCGGTCTCGCCAAAGGCAAGAAGCAACACGACAAGCGCGACGCGGAAAAAGAAAAAGACTGGAAGCGCGAGCAACAGCAGGTGATGAAACAGGTGAAGAAGGAGTGACGTAGATCGAGCACTGGCGCGGCTTTCAAGCCGAAAACGCGGATTCCACCACGACTCCCTACACCTCAAGGCGTAACAGAAAGGGGTGAGGCGTCAAGCTGCGGTACTCTTTTGTTATCTAGACGAAAGGGAAACCGCAATGGGACACTCGAGCCTCACCTTGGAAGAACGTTACCAG
>JANPBQ010000185.1:0-12381 GCA_031430555.1 Betaproteobacteria bacterium
AAAGTACGGATGGGTAATTCTATTAACCTCCAAATTTCGCCGGAACGACGGGTTTTTATTGATCCGGCAATTAAACATGTTGAACTGACTTCAATTATTTCCTTCCCCCGCGTAGGCGGGGGGCCAAGTTTCGTAGCGGAATTGCAGAAAACTTGGATCCCCGCCTACGCGGGGAAAGGGCGCGCTTCAACATATTTTATTGCCGGTTCAATACAAGTACTCGGAAACATAGATCGCCATTACACGAGGTTTTTCAGCCTATATCGCCCCGAAACCCGCGCCAGTGCTGGAGTTTGTACTGCCGCTGAGCGCGCCCGGCACGACGTCAGGGAATCCTTCATCCGCTGGCAACACTAAATATGATTGGACTGCGAAAGGTCTTTCGGAGACGCTACTTGCCACCGCGCAACGCTTTCTCGATTTCATCGGCCGCGATTTCATCCTTACTCTTGCCTTTGGCCGGCGGTGATTTGCCGTCGGCTTTAGTTTCCACTTTTGTCTCGACTTTTGCATCTGCCTTGGTGGGTGCGTCAGGTTTGCCGCCAAACGCTTTCATGATGTCATCCGCCGCCGCGTCTTCCTTGGCCTGCTCGGATGCCTTTTCTTCACTCTTGCCGCCGAGTGCTTTCATGATGTCGCTGTTGGTATTGTCCTCGGTCTTCGCGTCGTCGGCTGCGGCATCGGCTGCGGGCAAGGTGATTTCAATCTTGCCTTTGTCCGCCTTGCTGCCATCATTCTTGTATACCATCACCATTTGCGGGAATGCGATCACGAGGCCGACCATCAACAATTGGATCAACACGAACGGCACCGCGCCCCAGTAAATTTGCCCGGTGGTGACCGGTGCAGTGATTTTCTTGGTCACGCGATCGATGTATTCCTTCGCCGGTGCCACGCTTCGCAAATAGAACAGCGCAAAGCCAAATGGCGGATGCATGAAAGAAGTTTGCATGTTCACGCCAAGCAACACGCCGAACCAGATCAGATCAATGCCGAGTTTGTCCGCCGCCGGGCCCAGCAACGGCACGATGATGAACGCGAGCTCGAAATAATCGAGAAAGAACGCCAGCACGAAGACGAGGATGTTCACGACGATCAGGAATCCGGTCTGCCCGCCCGGCAACTGCGTGAGTAACTCTTCCACCCATTTGTGACCATCGACGCCATAGAACGTCAGGCTGAACACGCGCGCGCCGATCAGAATGAATACGACGAAGGCGGTGAGTTTGGCGGTCGAATCCATCGCCTGCTTCAACAATTTGACACTGAGCCGACCGCGCGCGAGCGCCATCAGGAATGCGCCGGTGGCCCCCATCGCGCCGCCTTCGGTGGGCGTGGCGACACCGAGAAAAATCGTGCCAAGCACCAGGAAGATCAATGCCATCGGCGGCACCAGTACAAACACCACACGCTCGGCGATTTTCGACAGCAAGCCGAACTTGAGCACTTTGTTGAGTAGCGAGGCGAGGTAGGCGAGACCGACGCCGACCGAGGCCGATACGACGATGATTTCATCGAGGCCATTGAGTTCAAATTTCTTGCCCATGACACCGCGCAACGCGTCGGCAATCGGGCCGGTATTCTTCGCGAACCCGACCGCCGCGATGACCGACAAAACCACGAGCACCAACAACGACACCACGCCGCTATTGCCATTCGGCTCGCGGAATACGCGGGCTTCGAGCGGCAGCGCCGGCACCCAATGCGGTTTGAAAATGCTCACGCCGACGACATACAAGGCGTACAGGCCGGCGAGCGTGATGCCGGGAATGAACGCGCCCGCATACATATCGCCGACCGATTTGCCCAATTGATCCGCCATGATGATCAGCACCAGCGAGGGCGGAATAATCTGCGCGAGTGTGCCGGAGGCGGCAATCACGCCGGAGGCGAGGCGCCGGTCGTAGCCATAACGCAGCATGATCGGCAGCGAAATGAGACCCATCGAAATCACCGAAGCCGCGACGACACCGGTAGTGGCCGCCAGCAATGCGCCGACAAATATCACGGCGAAGGCGAGCCCGCCGCGCACCGGGCCAAACAATTGGCCGATAGTGTCGAGCAGATCCTCTGCCATGCCGCTGCGCTCCAATATCAAACCCATGAGCGTGAAGAACGGCACCGCGAGCAGCGTGTCGTTGGACATCACCCCCCAGATGCGTTCCGGCAGCGCCTGGAACAAGGTCGGCTGCAGCAGACCGAGCTCGATGCCGATCAGGCCAAAGACGATGCCGTTGGCCGCCAGCGCGAAGGCGACCGGATAGCCGAGCAGAAGAAACGCGAACAGCCCGACGAACATCAGCGGGGCCATGTTGTGAATCAGAAATTGGGTCATGGTGTTTTCCGCCTAGTGTGCGAGTTTGGCGGGGTTGTTGCGCTTGTCTTCCGCGTCGCGCAATGCCTGGGCCTCCGCGATTGCGCGCGCGAGTTCTTCTTCGGGCGTGGGGCCGTGATCGTCGGCGGCGGGGTCGGGAATCAATCCGCGCAGCACCGCGATACGCTTGATCAATTCGGAAATGCCTTGCATCGTCAGCAGAAAAAATCCCACCGGCAACAGCAAGCGCGCCGGCCACACGATCAAACCGCCCGCGTTCGACGACACTTCATGGCCCACATACGCGTTGACGAACACCGGCCACGACAACACCATGATCAATATCGCCATGGGGAAGAGAAAGAACAGCGTGCCGAGGATATCGATCCACAACTGCACGCGCCGCGAAAACCGCGAATACACAATATCGATGCGCACATGCTGGCTGTGCAGCAATGTGTAACCGCCGCAGAGCAGGAACACGGCGGAGAACAAATACCATTGTAGTTCCAGCCACGCGTTCGAGCTGATGTTGAAGGAGTAGCGAATCATGGCGTTGCCGGCGCTGATGAGCACCGCCGCTAGCGTCAGCCAATAGACCTTGTGGCCGATCCATTCGGTAATCGCGTCGATCACGCGGGAAATTTTCAACAGTGCGTGCACTTCAGCTCCTATGGAATACAAAAGGCGCGACCGTCACTTAAAAATGGGTTATGCGACGCGCAGCGGATTATATCGGCTGAGAGGTGCGCGTAGCCTTGTGTGGGGTCAAGTGGGGGCGAGCGATATAGATCGTCACAAGGAAAGGCACGCGCGATGCCGATGAACACGAGTCCCCTCGTTACTCCGCCGGCAACGACACGAGCGTCTTAGGCAACATCACACTCGGATGCACCTTTTGAAACTGCGCCAGTTCTTCCCGCAATTCCTTCCACTTTTTCTGTTCCTGCAACTCGTGCAAGCGTTTTAGCCAGGGTCCCGGGCGCAAATCCTTGGTGAGCGCGTCGGTGGGTGCCGCCGCCGATGTCTGGTCGCGGAGTTTTCCAGACGACTCGGCGGACGCACTCTGTTTGAGCAAGGGAGCCCGCGCGACGCTTGCCGGCGCGGGAGGCGTTGCCGAGGCGGCCACCGTCGGCGCAGGCGCGGCGGCTGGTTTTGGTGCAATCGTGTTGACGTCTTCCGTACTCACCGCACCCGCCAGCGCTGTTTTCTCCGCCAATCGCAATTTTTTAGCCTCCGCTATCGCCGTTACTTCGGAATCCACGCGCGCTTCGCTTCGGGCGCGCGACGAGGTTTCAGCGGCAGGGAATGGTGTCTGCAATGGTGCGGCGGCGTTGCCAGCGGCGGGAGCCTTGGATGCGGGAGCGGGCGCATAAACAGGTGGTGCGAGCGACTGTCCCGCCGCGACGGTCGTTTTGCCGGCGGTATCAAGTCCGCCGCGATCTTCTTTCTTTATCGACTCCATGGAGGGGCCCGCAATTTGCACCTCAGGTGGTGGTGCAAAGGAAATCCCGCTCGCGTCCGTCGGATCAGCTCGTTTGGCTCGCGCAGAGTCCTTGAGCTTTGTGGATGGCGGGACACTTTGCGCGGCGTGGTCGCTTTCTTTTCCGTTCGATACGGCGGGTGGCGCATTGGTAATCGACGCGGCGGGGTTTTCTACTTGCCGGGCGAGCGTGATCTTTTGCACGGGGGCGGGTGCCAATTCCGGGTGCTCATCGACGGCCACAAACACCACCGACACCGATAGCACCACGACCGCCGCAACAGCCAGCGGCGGGGTCCATCGGCGCAGCCAATTTTTCGACACCGGTTGCGGCCCCGCACTCACGGCGCGGCGCGCGGCCGCGCGGAGGGCGTCGTCAAGCGCGGCAGGCGGTAATTCATCCTCGCGTTTGTGCGCGTCGCGATACGCGCGACCGACGGCATCGAGATCGCGTTTCGTGTCGTCGTCGAATGGGTGGTTGTTGCTCATGCGTATTCCCTTAGTTGCTCGCGCAGTTTCGCGACGGCATAACGAAGCCGGCTCTTGGCGGTTTCAGCGTTACATCCAACGGTCGCGGCGATCTCCTCGATGCTGAAGCCGCCTTCCTCATGCAACAAGAACGCTTCGCGCTGTGGCGCAGGCAAGGCTTCGATGGCACGCAAAATGGCGGCACCCTGCTGCTGCGATTCGGCGCGCACCAGTGGCTCATCAACGCGGCTCGTGGCCAATTGATCGACGGCACTTTCCTCCCCATCGAATTCGTATAAACGCAATTCGACTCGTCCATGACGGCGAAAATAATCCATCAGTTTGTTGTGCGCAATCGTGAACAGATAGGTGCGGAACTGCGCCTCGTCTCGATAGCGTTCACGCGCTTGAATCAAATTCATCCACACCTCCTGAAACAATTCCTCGGCGTGTTCGCGCGCGCGGCATTGGCGCGTGATGAATCGAAACAATCCCCCGCGATGGCGCGCGTACAGCAGATCGAATGCGCCGGCATCGCCCGCCTGGTAGCGCAGCATGAGGGCTTCATCGCTTGCTTCATCGATCGCGGATTCATTGACGGCCATGTTGCCCGGAAGTGTACTGAACTTCCAGGCGGCGGGTGAGAATGTCAACGCGGTGGATCGGGCACGAAGCGGCCCGGGAAGGGCTGCGGATCGCGCCACGGCTGCGAGGGAATCACACCGCGCGCGACCAGATTGGCGTGGCTGTCGTAATAGATGCGGATCACCTCTTCCGGGCTCGATGTGGCGCGCTCAAAACTGGTGTAGCGCGCGGGCGAAGATTCATCGCGTCCGTGTCCGGTGCCCAACGTGTCGGCGCGTCGATCGCCGAGCGATTTGTTTTCCCGGATCGACGGTGCTGCCTGCGCCGAGGATTCCGCACGATCACGCGGCGCACCGGAGGCAAGTGGTGCCAACGATTCCGGCGCGCGCGAAACCGCATCCGGCTTGCGGCGATACAGCGCCGCGCCGATCACCCCGACATGATTGGGCCGACCGGTGCGCGCGGCGTAGGAATCGCCCAGCGACGTAAAGTAGAACGCCGCCGTGCGCGACAAGCTTTTTCGCCACCCGGCGATTTCCATTTGCTGCCAGCGATCGATCACATAGCCGGATTGCTGCGGCGACGCCGTTTCGCCCGACACCACATTGACGCCATCAACCGACACCACCGCGAGCACATCGACGCCAGCCGCATTGCGCAGCGTGATTTGATATTCGTTGCCTGGTGAGCCGACGACGTAAGCGTTGCCCTGATGCCAGTAGATCGGCAGCGCGCGTTGCTCGGTGCGGTCATAAAGGTCGATGCTGGCGAGGCGGCCGATGGCGAAGGCCTGTTGCGATGCGAGCGCCATAAGGATAACTGTAAGAGTATTGCGTTTCATTTGGGTTCCTTTTGTAATTACTCAAACTTTTGTACGTGTCTCCCCGGACTCGTTCCGGGGCCTAATCAAGGGCCGCTAACTTGGGCCAAGTCACTGCATTGACTTGGCGTTCAGCGGGCGCAGAGCGTGCTCCGCGAAACCCCCGCTTCACCCCCGGAACAAGTCCGGGGAGACATTTATTTCCGTTGTGGTTCATTGTTGCGACGGGGATACGATTGCCGCCTTCACGACTTCACCTCAAACTCCCCCACAAAAATCACGCCGCCTTTGTCTTTCAATCGCATCGTCACCATCTGATCCTGCTGATGACTTCTGCCAAAGTGGGTTGTGAGTTTCAGTGAGAGCGTGGTAGCGCCCGTCACGTTTTGCCGGCGGTCGCCGAAGTAGTTGGCTTCGATTTTGTATTTGCCCGGCTTCGCCGTCTTCAATGAAAATTCTTCCGGCCCGTAGCCGCCGGTGAAATCGAGCGACATGCGGCCACCCTGATATGTGAGGCGATTGCCGTAGTACGCCTTTTCACCGTTCGGATCGGTCACCCACAAATCGATATCGGTGTTGTCGGCATCCCACGTCAAGACCGCACGCAGATCGAGCGGCAGGTTTTTCAGCAGGCGCGCGTCGATTCGGCTGGTATCGAGCGCTGTCGGCGATGTCGCAATGATCGAGTTCAGTTCCGCCAGCGTGATGAGTTCGATCTCCGGAAAGCGGTTGTGCAAGGGGCGGATCACGACTTCATAGAGCGTGTCGATCGCCTTTTGCACTTGCTTGTCCGCCGCATAGGCCAGACCCAGGTCGCGATAGGATTGCGGCTCCTCCGGGCTCAGCACCAGCACTTTTTTAAGCACCGGAATGGCCAGCGCCGGTTGATTGGCCTGCATCAGTCGATAGCCGAGGATGCGCAGAATGTGGCGATTCTCCAGATCCATCTCGGCGAGATTGGTCAATACCCGAATGCCGAGACTCGTTTGACCTTTTTCGAAAAACATATCGGCCGCATCGAGAAAAAATGCCGTGCTGTTGGCATAGCCCGGTTTTTCATCGAGGTAAACGCGATACAGGTCACTCGCTGCGGCATCGCGCAGGCGCGCCGTGTAGGGCGCATCGGCCTGCCACTTCTGCAAACGGATAATCGCGTTTATGTGGGCGGACGCGCCGATATCGGGCTTGCCGGCGGATTGCGCAGTGAGCCGAGACGAGATCTGAACTTCGGGCGGTGGCACCGACGCGGGTGAGGCGCGCTGAGCGGGTGGGGCAGGTGGAGCAAACGCGGGCGGGGTATTAGACGCCGCATTGGCGAGTGTGCTCTTCGCCAATTCGCGTGTCGTGCTGGAGTCGGCACGGTCGCTCTCCGCTCGACGCTCCATCACCGCTCCGGTGAGTACCGGCGCGATGCGATCGGCGAGCGCGATTTTCATTTCCTTCTTCACTGGCGCATCCTTCGGAAACTCGCGATTCCACCAACGCGCTTTTTCTTCAAACGCGCGCACGATATGGTTCAAATGCGCGGTGCGCTCGGCGCGGCGCTGCCCGACCATCGTGGCCATGACACGTTCATAGTCGGCGCGCAATTCCGCCGGCGGCGCAATTTCGAATCGCGCATAGTCTTCGATGCGATCAAGCACAATGAGTGACGTTTCACGCGTCACCAGTTTGAAGCGATTACCCAGACGGCGAATCTCCGCACGGTTCAACTCAAATTCACCCTCCAGTTCCGCCACGCGCAGTTGCGCCCACTGCGTCGCTGCTGTCGCCGCTGACGTTCCCGAGTTTCCCGGCGAGTTGATGGCGACATCGATAGTCCGCATGCGACCTGTCGGCTCGGCGATGGTCAAGATCACGCGAGCGCTGGCGTCATTCAACACGCCGCCAATTAATACGCGTCCTCCCTGCGGGCGTGCATTCGCCATCACCAGTTGCGACGCGCCATCCGAGGATAGGCGCGCGACATGCGTGGCGCGGGTCAGCAGCGAGCGCGCCGCGTCGGCGGGTGCTGTGCTGGTCAGATCGATGAACTGTCCGCCATGCCGATTCGCGATGTGCCGCAGGAAAGTCGTGTCGGCTTTCACCGCAGCCGATACTGCGTACAGCGGCACGTCGATCTTCGCAAACGGCGCGTCACCAAAATTCGCGAGGCCGTCGCTGAAGAGCAGGTACTCGCGCACATTGGGCTCGGGAATGAACGCGGCCAGATTGGTCGCGCCGTCGTATTCCGTTGCCGCGAGTGCTGTGCGCAGCGCGTGCCAATCGCCATTGACGACGCGAAAACGTTGCGGCGCTTCCGCATCGTAACGAATGCGCGTGAGTCGCACTTCGCCATTTCGCATCTTCTTGAAGTACGTATCGAGCAACGCGAATTCGCGACCATGATCGCGTGTGGCGCCGCTACCGGAGCTATCCCAGATGAGGCCGACGATGTTGGGTATTTCGCGCGCGGTTTCGATGGTCGGCAATGGCACATCCGCCGTGAAGTAGGTGCGACCGTCATAGACTTCGGTGGTGATCACCGGGCTGTTGCCGGCGACCATCGCAATATCGAGCGTGGCAGCGTGGTCGGCGTTGAAATCACGGCGAATCAATCGTAGCCGATGATCACCGCCATCCGTTGTCAAGGCAAGATCACCGATTGCACGCGAGGTGGCAACCGGCTTTCCCGTCGCACCGGATACGCGAATATCAACCGAGAGTTCGCCGATGCGTTCGCTGAATGCGAGCGGCAGGCGATAGCGGTTTCGATTGCCTTGAGCGGTGAGCGTCTCCGCGATGCGCAGCACCACGCGCTTTACGCCATTGGCAGGGATCGGATAAACACGCAGCTTGAAATTATTTCCTTGCGTGACCTCCAGCAAACCAGGATCGATGCGACCGCGAATCACATCTTCGAACACCGCCTGACCCTTGGCTTTTTCTACCGGTACCGCATCGCGCAATGCGCCGTTCACATCCATCGCGAAACCAATTATTCGCTGACCATCGAGCAACGGAAATTGCAATTCGCCTTCCAGCACCCGGCGGTTCGGGTTGTAAAACGTCATATCGATTTCCGTCCACGCGTGGCGGCCACGCACGTCGCCCGTCAGGCGCACCGATTGCATTTGCACGTGCGCATCGGTGGGAGAGGTGATGACCAGGCGCGGTGGTTGCCAGTTTTGCGGGATCGGCAATAAGGACTTGGCGAATCCAAACGATGGCGCGAGCAGGCAGAGGACGAAAATAAGTGGGCGACGAATGTTCACGATGCACTCCTTGGTGGGGGATATGCAGGGTTGAACGAGTTGGCGCGCGAAAAGGGTTAAGTTGTTTTCCTTTTTTGGCAAGGCACAAACTCCAGCATCGGTGCGGCGTTCGGGACGGTTTAGTCGGAAAAGGCGCACCAATGCGGGTGTTTCATGTTTGGCGTGGGCCAAGCGTGCAGGCCTCGCTGAAAATGTAGCGTCGATTGGTGGGGCACGCAGCCTGTCGAATTCGCCGCGACACAAATGGAGACGGCACCCAATGGTGCCGTTTCCATTCAATGCGTTTTGGTGGGCAGTACGGGGATCGAACCAGTAACCCCTGTCGTGTGAATCAGATGGACAAATAGAAACGCTTTTTCAATCAGCAAGATACGCGTCTCAGTTCTGCACAAAACGGACTGAACGAGTCAATGTTAGACTGAAATTGACTCGATGCTCTCTCCCCGTCGTCACAGCCAATGTATGCACGACTACCCCGGAAAATTATTGTTATGACCTACGAACGTATTCGCCCATTTCCTGATCCGACCACTTTTGAGTCTTCAGAACTTCGCGCACTTACCTCAGTCTGGCAGGAAAAAAAAGGTCAGTTGGAGAACAATGGCGCTTACAAGGAATTTATCAAGAAACTCCAACGGGAATGGGCTATAGAGACTGGCATTATCGAACGTCTCTACACTTGGGACCGTGGCGTAACTGAAGTGTTGATTGAGCAAGGAATCGAGTCTTCAATAATTTCCCATCGCGGTGGTTTATCTCAGCAGGACGCGGAACACGTTCAGGTATTGATCAACGACCATCTCGGAATCGTTGAAGGGCTTTTCGGCTATATCAAGGGTGAAGAACCGCTGTCAGAGTATTTTATTCGCGGGCTGCAAGCGCAATTTACGGCCCATCAGGATTTCACAGAAGCGGTCACAGAATCTGGAGACCTCGTTCGTGTTGCGCTTCTAAAGGGAGAATATAAAACTCTTCCAAACAATCCACGCAGAACTGATGGCACAGCGCATTCCTATTGCCCTCCCGAATTAACGAAGGAGGAGATGGAAAGCTTAGTCCGCATGTACCGTGAAGCGGAGCCGAACTATTCTCCTGAGGTCAAGTCAGCCTGGCTGCACCATAGATTTACCCAGATACATCCATTTCAAGACGGTAACGGACGGGTTGCGCGCGCACTCGCATCTTTGGTATTTCTGCGCGAAGGACTGTTTCCCCTCATGGTGCGCGAATCTGATCGCAGGGAATATATTGGTGCGCTGGAAACGGCGGACGCAGGTGATCTTGCGAATTTGGTTACATTTTTTGCCCGACGGCAAAGAGATGCAATCCTCAAAGCCCTTGGACTCGAACAACAGGTGCAGCAAAGCAAGTACGCCGATCAAATAATCAGTTCTGCGTTGGAACTGCTGAAACTTCGTTTCACGAAAGAAAAGGAGAAAGCGCTTGCTGTATACGAGTACGCCGATAAATTGTTTGCGGTAGTGGATGCCAAGTTCAGGGAAATTTCTGCGACGCTTGACGGTCAACTTCGGTACCTTACGCCGCCGCACCAGCCGAAATATCAAGCGCGTACTAATTCTGCGAATAATGCGCATCCGCAGCGTCATTATTTTCAGAAACAGATTGTCGATACCGCAAATCACTTCGACTATTTTGCGAATTTCGACCGGCATAGGTCATGGGTTCGGTTGACACTTACAACGGAACAAGAATTTGACTATGTTGTGTCCTTGCACGGATATGGCCCAGGTGAATCCGGCATTCTTGCAGTGTCCGCATTCACCTATGTAAAGGCGGCGCGCGAGGATGGCGGAACGGAGACTGTCAATCTTCACCCCGCCGCAACGGATCTGTTCCAGTTCAACTACATTGAGCCTTACGAAAGCACCAAAAGGCGCTTTACCGAGTGGCTTGAAAGCTCAATGGCGATTGCACTTGCAGAATGGAAGAGATCACTCCACGCCTAGAAATTGTGGAATGTGCGGTTGTTCAAGCGGACGCGCTCTACCGGTCTTGGAGTCTCGCAGAAAGCGGTTTCCTATCCTTTGTAGCCATGATCCCTTGGAAAGGGCGTGAACAAATCATGAACCTCAAAATCACATTACTTGGTGTATTGATTGCATTCGCAGCAATACGCGCGCATGCGGATAGTTGGGCTACTTTCAGTAACCACTCTATGTTGAAAAATCACGTCATTGTCGATGTTGGTGATGTCTCCCAGGTTGAGCCGCCCTTCAATACCAAGTGGAAGGAAGACGTTTATCAAATGAACGGCCGCTGCTTTTCGATCTCTGGTCATTTAGGCTACTGGGGTTATGGGAGTAAGGCTGCGTTGCTGGTGGCGAACGCACAAAAGATCCTGAAGCTGGCGTTAATTGAGTCATCTATCGGTTCTGTCAAAGTTGACCTGCAATCCATAGACGTAATTGAGTGTCCCACTGGAACTAATGTCATGCCTTACAGTGACGACCTGAAAGAACAACTTCGGCTGTTGAAGAAAAGGCAAGAAGAGCTAAGGAAAAAGGCTGACGAATATAGGAAGAAGGCCGAAGAGTTGCAAAAGCAGAGGTAACGCCACGATGTCAACTGTTTACTAAGAGAAACATCATGCGTATGCACAACCCCCCTCATCCCGGTGAAGTCTTGCGCGATGGTGTTTTCACCGATTCGGGAATCTCCGTGACGGACTTCGCCGAGCGTCTGGGCATCACCCGCGTGACGCTTTCGCGCTTGTTGAACGGCAGAGCCGGTGTCAGTGCGGACATGGCGTTGCGTCTCGCGGCGGCACTAGGCGGTACCGCGCAATCGTGGCTGCATATGCAGGCGAACTACGACCTGTGGCACGCGGAGAAATCACTGAGGCGCGAGGTCGCCAGAATTGCCCCGCTTAAACTCGCCGCGTGATTTTGCAGACCGGTTTTTCATACTTATTTCGTACCGCCAAATGAAAAGCCCACCAAAAAGGTGGGCTTTTCATTGCGGATAAATCTGGTGGGTAGTACTGGGATCGAACCAGTGACCCCTGCCGTGTGAAGGCAGTGCTCTACCGCTGAGCTAACCACCCAAATCCATATCGAGGGCGGATTTAAGCATGAACTGCGGGTATCGGTCAAACTAACGACCTTTACAGTCTCGATGGAAAATCGCGTGTTGGCTTCGCCGCGCGGAAACGGAAAACATGGAATCTCCCGAATTGCTGACGCCTTTGCGTCTGTCCAAACTCATGTCCGAGCGCGGGCTGTGTTCGCGCCGCGAAGCGGATGAATACATTTCGCGCGGCTGGGTGTTTGTCGATGGCAAGCGCGTCAGCGAACTTGGCACGAAGGTATTGCCGAATGCGGTGGTGAAACTCGATCTGCCCGCGCAGGCCGCCCAAGGTGAGCGCATGACGGTGCTGCTCAATAAGCCAATCGGCTACGTTTCAAGCCAGCCCGAACCGGGCTATCAACCGGCAATC
>JANPBQ010000186.1:0-8552 GCA_031430555.1 Betaproteobacteria bacterium
TCCGTAACGATTGAGTGAGCCGGCCACCGTCGGCGCACCGGTTGAGCGAAAGGTCACGCCTCAGGTTCGTGGCACACCGCTTCGATGTTGTGCCCGTCCGGACCAATGACGAAAGCCGCATAGTAGTGGATGTGGTAGTGCGGGCGGAGCCCTGGCGCACCATTGTCCTTGCCACCCTCCTTCAGAGCCGCGCGATAGAAAGCGTCGACTTGCCGCCGATTCTCGGCCGCGAATGCCAGGTGAAGATGCGCCGGCTTCTCCGCGGTTTGATACAGGCACAATGAAACCTTACCCTTGGTTTGGCTAAGCTCGACACCATTTGGCGGCCACTCCGTGACAACCGTTACGCCGAGCGGCTCGAGCGCTTTGAGGAAGAACGCTTTGCTCACTGCGTAGTCGCTGACGCCGAATTTGACGTGGTCGAACATGACAAGTTCTCCTGATGTGTGTGGCTCTGTGCGAGGCCTGACGAAGCAGTAGAAAAACTCCTTGTCGAAAAATGCGAGGCAAATATGGGGGTACGTTTACCGTTCCCGATGACGGATCGCGCCCTTTACGCGATTCTGAGAGGCCAAATTTCGCACCGTTTTTCGAGAATTATTCAAACGGGGTTTTTCTACAGCCTCAACGAATGAGCTAAACGGCGGCCCGCTTGCGGGGCGTCCGCTTTGAGCGGCTTGTTATGCGTGCCGTTTGTTCAGTGAGCGTCAATAGACCGAGCAGAGCTTCGTTCACGGCCTCAGAAGTTGGAAAAGCTTTTGCGATAGCCGGATCGAGCAAGACTACGGAAGTACCCTTCACAGCCTCCGAGTAGAATTTGCCGCGCTCCAAACTCTTGAAGTCCGTGCGCTTGTACTCTGCCCTCATTTCGTCATTGGCTTTCTTCATAAAGCTTCCTTTCTGCGCGAGTAACGCGCCTTGCACTGATGAGACGAATGCCGGCAGAACGATAAGTATGCGACACCACAAGCAGGCGTCCAAGGCTTGACAGCACAAAGGTAATATACCGGGACTCTCCCGAAGAGTGGTCTGGATCAGGACCAGATACGGCCAACTGATCAAGGAACACAGTGGCACCTTCATCAAACGACACATCATGCTTGGCGAGGTTTGCGGCGGCCTTCGATGGATCCCATTCAAATTTCATCGGCAGATCTTCGAATCAGAACGCAGCTCAATTTATAAGCCACAGCATCCGCATACCATTCCTGGCTGCCTCATAACATGCTGTGGATAAATGTACGAAATTCCATGATGAGCAATAGATTACCACCAGCTTTGCGTCATAGCTCCCCCACTAACAGAATCACGAAAATCACCATGCGACTTTTTTGCCCGTTTCTAAGGGAAACCAGTGTTCAGATATTCCGAATCAAACGAAGCCAGCGCATTTGGCGCATCATTGGGTCGTGATGTCGGCGTCCGAAATTCCACACGCGGCAATCGACAAACTCTCAAAATTGAAGACCCCCACCACTAAAACCGACGTCGCTATCATCGGCGGCGGCATCATGGGTTCCGCGACGGCGTATTTCTTGACGCAGTTGTCGCCGTCGATTCGCGTGACGGTGATCGAGCCCGATCCCGCCTATGAATTCGCCTCGACGCCGCGCGCGTCCGGCGGCGCGCGGCGATTGTTTTCTTGTCCCGAGAATATCGAGATGTCGAATTTCTCGATCGAATTCATCAAGTCGTTTCCGAAAACAATGGCGGTCGATGGTGCTGAGGTGCCGGTCGATTGGGTCGAAGGCGGCTATCTCTCGATCGTGCCACCGGAGGGGTTGAAGGTGCTCGAGTCGAATTACGCGATTCAACGCGCGCATCGTTGTGATGTTCACTTGCTGACACCTTCGGAATTGAAGGCGCGTTTTCCATCGATGCACGTTGATGATCTTGCCGGCGGCGTATTGTCGCCGCGCGATGGCTGGTGCGATCCGCACTGTTTGTTGCAGGGCTTTAGACGCAAAGCCGTGTCGTTGGGGGTTGAGTACGTCGTGGATCGTGTGGTCAATTTCGTGTTGCACAATGACCGCGCGACGTCGGTGGAGCTGGCGTCGGGTGCAGCTTTGGATGCGATGGCATTCGTGAATGCAGCAGGCGCGTGGGCGGGCGAGGTTTCGGCAATGGCGGGTGTGCCGTTGCCGGTGGCCCCGATGCGTCGATTCGAACACTATTTCACCTGCGGCGCGCCGATGGAACGGTTGCCATATGTGAAAGACATGTCGCGACTCGCGTTTCGAAGTGAAGGCGCGGGATTTTCCGGTGGCTTGGTCGATGGCAATGAGACGCGTAGTTTCAATTTCGAGGTCGATCACGACTACTTCGAACGCGCTGTGTGGCCGGCCGTCGCGCACCGCTTTCCACCGCTGGAATCCGCGAAATGTCATCGCACGTGGGCGGGTCTATACGAGCAGTGCGAACTTGACGGCAATCCGATCATCGGCGCGACCTCGATTGCCAATTTCTACGCCATCGCTGGTTTCTCCGGGCACGGCATGATGCACGCGCCGGCAGCCGGGCGCGGCATCGCGGAGTTGATAGTTCATGGCCGATTCGAGAGCATCGATCTCACGCGTCTCGGATATGCGCGCGTGGCGAGTGGTTCGCCTTACCGTGAAGCCGGAATTTTGTAATTTCGCGCTACGCGAAGTACCGGTTTTTGCTACCCGCGCGATCTCCGATTTACAGCGCGCGATTCGACCGCGATACTGCTCTGTCGAATGCAACGACGATCGGCGTCGTCTCGCACGGCAATCATTGAATCGACTACCGCGCGGGGTGAAAAATGCCGCATGAATTGAACGATGTCCATTCCCAACTGAATCCCACGCGAGTTGCGCGAATCGAGCGCCCGCAAACACGCAACGCGCTTGTGGCCATTGTCGTGAACGCGCGCAAGACACAATCAAAACTCTCCATTGCCGGAGGCCGCCACGCGATGGGCGGACAGCAGTTCGCACGGGATTCAATTCACATCGACATGACCGGCCTTGATCGCGTGCTCGCCGTCGATGCGGCGCGCGGCCTGCTGCACATCGAGGTCGGCGCGGATTGGCCGAAGATCATTGCCGCGAGCCACGCGATGGCCACCGAAACGGGCGGTAGCTGGGGCATTCGCCAGAAGCAGACCGGCGTGGATGCGGTCACATTGGGCGGATCGATTTCCGCCAACGCGCATGGCCGCGGCCTGTGGATGCAACCGCTCGGCGACGACATCGAGGATTTGACGCTGATCGATGCGCGTGGCGATATGCGCATTTGCAGCCGCACGCAAAACCGCGAATTGTTTTCGCTCGTCATTGGTGGTTACGGCCTTTTTGGCGCGATATATTCGGCGACGCTGCGCCTGTCACCGAGGCAACGTGTGAAACGTATCGTGGACATCATCGATCTCGACGATGCGATGAACGCGGTATTCCGCCGCGCGGAGGAGGGCTGCCTGTACGGAGATTTTCAGTTTGTGATCGATACGGCCGATGAAGGCTTTCTGCGGCGCGGCGTATTCGCCTGCTACAAACCGGTCGACGAGCATGAGCCGGCATCGGATGCGACCGCCGATCTCGCGCCCGATACCTGGTTGAAGTTGCTGAAGCTCGCGCACGATGACAAGCGCCAGGCGTTCAGGCTCTATGCGCAGCATTACCTTTCCACCGACGGCAACCACTATTGGTCGGATACGATGCAACTCAGCACCTACGTTTCGAGTTACGCGGATTTTCTTTCCGCATCGCGTGTAAGCGACTCCGCAGACGAGAAAGCAAAAGAGTCACTCGTCATCGGCGAACACTATGTGCCGCGCGACCAATTACTCGTGTTCATGCGCGATGCGCGCGACATTTTGCGTGCGTTCGGCACCGAAGTAATCTACGGCACTATTCGCGCGATCATGCGCGATACCGTGTCATTTTTGCCCTGGGCAAAAGGCGATTTTGCCTGCGTGATTTTCAATTTGCGGACGCCGCACACTGACGCGGGCCTTACCCGCACGGCAGACACGTTTCGCGCATTGATCGATGCCGGCAATGCGCTCGGCGGCAGCTTTTTTCTTACTTACCATCGCTACGCGTCGGTCGCGCAAGTCGAGACCGCCTATCCGCAGTTTCGCGAGTGGATTGCGCAGAAGCGCGCGCATGATCCGGATGAGTTGTTCACCAGTGATTGGTACGCGCACTATCGCGATGCGTTCGCGGCATTGCAAAAAGCGCATCCGCCAGATTTCCCCGATCTCATTGCCGCGCAATGAAAGCAGCCGAAGCGAGCAATACCGCACGGGTCATCGCCGCCAGCACGATTCTGCTTGGCAGCGACGCGCGCTCGGCATCACTAGTGGCGCCGGGTGCTGCTGCGCTGTGTCGCCTGTTGATGTCGGGCAGCCGAGTCGATCGCGTGATCGCATGGAGTGCGGCGAATGTGTTTGCGCGCGGACTTTGGCGCGCTGTCGAGCGGCTCACGTTGCCCGGCATCATGGCGCACTACTGGCATCGAAAGCGCTGGATCGAAGAACGGGTGCGCCAATCCATTGACGCGGGTGTCACGCGTGTCGTGGTCATCGGTGCCGGCTTCGATACGCTGGCATTGCGGCTGTCGCAGGAAATGCCGACGATTCACTTTTATGAAATCGATCATCCCGCCACTCAGGGTGCCAAGCGGCGCTCGCTCGTTCGGGCCGCGATGACGGTGCCGGACAATTTTCATTTCATTGCGCGCGATCTGGCGATCGAACGCTTGCCCGCTGAATGCTTCGATCCTCACGCGTCAAGCCTCGTCATCGTTGAAGGCGTGTTGATGTATTTGCAGACTGCCGAGGTGGAACGGCTGTTCGACATACTGCGTTCGCGACGCTGCGGCGAGGCGCGAATTATTTTCAGTTTCATGTCGGCCTGGCCCGATGGCGGCGTGGGTTTTCGCCCCAAAAGTTGGTTGATCGAGCGCTGGCTCGCGTGGCGCGGCGAACCGTTTACCTGGGCAATTGCACCCGCCGCGCTGAGCGGCTTTCTCGCTGCTCATGGGTTTCGATTGACGGAATTGGCGTTGACCCGCGAATTCACGCCGGCGTCGGCTGACGACGACGTGATGCTCGACGGCGAGAATCTGGCGGTGTGTGAAGTAATCTGAAACACCAGCATCCACCGGCCTCTCAGGGCTAAAGTGCGCGGAAAGCCTCGCCAGACATGGACTTTGCCGGCGAAACGCCGTACGCATGCAACTTTTTCTGGCGTCGCGGTCAAAGCTCTCGCCGACACCTGCCGTCCCGGCTAAACTTACGCTTCGATCCGCTCGAATTCAATTATTGCCACCGCCACCGAGGAAAAAATGTCCAATCGAAAACCCGCTTCATTCGCTTTGTTTTCCGCATTGATTTGCGCGTTCGCCATTTCATTTGCCGCCCCGAGTGCATTTGCCGACGCGGCCGCAATAACGAAAATCCTTGCCGGCGACCACCGCAGCGATGCCAATCGCGCGCGCGATGTTCATCGCCACCCAGTCGAAACTTTGGGATTTTTTGGCGTCAAGCCGGATTCAACCGTGATCGAAATCTATCCCGGAGGCGGCTGGTACACGGAAATTCTCGCGCCATATATGCGGGACAAAGGCCAGTACTACGGCGCAATCGTCTCGGCGCGCGGCTTGAAAGCATTCCAGGACAAGCTCGCGACCAAGCCCGCCATTTACGACAAGGCGAAAACACTTTCTCTCGCCGATCCGGCGGCGCTCAATATTCGGCCCGATGGCGGCGCGGATTTTGTGTTGACGTTTCGCAATGTCCACAACTGGTTGGACGATGATCTGGTCGATGCGTACATGAAAAGTTTTTTCGATGCGCTGAAACCCGGCGGCGTGCTGGGCGTCGTCGAGCATCGCGCCAAGCCGGGCACCAAGCTGAAGCAGTCGATCGACACCGGCTATGTGACCGAAGACTATGTCATCAAGCACGCGCAAATGGCGGGCTTCAAGCTCGATGCCAAGAGCGAAGTCAACGCCAATCCGAAGGACACGAAGGATTACGCGAAGGGCGTCTGGACGCTGCCGCCCGTGTTGACCGAAAAAGAAAAAGATCGCGAGAAATATATGGCCATCGGCGAATCCGACCGGATGACCTTGCGGTTTGTGAAGCCGGCGAAGTAGGGCGCGGACTCAACATCGTGTTGCAATGAAAACGGCCCGCCACTGCGGGCCGTTTTTCATGGCGGGAGGGAAAATCAACTCTGCGGTTTGACGTTCGCGGCACAACCCATGTGCTGCCAATCGGTCTTGTAGTAGCTCGCACCTCATTCCCAGCTTGCAGTCTTCGGCGGGCAGTTCAAATTCGGGTTTTGAATCGCCGGTTCGACAAGTCACTTTTGTTGAGATTTTCCGGCCAGCATGTGCACGAAAATCCCCGTAAACTCGTTACGTATTTTGAATGCGCCACGAAAGTCGCGAATCACGCAGTTACTGGCGTTGACTATTGGCGTCCGTACAAGCGCAAATTTTGAATGTTTATCAGATGAGGCTTCCATGAAGACAAAAATATTCCAGTTGGGCATCGCAACGCTGGCGTTTGCCCTGTCGGTCAACGCCGTCTTCGCGCAGGAATTGCGCGGTCGCCCGGCCTACACGGGTGCGATTGCGAATGTGAACAGCCGGCTCTGTCTGGAACTCGCGCAGGGGGGCGCGCAAGAGGGGGTGCGCGTGCAGCAAGGCGATTGCCGCGGGCCGCGCGCCGATTGGGATGTGCTGGAAATGGGCGGCGGCGAGTTCGCCATCGTCAATCGCACCACCGGCCTGGTGATGGACGTGAAGGATGCCTCGCGGGACGATGGCGCCGTGATTCAACAATGGAGCTGGAATCAAAGCGGCGCACAACGCTGGCGGCTCGATGCGAAACGGCCCGGGCTGTTTCTGATCATCAACAGCAGCGGCAAGTGTCTCGATGTATCAGGTGCGGCGAAAAACGTCGGGGCGACGATTCTTCAATATCAATGCAACGGCGGCGACAATCAATTGTTCCGCCTCACGCGCGCCACACAAACCGCCGTCGTCGATTATTCCCGCTTCGGCAACCGGCAAGCGCCGCCGCCTAACACGTCGTCCGGCAATGCAGGACTCGCGGCGCTTGGCGCGCTGGTGGTTGGCGGTGCCATCATCGCGGGCTTGCAGCCATCGATCCAATCCGGGCCGGTCACGCGCCCCCCCGGACGCGTCTTGACCACCGGCATGATCCATTCGCGCGCGACGGGTAAGTGCGTCGATGTCGAGCGCGCGCAGACTGGAGAAGGTGTCAACATTCACCAATGGAGTTGCAATGCGAGTGCGGCGCAAATCTGGGATGTGATCGATCTGGGCCGCGGTGAAATCGCCTTCGTTTCGCAAGTCAGCGGCAGGGTCATGGATATTCAGGGCCGTGATCGTCGCGCCGGCGCAGACGTGCGCCAATACGCATGGACCGGCGCGCCGACGCAGCGCTGGCGCATGGAAAACGCCGAGCGTGGCTTTTCGCTCATCGTCAACATCGGCAGTGGCAAGTGTCTCGATCTCGATGCCGCTCGCAGCAACGATGGCGCCGAAATCCTGCAATTCGATTGCCACGGCCAGGAAAATCAGCAATGGCGCATGGAAGTCAGCGGCAACGATGCCGAATGGCGTGGCTACAGTGGCAAGCGCGACTGGTCGCGCCGCAATCAAGCGATATCGGAAGATCCTCCTGCGTTCATGGTCGGCGATTTCACCGGCTACAGCGCGAATTTCCAATCCGATATTCAGTTATCGATTCATTCCGACGGTATCGCCATTGCGGTAATCGATGGAGGGCAGCGCGTCACCGGCTACTACCGCGGCTCACAATTGTTCCTGGGCAACGCGCGCTACGATATTTTGCAGGAGACCACCGGATTTCGCATGGCGCAAGTGGGGGCGCGAAGCAACCCGTTGTCATTTGTGCGTGTGCGCTACGAGTCGCCGCGCGGACGAGTCGATCGATAGCATCGCAAACAAGAAAGACGAAAAAACGGCGCAGTAATCTGCGCCGTTTTTTTTCGTTCGCCATTCGTCTTCAAAGGGCCTGTTGAAATTCTCGCCCTCATTTGTGCCCGCGGTAAAAGCGAGGCACTTCTCCCTTTGATTGATCCGGCAACTAAATATGTTGAAGCACGACCTTTCCCCGTGCAGACGGGGACCCAATTTTCTGCAATTCCGCTATAGAACTTGGTCCCCCGCCTACGCGGGGGAAGGAAAGAATTGAAATCTGTTCAACATGTTTAATTGCCGGATCAAGAAAAGGGAGATTGCGCGGGATTTGCAGCAGCTATGCCTCGATAGCCATTGCAAATCTCCCTCAATCCCTCCCTTCGAATTGCTCAGGACAGGCTTCAAAAAGACGGAAGGACTCCACGTTGGCCACGATTCGCCGGGATATATCGAAATCCAACAAGCCCCTAATCTTACTGTGTTACTAAATTATCCCTTCGCATCCCGCAGCAAGGACATCGCGGCAGGCGGGCGATCAGCGCGGCGGCGAGTTCGAGGCGGAGCGTGGTGATCGAATCCGGGACGTGTCTCTGGCCGCGCAGGGG
>JANPBQ010000187.1:0-2240 GCA_031430555.1 Betaproteobacteria bacterium
TTGGTGCTGCTGCTGATCATCGTCGTCGCCGCGCCATTTGCCGTGAATATTCCGCTGGCGGCGCTATCAGCGATTCTGGTGTGGGTCGCATACAGCATGGGCGATTGGCGGCAATTCGCACGCCTGAAACAATTCTCGATGTTCTACCGCGCCACACTGCTGTCGACATTTTTCCTGACCGTGATATTCGATCTGGTGGTGGCGGTGGAAGTCGGCTTGGTGCTGTCGAGCCTGTTTTTCATCTATCGCATTTCGTCACTGACCAAAATTGACGACATTGCATTGCCGCCCGAGCAAACGACATTGGCGGATGGACGCCGCATTGGCGCATATCGATTGTTCGGATCGCTGTTTTTTGGCTCGGTCACCAAGCTCGAATTTTTGCTTGATCCGGCACGTCCGTTGCCGGATGTGTTGATCCTCGACGTCCACAACGTGATCAATATCGACACCACTGCGATGGATGCGCTGGAAAGCGTGCATGAACGCGTGATGCGCGGCGGCGGTCGCATGCTCATCGCCGGGGCGAATGAACAACCGCTGTCGATCATGCGGCGCAGCGGGTTTATCGAGCGGCTGGGCGAAGAGAATTTGCGCGCGTCCCTCGACGACGCGTTGACGATCGCGCACTCGCCGACCTAGCGCAGCGCACGCGAATCCGCAAAGTGCGCGGTGAGGAAATCAACAAACGTGCGCACCTTGGCCGACAGATGCCGGCGGCTCGGATACACGGCGTAAATGTTCGACGGTGGCGGTCGAAAATTTTTCAAAATCTCCACCAATTTTCCTGACTTGACCCATGGCGTCACCACAAAGTCCGGCTCCAAGGCGATGCCGGTGCCGGCCATCGCGATCGCCGCCAAAATCTCGCCGCTGTTGGCGTGCACGTTGCCATTGATCGCGACTTTAATATCCTTGCCTTGCTTGTCCTGAAACCGCCATTGGTGCTTGACCGGTGCGTACTCGTAGCTGAAGCAATCGTGTTTGACAAGGTCATCAGGATGCTTGGGCGTGCCGTGGCGCTTCAGGTATTCGGGCGAGGCGCACGCGATCAGGCGCATCGTGCCGATTTTTCGCGCGATCAGATTCGGATTGCCCAGATCACCGATGCGGATCGCGAGATCCAGTCCTTCCTCCACCAGATCGACATAGCGGTTGGAGGCGGAAATGTCGAATCGCACTTCAGGATAGTGCGCCTGAAACGCGCCGATCGCCGGTGCCAGATGGCTCACGCCGAAACTCGATGAACAGGTGAGCCGAATCGTGCCGCGCGGCGCTACCGTGCTGCTCGACACGGCCGCCTCGGCTTCCTCGACATCGGCCAGTAATTGCAGGCTGCGCTCAAAAAATGCCTGACCGCTTTCGGTGAGCGAAATACGCCGCGTCGTGCGGTTCAGCAGGCGCGCGTTGAGATGCGCTTCCAGCTCGGCGACATGCCGCGACACAGCGGATGCGGACAGTTCGAGCCGTTCGGCTGCACGCGCAAAGCCGCCCTGCTCGACCACTTTCACGAACACGCTCATCGCCAGAAATCGATCGAGTGCCATTTTTCGATTATGCCGTTTTTTGGCACAATCAATTGCATTTTTAACTATTTATCCCAAATGCTGCAACGATCAGAATCCATCACATTACCACCCCTTATGGAGTTCAACATGATCGATACCCGCACCGCCCCCTATGCCACCACCCTGCTTCGCGTCACCCTCGGCGTTATGTTCATTGCCCACGCACTGTTGAAATACGTCGTCTTCACGCTGCCCGGCACCGCGCAGTTTTTTGTCTCGCTCGGTCTGCCCGGCCCCCTCGCCTACGTCACTTTCGGCGCGGAACTGATCGGCGGATTGCTGATTCTCGGTGGCGTGTATGCACGCTGGGTCGCGTTCGCGCTGGTGCCGATACTCATTGGCGCGACTTGGGCGCACGCCGGCAATGGCTGGCTATTCAGCGCACCCAACGGCGGCTGGGAATATCCGGCGTTTCTCGCCATATCGGCCATCGTTCTCGGCTTGCTGGGCGACGGCAAGTACGCGTTGACCGGTTCGCGCTATTCCTGATTGTTCTATTCAACCCGTTGCATTTTTCCATCAAAGGATTCAAATGAAACTCTATTTCGCACCCGGTGCCTGTTCACTTTCACCGCGCATCGCACTACTGGAAGCGGGCCTGCCGTTCACGACGCAAAAAGTCGATACCAAAACCAAACAGCTCGACGGTGGAGGTGATTTTTGGGCGATCAA
>JANPBQ010000188.1:0-11041 GCA_031430555.1 Betaproteobacteria bacterium
TTGCGAACCGGATGCCGCGGCCTGGGGCGATTGGTTGACGGTCGATGACGCGACCAATTTCGAGAACGCCGAGGCGATCGCTCGCGCCATCACCCGCCGCATCGCCGAGCGCCGGCGCGGCGAGCAGGCCACCGCGCAGCAGACCGTCACGGAAAAAGAACTGACGGTCGCGAAATTGAGTTTGCTGCATGCGCAGGTCGAGCCACATTTCTTGTACAACACGCTCGCCAGCGCACAGATCCTCACCCGCACCGATCCCGCGCGCGCCGACGAGATGATCGGCAATCTGATTCTGTATTTGCGCCATTCGCTGCCGCGCACCGAAGACACACCTTCGACCCTTGGCGACGAGCTCGACCGTGCGCGTGCCTATCTCGATATTCTGAGAATCCGCATGGGCACGCGATTGGCCGCGAACATCGATGTCGCCGAATCACTGCGCAGCGCGGCGTTTCCCGCGATGATGTTGCAGACGTTGGTCGAAAACGCGATCAAACATGGCCTGGAGCCCAAAACCGGCGGCGGTACCATTTGGATACTCGCGCGTGAATCGCCGGGGGCGATTTCGGTCACCGTTGCCGATGATGGACGTGGCTTCAGCGCCGAGGGCGGCGGTACCGGGATTGGATTGAAAAATATCCGCGAACGCTTGCGGCTCGCTTACGGCGCAGAGGCGAATTTTGCGATCGTCGCTAATTTTCCGAGTGGTGTCGCGGCGACGATCACCGTTCCCGCGTCCGTATCGAAAGGAGTCAAGAATGACTAGCTGCGTGATCGCCGAAGACGAAGAATTGCTGCGCGATTCGCTCGCCGGGATGCTTTGTGAGGTCTGGCCGGAGTTGAACATCATCGCCGCCTGCGAAGACGGTGGTGCCGCGCTGGAAGCAATTGCCGCGCATCGGCCGGATGTCGCGTTCCTCGATATCCGCATGCCGGGTTTGACGGGCCTCGAAGTGGCGGCCGCAATGGCCGAGGCCAGCCCGAAAACGCAGATCGTATTTGTGACCGCCTACAATCAATACGCGATCGACGCGTTTGAAAAAGGCGCAGTCGATTACCTGCAAAAACCGATCTCGCGCGAGCGGCTTGTGGCAACCGTGAAACGCCTGCGCGCACGTGCAGCCAACGAGTTTCCCGATGCGGGCGCGCTCGCGGAAATGCTCAAGAAACTCACTGTGGCTCTCCCGCGCACCACGGAAGCGCCGCCGCTGGTATGGATCACCGCGAGTTCCGGCAAGGATACGCGCCTCATCATGATCGACGATGTCGCTTATTTTCAATCCGACAACAAATACACCGTGGTGATGACGGCCGAAGGTGAATCGCTGCTGCGAAAGCCCTTGCGCGAATTGCTCGACGTGCTCGACCCCGCGACCTTCAAACAAATCCACCGCGCCACCATCGTCAATCTGAAAGCCATTTCGTCAATTGCGCGCGACGAGTCCGGCAAAGGCATCGTCAAGCTCAAGAATCGGCCGGAAACATTGACCGTGAGCTTGTCTTTCATGCCATTGTTCCGGAATATGTAAGCTGCCACTTTTTGTGCGGTAGTGCGGGGCGGACGCGCGAAATTTATTGACGTTTCCAATTTTCACGACAATGCAAATTCCATTTTCCGTTGTTCTCGCCCTCGAATGCTTTTATCGGGGGCGGGAACGACGAGTGGGTAAATTGGACTGTCGCGATTAGTGAAAACATCAATAATTCGCCAACTCAAGCTCAAATGCGACAATTCAGTTTATGAACTCGCAGGAACGAACCATGGCAAACAAGTTTGTGCGCCGCACGATATTGGCGTACACATTGTTGTTCGCTGTCGCACTCGCTGGCTGCGGTGGCGGTGGTGGCGGCGATTCCAGCGGATCCCCTGCGCCGCCCGCGACAGCAAGTACATTCGTGGTCACGCCGAGCACAGGTCCGAACGGCACGATCAGTCCGGCGAGTGGGCAGACTGTGAGTCGCGGCGCGACGATCGCGTTCACGATCGCGCCCGCTGCGGGCTACACCGCCAGCGTCGGCGGCACTTGCGGCGGTACGTTTGCCGGGAACACGTTTACCACCAACGCGATCATCGCTGATTGCACTGTCGCCGCCGCATTTGCGCCCATTGTTGCGTCCGGCGGCGCGACGTATTTTGTTGCCACCACTGGCAATGACGCGAATGCGTGTGCTGCCGCGCAAATCGGCGCGACGGCGAAACGCACCTTGCAAGCCGGGCTTGCCTGCCTGGCGGCCGGTGATACGCTGATCATTCGCGACGGCACTTATTCCGGTGCAGCGAACGCGTTGACCAACTTGCCCAACGGCAACGCCGCAAATTCGATCACGATTCGCGCGGAAAATGAAGGCGGTGTCGTGTTGACAGGTGGACTGGATATGGTTCACAGCAACGCCTACCTGAACTTTCAAGGCTTGCGATTTCAGGATACGGTGGGACGCGCGATTCTGGGTCATCACCTCAAGTTTTTAAGGAACGAATTCAAAGGCGGCTGCGCGTCCGGCAATTGCGCGGCAACCACCGTCGGCTCGAATGACTTCAACGACACCGCCGACATTCTCTTTGAAGACAACTGGTTTCATGGCCGTGGCGGGCGCTACAACCTGCTCGTGTACAACGCGAACCGTGTTGTGGTGCGGCGTGCCGTCATCCGCCACGATGCAGGCTGGATCGACACCAAGGGTGACCCTGAGGCCGGCTTGAATTTTTACAATTCATCGAATTGTTCTGCGCAGAATGTGCTGATTCTCGACAACGATTTGACCTATGTGTCCTGGCAGGGGGCCTTCTATTCTGTGTATAGCAGCGACAGTCCCGGTGCCGCCGCGAACAATAGCTGGATCGGCAACATCGCATTGAGAAGTCCGGCGGGAGGCGGCATCCGTTTTGACGGCAACGGCGCGATCAGCGGGGCAATCATCGAGGACATGGTGCTGTGGGATACCGAGTTTGCTTCCGCGATGGGCTCGAGCGCCAGCGTCATTGGCGTGAACATGAATCGGATCACCGCAGGCACCAGCAAAATTAGCGGCCAAAGCGCCGGCTTTGTGCAATTCGCGCGCAGCTATTCCGGTACCGTCACCAACGCAATCATTGCCAACACCAGCGCGGACTCGATCGGTGTGCCGCTCACGTTTTTCGATTCCTTCAACAATGGCGCGGTGTCGAGTGGAACAGGCCGTGTGACGTATTCACCGTTCAGCAACGGCTTGTCCTATCTCGCGCGCATCGAAGCCGGCAGCCCGTTGAAAACGGCGGGATCGTCCGGTGGACAAATCGGTGCGCAAATCGTCAATCGAATTGGTCGTGCCGGCACTTTCCAAGGCGAGACGGGCTGGAACACCGATACCGGCACCGCACTCTGGCCGTTTCCGAACGAGGCGCGGATCATGAAAGAAATGTGTACCGATGCCGGCATTTCGCGCGGCTTTTGCGCCGATACATCGCTCACGCGCTACATCATGAATTACCTGGGCAATGGAAATCCGTATCCCTGAGCGGCCGGATCGATCGGGGCACGATTGGCGGTTGCCTCGCGCCATTCAGGATAAAACGTCTCAATGGTCCACGCCGTCCACAACGCGCAAGTAGAGTTCTTCAATCCGCTTTCGCGCCCACGGCGTCCGTCGCAGGAAGGTCAAACTGGATTTAATGCTAGGGTCAACGAGAAAGCAGCGCACCGGCAATTCGCGTCCCATTGCCTCCCAACCGATGCGCTCGACCAGCGTCGTGACGATGGCGTTGAGCGTGATGCCCTCCAGCGCGGCGGGCGTTGAATTTCTTTGCATGACTGATATGTTAACGCGCGCGCATACTGTGCGTGTTTGCCCACGTTTGACCACAGGAAAGCGCAATGCCGGAACCGATACGCCTCGCGAAACGAATCATGGAAATCAATGGATGTTCCCGCCGCGAGGCGGAACGTTACATCGAGGACGGCTGGGTTACAGTCGATGGCATTGTCGTACGCGAGCCGCAGCACCGGGTTTCGTCGCAGAAAGTCGAATTGCGTTCGGGCGCGACGATATCGCCGGTTGAGTTGGTAACTTTGCTTTATCACGCTGTCGCCGATACCTCCGGTGCGCCCGCGTCGGATTCCCTTCCGGCATTCTCACTTGAACACCGCGCCGCCGATGATGCCTCCGGCATTCATCCACAAAAAAGGCACTTCACCCGCTTGACTGCGGCGCTTCCCTTGCAACCCAATGCCGGCGGGTTGACGGTGTTCACCCAGGATTGGCGGGTGACGCGAAAATTGGTGGAAGACGCCGCCACGGTTGAGCAGGAATACGTCGTTGAAGTTGCGCCTTTAGCCGGTGATGCCGCGCCGGATACGCATGCGCTGAAACGCTTGAACCACGGCTTGAGTTTCAATGGCCGTGTGTTGCCACCGGCCAAGGTGAGTTGGCAGAATGAAACGCGGTTGCGCTTTGCGGTGAAGGGGCCGCAACCGGGGCAGATTGTGCATGGTTGTGCGAGCGTGGGATTCAAAGTGCTCGCCATGAAGCGCATCCGCATCGGCAAAATTTCGATGGGCAAAATGCCCGTTGGTCAGTGGCGATATTTGCCACCGAATGAGCGATTTTGACATTCGTCGCACACGGAACGTGGATGGCGGGGGGATTGTTGTCCCGCCAATCCGACATTCCCGCGATGCCGTAAAATCCGCGCGATGTGTACCAATTATCTTCCCGCCGTTCAACTCAAATACTTGCGCGGACTGTTCGGCGTGGATCTTCCGGAGTTTGAGTTTCGCGAGGAAACCTATCCCGGCTATGGCGCGCCGATCGTGCGCAATATCATCCGGCAATCCGGCGACGATCCGCCGCGCCGCGAATGCATTGCCGCGCGCTTCGGGCTGATTCCGTACTGGTCAAAGCCCGAGGACGTTGAGAAGCCGACGCGCCGATTCGCGACGCATAACGCGCGCGCTGAAACGGTGGGGCAATTGCCAAGTTTTAAGCACGCCTGGCACAACGGCCAGCGTTGCCTGATTCCCGTGGAGGCATATTTCGAGCCGTGCTGGGAGACGGGCAAAGCGGTGCGCTGGAAGATGACGCTGAAGGACGGTCACGTCTTTGCGCTGGCCGGCATCTGGGAGCGCTGGCACCGTGACGGCAAGGAAGTGATGAGTTTTTCGATGCTGACCGTGAACGCCGACGATCACGCCATCATGAAACGCATGCACCGCCCCGGCGAGGAAAAACGCATGCCGGTGATTATTCGTCGCGACGATTACGCGCGCTGGTTGAGTGCGGATGCGGAAGAGGCGCGCCGCATGTGCCAGACATTTGCCGCCGAGGATATGATGGCCGTGGCCGACCCCAAGCCGGCGAAGGCTAAGAAGTCAGCGACAGCGCCCCCGCCGAATGCCGACAGTGAATCGTGATTGCTATGAGACCATCGTTGTCTCGAACGCCGCCATCCGCCATCCGGCACCTTGTTGCCGCACCCGGCGCAGCTGCATTTCAAACGTGCGCGCGTCGATGGTCACGGACATCAGCGAATTCGCGACGTAGGTTTTGTCGCTGACGATCACCGAATCGGCGAAGCCATCATCGGCGTTGCCGGCGATCAAAATCCCTTCGGTGGGCTGCCATGAATTGCTTGCCTCATCGACCCGATCCATCGCGCGGTATATCGGCGCTTTCGACAGCACTTTGATGCCGATCAGTGTTGCAGTCGGGCGTTGCAGATTGGATTTTCGGGCGACGACACCGAGCACGCAGGGACGGCCTTTTTCCAGCCGCACGGCAACCAGATCGTCAACGTGAACGCGACGCGCGTCGTCGTCCACCATATCGAGGCCCAGGCCGCCTTCACTGATATCGACCAGCTGTATCGCGTTGCGGATGCCGATGTCGCCGCCGCCACCGGCGAGCGAATGCATGCGCTCGGATGAGAACGCCAATTTGCAGATTTCGTCGAAGCCAAAAAACACGCCCACCGGCGAATTCACGCCGATCGGCATGCGTTTGCTGCGTTGCTTGCGCGCGGCCTCGATCAAGGTAAATTCGCGTTCGAGAAATTCGATCACCGCGACATGCTCTTCCATCGCCGCGTTCATGCCGATGCCCCAGCCGGGAAAAATGTTGCCTAAGTGAAACTCGCGAATGGTGCGATCCAGTTGGCGTTGCAGCGGACGCAGGCTCAGGAATAATTGCACACCGTCGCTGGGCGCATCGGGCGAATGCGGCGTCAATCCGCGTTGGGCCGAAGTGGTGTTGACGCCCAGCGTGGGCTCGCCTGCGACAGGCGCCTTGGTGAGCCACAGTACACCCATCCACGCGAGCAGCCAGGTGTCGAGAATTTCCAGGCGCTTCGGCGACAAATTGCCGCTGGAAAATCGATCGAGCAACAGCGCACGCACATAGAGCGCTTCGACGGTCGCTTCAAATTGTTTGTCTTCGATGCGAATGGCCAGTGCCGTCGAGTCGATATTGAAAACGGACGCGGTGCGGAAAATCTGGTGCAGCCATTCGCGCGCGACCGGATCGGGCCGTGTGCCGGAAAATTTGCGCCATTTGGTGGCATGCCCGGAGAGCAGAATCGCCAGTGCGGCGGCCGGTGCGCGCGCGGCGGCATCCGCGCTGCTCTCGGCAAAAATGCGCATCACGCAATCTCGCGCGAGTCGGGAAAGATGATCGTAGCGCTCCGCGATCCAGGTGCAGGTGGTTTGCTCGGGTTTGGTTTTCAGTAAGCCCGATTTGAGCAACGCTTCGCGGTCCGCACGGGCGTTGTCTTCGAAATAGCGCAGTGCCTGGGTGATGGCGCGGGTCGCGTCGCCGGGCGTATAGCCGGCAACATTTTTTTCCAGCGCGCGGTGCTTGGCAGTGATTTCTTCCTGCGCCGCCGGGTTCGCCTGCCATGCGGCGGCGGGATTGAGGGCGCTCATGATGCGCTCGCCGCGCTCATTGTCGCGCACCTTGGCCCAGCACTGCCTGCGTGGCGCGGGCGAGTGCGGCATGCAGCGCGCGCTGGCCGGACTCGTTGCGTCCCAGCAGTGCGGCGGCGGTCCATGCCATCGGCGATGCGAAATTGCCCGTGATGACTGCCGTGTCCGGCGCGCGCGCGAATCGCTGACCGAGCGCTTCTATCAGCGGGCGGGCCTCGTCATTTGGGAATTGGATGAAGAACGCCTGCGTCAATTCGTTGAAGTCTTTAGCATTGTCGTCTTCACAGGCTTGGCCGATCAGATACAGCCACAGTGAGCGCTGATCGGGATCTTCTTCGATCGCGAGCCGTACCAATTCGGCGGCCGCGCGCGGCGTGCCGTCGTCGCCCATCTGCTGCACCCAGCCGAGTATTTCATCGGTATTTCGCAGCGAAATTCGCGGCTCGGGCATTTGCAAAAAACGCGCCGTAATGTAGCGAAGGCGAACGCGCAACAGCGGCGGATCGAGCGGCCACGGCGTGCCGAACACATTCACTTTTCGGCTCGGCGGGCGGACGGGTGGTTTGGGGGGCTGGACCATAGGTGGAAACGATGCCAAAAGTTCAGGGGGCTGACTTGGCGGCGGTCTGCGCTCGAAAGCACACGGGACTTCCACAGGGTCTTATCGCGCACCCACCGTTTGCAATCCCACGCCGTCTCGCCGTGCAGGAATTGTAAGCTGTTTGGCGGGTTTTTTGCCAATGCGCCCATCGCCGGCGGGAAGGCGGCGGCTGTTGCGTGCTGGTGGATCGAAGGGGTCGTTCCAATTCGCGGAATCCGCCCTGTTAGATCGTTGGTATTTGCCTCACCCCAGCTAAGGCCGGCGCGACAAAGTTGTTTTGATCGACGGCTATAACCAGTGATCGTTTTCTCTGCGCGTCCAAACTACCACTGGACGCGCCATTCGATAGCGACTATTTTTTGCTAACGCGCACCAACCATTGGCCGTTTTCGCAGCGGTTGGCATCGGTGGGTTCATCAACAACCGCGCTCTTGCTCACGTTGGTGCGGCCCGATTGGTCGCACGCAACCTTCGTGCTATCCGCCCAGTTGCACAAATAATGGTCGCCGCTGGTTTGCAAGCGCGATTTCCAGCAATACATGGTTGATGCATCGCTGCTTTTGGCGGAGCCGCCCTGTGTGGAGGTTTCGACGGTCGCACAGGCTGCAAGAAGCGTGAACGATGCCAAGGCGATCGAGATCACAATTTTCATGAAAGTTTCTCCGTTGTGAATGGGTTGGACATACGTAAAATCTCGCGGACACGAATCGTGCGGCCGATGCGTGAGTTGCATGGCGATCAACATGAATGTGTTTGTAGCTGGCTCGCACATTCATCATTGCCGCCAATGCCGCAAAAGGTTCCAGCAACGTTTAGTTTGCACGCGATGCCTGCGATGACCTGTACCGATTTGTGCCGATCTGAAACTGTGCAAGACTGCGGAAATTTTGCGGTTGAAGCAGTGTGTCGGCGTTTTCATTGAGGCACAATGGCGTCTGCCGACCCTCACCGGGTGGCGTGACCCGTCTGATTCCGGAGCCCGCAAAATGTCTCATCCCGCCTACGATTCTCTCGCCGCCACGTGGCGGCGGCTGCACAACTTTTCACATTTGCAATCCCTCGCGGGATGGGATCGCGCGGCGCTGATGCCCTCGGGCGGGAGTGCGGCGCGTGCCGATGCGATGGCGGAAATGGAAGGTCTCTTGCACGGCATACGCACTGATCCATTGATCGCGAGTAGTCTCGAACGATCGCACGCCGAGACGCTCGATGACATGGAGCGTGCGAATCTGCGCGAGATTCGTCGCGATTGGCGCAACGCGAATGCGTTGCCAGCGCCGCTCGTGCAGGCGCAGTCGCTCGCCAACGCACGTTGCGAACATGCCTGGCAAACGCAGCGCCCGGCAAATGATTGGAAAGGATTTCTGGAAAATTTTCGCGAGGTGCTGACGCTTGAGCGCGAAAAAGCCAGGCACCTCGCCGACCAAAGCGGACTCGGTATGTACGACGCCCTGATGGATGTCTACGAACCGGGTATGACGGGTGCAAAAGTCGACAAATTGTTCGGCGATTTGCAGACGTGGCTGCCGGCGCTGGTGCGAAAAGTTCGTGACAAGCAGGCGAGCGAAAACATCATTGCACCGGTTGGGCCGTTCGCAAAATCAGCGCAATATGCGGTCGGCTTGGAGGCGATGAAACTGCTCGGTTTCGACTTCAATTCCGGCCGTCTCGACGAGAGCGCGCATCCGTTTTGCGGCGGCTCGCCGGAAGACACGCGCCTCACCACCCGTTATCGCGAAGACAGTTTTGTCGGCAGCCTCTGGGGCACCATGCATGAAACCGGGCACGGTCGTTATGAACAGAATCTGCCGCGCGAGTGGTTGGGTCAGCCGGTCGGTTGGGCACGAAGTGCTGCGATCCATGAAAGCCAGAGCTTGAGTTTTGAAATGCAGATCGGTTTGTCGCGCCCGTTCGTCGGCCTGCTTGCACCGCGAATGGCCGCGCATTTCGGCGCGCAGCCGGCGTTCGAGACGGAGAACTTGTATCAATGGTTGACGCGCGTGCAACCCGGTTTTATTCGCGTTGAGGCTGACGAATTGACTTACCCATTGCATATCATCCTGCGCTATGAAATCGAGCGCGATTTGATTGAAGGCCGCATGGAAGCCGAAGACATTCCCACGCGCTGGGATGCCGCGATGGCCGCATTGCTGGATATCGATACGCGCGGCAATTTCACCAATGGCTGCATGCAGGATGTGCATTGGGGCAGTGGGCTCTTCGGCTATTTCCCGAGCTATACGCTAGGGGCCATGTACGCGGCGCAATGGTTCGCGAAAATTCGCACGGCGACACCGGATCTGGATACGCAGGTTGCGGGCGGCAATCTTGCGCCCGCGTTCGATTGGCTCGCGGAAAATATCTGGCGGCAGGGCAGCCGCTGGACCACCGATGAATTGGTGACCCGGGCCACCGGTGGGCCGCTCGATGCGGCGCATTATCGACGGCATCTTGAGACGCGGTATTTGAATTGAGTGGCACAAATTTTGGAGTTTCGTGACGGTCGGTGCGAGGCGTTGATACTCCATGTGGCACTCCAAACAATGTCTCCCCGGCGCAGGCCGGGGCCCAATTTGAATGGCGCGCCGCCTCGCACAACAATTAGGCCAATCCGCTGCATCGCATTGGCGTTCGTCGGGCGCGGCGCATGCGCCGCGAATTCCCCGTCTCACCCCCGGCCTGCGCCGGGGAGACAGCCAAAGCAAGTACCGCTAGTATCTGAGTTGAATATTTGCCAAACCATGAAAAGGAACCAAGCATGACTTTCGGCGTCGGCGGCAAGACAAACGAGGCCGCGCTGGCCGCGCTTTCAAACATGACGGCGGGCGTTCAGCCGATCGATAAATCCGAGTATGTGGCACGCATCGCCAATGCGCAGGCCGCCATGCAGGCGCAAAACATCGCCGCAATCTGGGTGCATGCCGGCACCAATCTCGCGTATTTCACCGGCACCAAATGGCACCCCAGCGAGCGCATGGTCGGCGCACTCATCCCGGCGCAGGGCAAAATCGAATATCTCGCGCCGTACTTCGAACAAAATACGCTGCGTGAGTACATGGTGATCAAAGGCGATGTGCAGGTCTGGCACGAGCATGAAAGCCCGTATCGATTGTTTCTGAAAACGCTCGAACGCATCGGCATCAACGGTAATGTGGCAGCTGCGCCGAAAATCGGCTTGAGCGAAGACACACCGTTCTTCGTCGCCGATGGCATCGCGCAAATTGCGTCGGGCTATGCGTTTGTGAACGCAAAACCGGTGACGGCGCATTGCCGTGCGCGCAAGTCGGTGAGTGAGATCGCCCTCATGCAGCGCGCCAAGGACATGACCTTGAAAGTGCACGAAGCGGCGGCGAGCATTCTACGAGAGGGCATCACCACCACCGAAGTCAACGCGTTCATTCACGACGCGCACAAAAAAGTCGGTGCACCGGGCTCGTACTTTTGCATTGTGCTGTTCGGCGCGGCGTCGGCGTTTCCGCATGGCGTCAAGAATCCGCAAACATTGAAAACAGGCGACATGGTGCTGATCGATACCGGTTGTCAGATT
>JANPBQ010000189.1:0-15035 GCA_031430555.1 Betaproteobacteria bacterium
TCAAGGTGGTGGCACGCAATCGCGGATTCGCCAATCCTTGTCCGCCAAGGAGCGCGCCGCGCAGGATTTGGAAAACAGCAAGCGCACAGTTGCACAAAGTGTCCGCCAAAGTTTTCTCGGTGTGACCAATGGCGTCGCGCAGGTGAAAGCGCTTGAAGCCGCGCTGGTCTCGAACAAATCCTCGCTTGACGCGACCGTGCTGGGCAAAGAAGTCGGTGTGCGCACCAACGTCGATGTGCTGAACGCGCAGCAACAATTGTTCCAGGCGCAACGCGATTTGCAGCAGGCGCGCTACAACACCATCCTCTCGCAATTGCGCCTCAAATCCGCCACCGGCCGGCTGAAAGATACGGATTTGGCTGAAGTCAACGCATTGCTCGCGAAGTAATTCGATTTCGCTTCAGTAGCGATTGTCATCGTGAGCGAAGCGAAGGCACTTGTCGCGCCGAGATCCTTCGCGTCGCTCTGGATGACAGTGACTTGAGCAAGGTGGAGAACGCCCGATACTACCGTCGTTGATTCGGTTTACCCGCAATCAACGGGGCGATGAGCGCCATGGTTTTCTCGGTCGCGCCCGCGTGCGCGATGGCAAACGACTTCGCCGCCGCCCCCATTGCAAGCCTTGCCGAGTCATCATCAAGAAGCGATTTCGCCGTCGCCATTACTTCGTTCGCATCGCGTGCTTGACGCATCGCGCCGGCCTCGACCGCCAGTTTCGCCGCTTCGGCAAAATTGAACGTCGATGGCCCCATGATCACGGGCTTGCCTTGCGCGCAGGCTTCGATCAGATTTTGCCCGCCGAGCGGCAACAGGCTTCCGCCAATGAACGCGACATCGCACATCGCCATGTAGGCGGCCATTTCGCCCATCGAGTCGCCAAGCCAGACGGCGCATTCGTCGGTGAGTTCACCAATGCTGCGGCGCTGCATGGCGAGATTGCGCGCGCGGATCAAGGCCTCAACGGCATCGAACCGTTGTGGATGGCGCGGCACCAACACCAGCGGCATTTTCTTCCGTTCGACCGCGGAAAATGCGCGGCAATAGGCGTCGAGCAGCAGCGCTTCTTCGCCCTCGCGCGTGCTGGCAGCGAGCAGGATGTGCTTTTCTTTTGCCAGGCCCGAACGCCATGACTCGCCTTTGGCGATTTGAGTCGCATCGACCGTCATATCGAACTTGATGTTGCCGGTGATTTGCGAATTCGCCGCGCCGAGAATTCGGAATCGCCCGTCATCGGCTGGCGATTGCGCGGCAATCACCTGCATGCTCTGCATGGCACCGTGCGCGAGTGAGCGCACCGGTGCGAAGCGCATGTATGCCCGCAGGGATTTCTCGCTCAACCTCGCGTTCACCAGCAATGCCGGTACATGTTCGCGATGGCATGCGGCGAGCAGGTTCGGCCAGATTTCAGTTTCCAATATCAACAGCACTTGTGGCGCGAAGCTAGCGATCAGCCGCCGTTGCGCGGAATAAAAATCGTAGGGCAGATACACACAACGCACCGAGTTGCCGAACAACTCCTCGGCAGTGGCGCGCCCGGTGGGCGTCATGCACGAAACCAGGATCGGGAGGCCCGGATAATGTTGCTGGATCTGCCGCACCAGCAGCGATGCGGCGCGCATTTCGCCGACTGATACGGCGTGCAACCAAATCGTTCCCGCATTCGCCCCACTGGGTGGCGAAAAAAAACCGAAGCGTTCGCCCCAATGCCGTAGATACCCCGGTTGCCGGATACCGCGCCACAGCAGCCGCAGGATGATGATCGGCATCGCGAGCAACAGGAAGAACGAATAAAACCTTCTCATGGCGCAACCCCGAGTTGCGATTGAAGTGCGCGCCACACCGCATCCACATGCAGCGCATTCGCGGCATCGCGGGTGCCACCGCCAAGATTGACGATGTCTTTGCTCCCGTGCAATCCCGTGAGCGCGGGCTCGGTGGTGAGGTAGATGCCCACAGTTGGCCGCGCCAAGGCGACTGCGAGATGAGCAAGACCGGTGTCGACACCGACCACAACGGCTGCGCGCGACAGCATGCGCGCTGCCTCGGCCAAAGAGAGTCGGGCGGGCACGGTCACGAGTGTCAAGTGTTCGGCGATTTGCCGGCTTATGCGGTGCTCCGCCTCGGCACCCCACGGCAGCACCACCGCAATATTTGCGGCATTGAGGCGTTTGCCCAATTCGACCCAATCGGCTGATGGCCACCTCTTGTCGGCACGGCTGGTCGCGTGCAGGAACACGACATATGGTTTCGATGGCATGCCGGAAAGTGCACCATCCGGCGCGGTCAGGCCATATTCAAGCGGTAAATCGAGCGCATAGCCGAACGCCTTCGCCGCGAGGAGGCGGTTGCGCTCGACCGCATGCATCGCCCGCGGAATATCGAACGCGTGATCGTAGAATCGCGCCGCGAAGGGTTCGCGCGCGGATGTCGATGCGTGCCCGCTTACGGGGCCTTTGGGCCAATGTGAAATCCACGCGCTTTTGACCAAGCCCTGCGTATCCAGAATCGCGTCGTAGCGTTGGCTCGACAGTTGCGTGCGTGCGGCGAGGAAACGTCGCCAGGCTTCAAGCGACAACAGGTTTTTTTTCAGTGCCCGCAACGGGACGCCGATGACCTTGTCGATCGCCGGATGCATCGCCACCATTTCCGCGTACGGCGCTTCGACCGCCCAATCGATCTCAACGCCCGGCAATGCGCGCGCCAGATCGCTCGCAACGGGCAAATTGTGGATCACGTCGCCCAGCGACGATAATTTCACCAGCAGAACACGCATACGGGCATTTTAGCCTGCATGATTCTGGCGGGCACTTTCGATGCGCAGTCAATTCCGACGCATGCTCGATTACAATCGGTCTCACCGCTGGAACATTCTTCATGTCGCCCCCGAAAATTCCACTCTCCGTCGTCATCATTGCCAAAAATGCGGCCTCGCAAATCGGTGCCTGCATCGAGAGCGTGGCCTTCGCCGACGAAGTGCTGGTCGTTGATTCGGGTTCCGAGGATGAGACGCGCGCGATCGCCGATGTACTGGGTGCGCGCGTGATCGAAAAGGAATGGCTCGGCTTTGGGCAGCAAAAGCAATTCGCCGTGACTCAAGCCAAGCACGACTGGGTGCTGTGCCTCGATGTCGATGAACGGGTCTCGCCACCGCTCGAAGCTGGTATCCGCGCGGCGCTGACGGCACCGAAACACCGCGCGTTTCGCATGCGGCGACGCAACCGTTTTCTCGGCAAATGGCTCTCCCACGGCGAGGGCTATCCCGATTGGTCGCTGCGCATGTTTCACCGCCAACACGCAAGCTGGAGCAACGATCCGGTGCATGAAGCGGTGATCACGACGGTCGATGTCGGCGTGCTGGAAGGCGATATCTTGCACGATTCGGCCGAGGAAATAACGACGTACCTGCAAAAGCAAAACCGCTATTCCTCCCTGCACGCGGAATCGCTGTTTCAGCAAGGCGTGCGCGCCGGATACGTCAAGTTGTTCGTAAGCCCATTGGCGCGTTTCATCAAGTTCTACATCCTGCGCCTGGGTTTCCTCGATGGCGGCCCCGGTTTCGCGCATGTGGCGGTCGGCTGCTTTGCGGCATTCGCCAAATACGCAAAGCTGATCGAGCTCGAAAACAAAGCACCTTGAATCAGTGTCGCCGTCCATCCTGAGAGGCTGCGCTGGTAAAATGTTGGGTTGAAGCGACACCACCGGCGCGAGCCGGGATGCGGAGAATCCCATGATTATCGTCACCGGCGGTGCCGGTTTTATCGGTTCCAATTTCATTCACGAGTGGCTTGCGCACAACGCCGGGCCGCTGGTGAATCTGGACAAGCTCACCTATGCGGGCAACCTGATGTCGCTCGCCGACATTGCCGGCCGCCCGGATTATCGTTTCGTGCATGGCGACATCGGCGACCGCGCCTTGGTCGGCGCGTTGCTGCGCGAAACGAAGCCGACCGCCATCGTAAATTTCGCCGCCGAGAGCCATGTTGATCGCTCCATTCATAGCGCGGGCGATTTCATCCAGACCAACATCGTCAGCACCTTTAATTTGCTGGAGGAAGTGCGCGGCTATTGGCAGGGTCTCGGCGAGAGTGATCAAGCTGCGTTTCGTTTCCTGCATGTCTCCACAGATGAAGTTTACGGCTCGCTCGCGATTGACGACCCGGCCTTCACCGAACAGCACAAATACGAGCCCAACAGCCCGTATTCGGCCTCCAAAGCGGCCTCGGATCACTTGGTGCGCGCGTATCACCACACTTACCATTTGCCGGTGCTGACGACCAATTGCTCGAACAACTATGGCCCTTATCATTTTCCGGAAAAACTGATCCCGCTGATGATTCTCAACGCGCTCGCCGGCAAACCGCTGCCGGTCTATGGCGACGGCAAAAACGTGCGAGATTGGCTCTATGTAGCAGATCATTGCACGGCGATTCGGCAGGTGCTGGCCAAGGGTCGCGCCGGGGAAACCTACAACGTTGGCGGGCGCAATGAGCGGACCAATCTTGAGGTCGTCCATACCATTGGCGACTGGCTCGATCAACTCAAGCCACGCGCCGATGGCAAACCCTACGCCTCACAAATCGCCTTCGTCGCCGACCGTCCCGGTCACGACCGTCGCTATGCAATCGATGCGGCCAAATTGGAAGGCGAACTCGGTTGGCGCGCACAGGAAACGTTTGAGAGCGGGATCGAGAAAACCGTACGCTGGTACCTCGCCAACAACGAATGGACTCAAGCCGTCACGCGCGGCGACTACCGGCAGTGGATGCAAACGCAATACGGCACCAAGGCAGCCGCGTGAACCAGACCGCGAATCGCAAGGGGATCATCCTCGCCGGCGGCAGCGGTACACGGCTGTATCCCGTCACGCAGGTGGTGTCGAAACAATTGCTGCCGATCTACGACAAGCCGATGGTCTATTACCCGCTATCGACCCTAATGCTGGCCGGCATTCGCGACATTCTCATCATCTCCACGCCGCACGACACGCCGCAATTTCAGGAGTTGCTGGGCGACGGAAAAAAGTGGGGGCTGTCGCTGTCGTACGCGGTACAACCGTCGCCGGATGGACTGGCGCAAGCTTTCCATATCGGTAAGCCATTTCTCGGCGGCGATGACTCCGCGCTGATCCTTGGCGACAACATTTTCTACGGGCACGATCTGTCGCTTTCGTTGCAGCGCGCGCATGAAAAAACCGGCGGTGCCACCGTATTCGCCTATCCGGTTCACGACCCCGAGCGCTACGGTGTGGCGGAATTCGATGCCGCCGGCAAAGTAATTTCGCTCGAAGAAAAACCGGCAAAACCGAAATCGCGTTACGCCGTGACCGGCATTTATTTTTACGATAATCAGGTGTGCGAACTGGCGGCGGCGTTGAAACCTTCCGCGCGCGGCGAATTGGAAATCACCGACTTGAACCGCCTGTATTTGCAGCAAGGAACACTGAATTGCGAAGTCATGGGCCGCGGCATGGCATGGCTCGATACCGGTACGCACGAGTCCTTGCTGGAGGCGTCGCAATACATCGCCACCATCGAGCGCCGTCAGGGATTGAAGGTGGCGTGCCCCGAGGAGATCGCCTACCGTCGCGGTTGGATCTCGGCCGGCGATATCGAGCGACTCGCGGCACCCATGTTGAAGAACGGCTACGGTCAATACCTGATGCAGATGCTCACCGAACGCGTTTTTTAGGCTCACCCGATGAACGTGATCGACACCGCGATTGCGGACGTGAAAATCATCGAGCCGAAAGTGTTCGGCGACGAGCGTGGATTTTTCTTCGAGAGTTTTAATGCGCGCGCGTTCAATGCGGCGGTGGGCGCGGACGTAACGTTCGTGCAGGACAACCATTCAAAATCCGTCAAGGGCGTGTTGCGCGGGCTGCACTATCAGGTGCAACAAGCGCAGGGCAAATTGGTGCGCGTGGTCGCAGGCGAAGTATTCGATGTGGCCGTCGATATTCGCCGCACTTCACCCACTTTCGGCAAGCATGTAGCGCTGCGCTTGTCGGCCGAAAACAAACGCATGCTGTGGGTGCCCGCAGGTTTCGCACATGGCTTTCTAGTGACCTCCGACGCCGCCGAATTTCTCTACAAGACCACTGATTACTATGCGCCGCAGCATGATCGTAGCCTGTTGTGGAATGACCCCGCGCTCGGCATTGAATGGCCGATACACGAGACCGGCGCGCCGCAATTGAAGCCGACCGATCTCAACGGCAAACCACTCGCGGCAGCCGAAATATTCCCGTGAGCGTTGGCAACGACAAGCCGCGCATCCTCATCACTGGCGGCGACGGCCAATTGGGTTGGGAACTTGCGCGAACCTTTGCGCCGTTCGGCGAAATTTTTGCCTTTGATCGCGCAAAATTGGATCTCGCGGATGCCGATGCGATCCGCACGCGTTGCCGTGAGGTCAGACCGGCGTTGATCTTGAATGCCGGTGCCTACACCGCCGTCGACAAAGCCGAATCGGAACCGGACATCGCGATGCAAGTCAACGGCATCGCGCCGGGAATTCTTGCGGAAGAAGCAAGCCGGCTCGACGCAACACTGATTCACTACTCGACCGACTATGTGTTCGACGGCCTCGCGAAGACGCCCTACCGCGAGGTCGACGCGACGGCACCGCAAAGCGTGTACGGACGCACCAAACTCGCCGGTGAAAATGCCGTCGTTGCGGTCGCGAAGCACTACCTCGTTTTGCGCACCAGTTGGCTCTACGGCAATCGCCGGCAGAATTTCATGCTGACCATGCTGCGCCTCGCCCGCGAGCGGGACGAATTGCGCGTCGTCGGCGACCAGATCGGCGCGCCGACCTGGGTTCGCACAGTCAGTGAAGCCACTGCACGATCCGTGGCCACGAGTGATTCCTCGGCACAACTCAGCATTGCGTCGGGCATCTATCACCTGACCGCTGCTGGAAAAACCTCCTGGGCCGGCTTCGCCACCGCGATCCTCGAAGGCAGCGAGGATCCCGAGCGACGCGCGAAACGAGTGATCCCCATCACCACCACCGATTACCCGACACCCGCGAAGCGCCCCGCCTATTCGGTGTTGTCATTGGCTAAAATCAGCGCGGCGTCCGGCATTCAACCGCTTGATTGGCGGGAACAACTCGCGGCGTGTCTCGCGGAGCGGAAATACTTGAAACTCTAGCACTGACGGGGTGTTTCGGCACTTTTTCTTCTGAGAGCCGCTCTGGCCTTAGAGTTTGCCCATTCTGCCTCGGCAGAAAAATTGGCGCTATCCGCACGCCCCCACCCAGCCGCAGGCGCTGCAAAAATCGCAACCGTCTCTGCGAATGACTGAGCGGTTGCCGCATTCGCGGCAGAGTGTGCCTTTCATCGCGCGCAGCGATTCGCGTTGGCGTGGCGCTTCGAGAATGCCCATGTCGCGCAGCGGATAGCCTTCGCTATCGAGCACGCCCAGCATCGAGTAGCGGTGGATCAACAGCCGCGCCACGTAGGCGACGGTGGAGGGCCAATTTTGCTGACGGCGCTCGCCGGGTATGAAGGCCATGAAATCGCCCAACGGTTCGGCGTAATTCAGAAGCTTCCTGAGTTTCATGCCGATCCACGCGGGATCCATCACCCGCATGTCCAGCGAAAGGATGCGCGCGAGGCCATCGAGCGCGCGCGGGTAATGGCCCGACAGCCAGAGCGAATATGGCCGCGTCGTGGTTGCACCTGCGCCGTCCCCGTCGGGCAGCGTGATTTCTTTCAGCCCGACGACGAACTCGTCGCCCGCCGCCGGGTTCACCACATCGACCGTCCAGGCGAGCGTGCCATCGGAGCCGGTGCGCGGCTCATCCACGCTGAACATGGCATCGATTACGGCCGTGGTGCCGGGGTCATCGAATACATGCAAACGGTCGCAGCGGTAGCGGATCACCCGCGCAATCGCCGAGACCACGCCCGGCATGCGCTTTTTTTCGCCGGAGGGCGGGAAGCGCATGTCGAAGGCGTCGTCGCCCACGGTGCGCGTCATCGCGTCGAGCTTCAGGGCCAACCAGCCGCGGTCGTTGGTGCGCATGTCCATCGACAGCGTTTTGGCCACCGCGCCCAAACCGCGCGGCTGTTCGGTGCCATTGACCCAGACTTCGAATGGGAATGCTTTGCCCTCCTCGGCGATGTGCCCGACGAACAGCGCGAATCGTCCCTGCGGGGATTCGATCATGTACGTCCATGCATCATTGCCGTCGGGCAACTCGGGCCGACCGGGCCATCGAAGCGAGGCCAGAACCGGTGCCGGCAACGAATCCAGCGACAAGCGCGCGTTGTGATTCTGCGTCGCAATCTCCGGTGCAGGTGGCGCGGCTGCGACCGATAGCACCGATCCCAGCACACTGTTGGGCCGATAGGTGGCGAGTCCCTTCAAGCCGGATTTCCATGCATTCAAATAGAGATTTTCAATATCGGCGTAGGGATAGTCTTCTGGTACGTTCACCGTTTTTGAAATGCTCGTGTCGATGTACGGCGCGACTACCGCGACCATTTGCAGATGCGCGTCGGCGGAAATATCGAGGGCGGTCACAAAGTACCCGGGCAATGCGACCGTGTCGCCGCCAAGATGCCGGTACAACCGCCAGGCGTGGTCTTCGACCAAGTATTCCTTGTACATGCCGTCGGCCGTGCGTTTCTTGCGCGTATAGACGTACGAAAACGGCGGCTCGATCCCGTTCGAGGCATTGTCGGCGAAGGCTAACGAAATGGTGCCGGTCGGCGCGATCGAGAGCAGGTGGGAATTGCGGATGCCGTTCGCACGGATCGATTTTCGCAGCGCAACGGGCAGGCGCGAGGCGAAATTGTCCCCCGCGAGATACAAGTCCGCATTGAACAAGGGAAACGCGCCGCGCTCCTCCGCAAGGGCGATCGATGCCGCATAGGCCGCATCTCGCAGGCACATGGAAATTTTAGCGGCCATGTCGCGCGCAGGCGACTCGTCGTAACGCAGCCGCAACATCGCGAGCGCATCGCCCAACCCCGTGAAACCGAGCCCGATGCGGCGCTTGGCGCGCGCCTCTGCGTGCTGCGCTTCGAGCGGCCACTCGGTGACTTCAAGCGTGTTGTCGAGCATGCGAACTGCGGTGGCGGCCACTTCGGCGAAGGCCGCGAAATCGAACCGCGCGGCGTCACGGAATGGCGAATCGACAAAGCGCGTGAGGTCGATCGAGCCCAAACAACAGCAGCCATAGGGCGGCAACGGCTGTTCGCCGCAGGGGTTCGTCGCGGCGATGGATTCGCAATAGTTGAGATTGTTGTCGCGGTTGATGCGGTCGAGAAACAGAATGCCCGGTTCGGCATGGTCGTAGGTTGAGCGCATGATGTCGGCCCAGAGCTCGCGCGCGGGCCGTTTGCGGTACACCCACAAGCCGTCCTCGCGCGCGTAGGCACCGGCATCGACGATGTCCTTGGCCGGTTCCGCGCGATGGGTGAGCTCGATCGCCTCGCCTTGTTCCACGGCGCGCATGAATGCGTCGGTGACGGCGACCGAAATGTTGAAATTGCTGAGCCCGCCGTGATCTTTCGCGTGGATGAACGTTTCGATATCCGGATGATCGCAGCGCAATACGCCCATCTGCGCGCCGCGCCGCGAACCGGCTGACTCCACCGTCTCGCAGGAGCGGTCGAACACTTTCATGTATGACACCGGCCCGCTCGCGCGTGAATCGGTGCCGCGCACCCGGGCACCCTCGGGACGGATCGCCGAAAAATCATAGCCGACGCCGCCGCCGCGCCGCATCGTTTCGGCTGCCTCGGCAAGTGCCGTGTAAATTCCCGGGCGGCCATCGATGACTTCGGTGATCGAGTCGCCCACCGGCTGCACAAAACAATTGATGAGCGTCGCCGTCAATGGCGTGCCCGCAGCGGAATTGATGCGCCCGGCGGGAATGAAACCGCGCTCTTGCGCGAGCAGGAATTGCCGCTCCCACTGCGCGCGGCGATCCGGCGCTTCGACGGCTGCGAGTGCGCGCGCGACGCGCAGACGCACATCGTAAATCGACGTTTCGCCGCCCTTTGCGTATTTCTCCAACAGCACTTCGCCGGAGATGGATTGGGGCGGCAGCGGCGCAGGCGCGGCATCCGCCGTGCGGCCGGCCAGCGGGTTTTGCGCAACGCTGTTTTCTGCGTCAATTGAATTCACTGGCCCTGCTTCGTCGAGATCGGACATAAATTCTGAACCTTTTAAGCGTTTCACGAAAGTCATCATTGTCGATTGCGCTTCGTTGTCGCGTTTGATGCGCATCAACTCCGCGCCCAAGCGCGGGAATCGCGGCGTGTTGGCATTCCCGGCGGCGGGCGACGGCCAAGGTAAAATTCACCCCTTCATGCGCCTATTTCGCCTTCTCAAAATTGTTTCCGTCACGGTGCGTTATGGCCTCGACGAATTCCTGCCGAAAGGAGCCGCGCGCGCGTTGATCGGCGGGGTGTTTTTCTGGCGCTCACTTGAAGAGCCACGCGGACGCCGGTTGCGCCGCGCACTGGAGGAGCTGGGGCCGATATTCGTCAAATTCGGCCAATTGCTTTCCACCCGCCCGGATCTGGTGCCCGTCGATATCGCGACGGAGTTGGCGGCGTTGCAGGATCGCGTACCGCCATTCGGCGCGAAACACGTGGCGGAAATCATGAATCGCCTTTATCGGGTCGATGGCGAAAATGCTCAAAGCGTCTTCAGCGCCTTCGATCTGACCCCCGTGGCGAGTGCGTCGGTCGCACAGGTGCATTTCGCCACCATCGGCAGCGGCAAGATGGCCGGGCGCGATGTCGCCATCAAGCTGGTGAGGCCGGGAATCGAGGCGACCATCGCCCGCGATGTCGCGTTGTTGTACGTGCTGGCGGATCTGGTCGAATCGATTTTCGCCGATGGCAAACGCCTGCGTCCGCGCGAAGTCATCCGTGAATTCGACAAAACCATCCACGACGAGCTCGACATGGTCCGCGAGGCGGCCAACGCGTCGGCATTGAAGCGCAATTTCGCTGAAGGCACATTGTTGTACGTGCCCGAAGTCTATTTCGACTACACCAAACGCGACGCGCTGGTGCTGGAGCGCATGGATTTTCTGCCGGTCAACGATGTCGCCCAATTGCGCGCGCACGGTATCGACATTGCGCGGCTGGCGGCCGACGGCGTGAAGATATTTTTCACGCAAGTGTTTCGAGATGGCTTCTTCCACGCCGACATGCATCCCGGCAATATTTTTGTGTTGAAAAACGGCGTCTATTCAGGCGTTGATTTCGGCATCATGGGCACATTGTCGGATGAGGACAAAAATTATCTCGCGCGCAATTTCGCGGCGTTCTTTAACCGCGACTATAAGGCCGTCGCGGTCGCGCACATCGAGGCGGGATGGGTGCCGAAAGATACGCGCGTCGATGAATTCGAAGGCGCGATTCGCAGCGTGTGCGAGCCGATTTTCGACAAGCCACTCAATGAGATCTATTTCGGCGCGGTATTGCTGCGATTGTTCGATGTCTCGCGGCGCTTCCAGATGGAAATTCAGCCGCAGCTGGTATTGCTGCAAAAGACGCTCATGCAAGTCGAGGGATTGGGCCGGCAACTTTATCCGGAACTCGATTTGCGACCGGTCGCGCAGCCGATTCTCGAGAAGTGGATGGACGAGCAGATGGGGTGGCGCGGCCTTGCGCGGCAATTGCGAAAGGAAGGCCCGCAGTGGACCGCGATTGTGCCGCAACTGCCGCGGCTGATTCATCGCGCACTGGATAACGACCCGTCGGCGCGGCTGGCTGATATCGAGACGGCACTCTACCGGCTTAACCGCACGCAGCGGTATCAATCGGCAATTCTGCTGGCATTGCTAATTGCGTTGGCATTGGCGGCGGGAACTTTTTTCTACTTGCTGTTTTATTTGCCAATGTAGCGTTTCGGTCAGGTGCCACGCCTGATAGAATTTCCCGGATTACATGCGCGCCCGGCTGACGGGAAGCGTCACCTCTGCGCCGTCTTGGGAGTTTTTCATGCTTGTATCCTTTGTCCTTGGCTACCTCGCTGTTTCAATCGCCATCGGCCTGATCGTCGCCACGCGCGTCCACAACGCCAAGGATTTCGCTGTCGCCGGTCGCCATCTGCCGCTACCGGTCGTGACCGCCACCGTGTTCGCCACCTGGTTCGGCGCGGAGGCCGTGTTCGGTGTATCGGCAACTTTCGTGAAGGAAGGCTTGCGCGGCGTGGTCGCGGACCCGTTTGGCTCCAGCATGTGCCTCGTGATCGCCGGCTTCTTTTTCGCGAGCCAGTTGTACAAACTCAACATCATCACCATCGGTGATTTCTACCGTATGCGTTACAACCGCCCGGTGGAAGTGTTGACCACGCTGTGCATCGTGGCGTCATATCTCGGCTGGGTGTCCGCACAGATCAAGGCGCTGGGATTGATTTTCAATGTGATCACCAACGGTGCCATCAGCCCGGAAATGGGCATGGTCTTTGGCACCGCCATCGTACTCACTTACACCACCTTCGGCGGCATGTTGTCGGTGGCGATTCTGGATTTCGTTCAGATGAGCGTCATCATGGGCGGCATGCTCTACATCGGCTGGGTGGTGTCGGGTATGACGGGCGGCGTCGCACCGGTAATCGCGCATGCCTCGGCTGCCGGCAAGCTCGACTTCTTCCCGCCTGCGGACTTGGCACTCTGGCTCACCTTCATCGGCGCCTGGGTGACGATGATGTTGGGCTCGATTCCGCAGCAGGACGTGTTCCAGCGCATCACCTCGGCCAAGTCGGCGAAGATCGCGGTGTGGGGCTCGATACTCGGCGCGTCGATTTATTTTTGCTTCACGTTCGTGCCGATGTTCATCGCCTACTCGGCGACGCTGATCGACCCGAAAGTGTTCAACGAGTTGATCGAAAAAGATTCGCAGCTGGTGTTGCCGACGTTGGTATTGACACACATGCCGGTGGCCGCGCAGGTGGTGTTCTTCGGCGCGGTGCTGTCGGCGATCATGAGTTGTTCTTCGGCCACGCTGCTGGCGCCGTCGGTGACGTTTGCGGAAAACATCGTGCGCGGTTTCTACCCGAACATGGGCGACAAGCAATTTCTGCGCGTGATGCGCATTACGATCGTCTGCTTTGCGTTCGTCGTACTGATCTTCGCGCTCAATTCGCAAGCCTCGATCTTCAAGATGGTCGAAAACGCGTACAAGGTCACGCTGGCCGGCGCGTTCGTGCCGCTCTTTTTCGGCGCGTTCTGGAAGCGCTCGACCTCAACCGGCGCGATGGCCGCGATCCTCTGCGGCATCGGCGGCTGGCTGATTGTGGAATTCGGCATCATCGAAATCAGCCTGGTGCCGCCGCAGTTGATCGGACTGGGTGCCAGCACACTCGCGATGATCGTCGGCTCGCTGGCAAGCAAGCCGCACCCCAACGCCATTCACCCGCCGGCACACGCCTAGACACCTCCGCGCCTTCGCGTCGACAAATCCTGCGGCGTGATCGCGCCGCCGATACGGGTTTTTGCGCGCTTTGCGCCGCGTTTTTTGCATTTCGTCGCTTTCGGTTTGAGCCTTCGCGCCGGGAACTTTAATCTGCCGTCAATGCAATACCAAACGTATTGCCTGACGCAACAAAGCCAACCCGTAAAGGTGAACAGAATGAAACCGCAACTGAATATCAGCAAAGACAACCTGTTGATGTCCGCATTGGTCGTGACCGGCCTCGTGATGGCAACGCTCGGCCCGTGGGTGTCCAGCGACGACACGAACGCCGCGATGGCCTCTGCCGGAAAAATCGTGAAGTCGGTGGCAACGCCGACGGCGATGGAATCGATCCAGTACCGCGAGGCGGCCATTATTGTCACTGCCCCGCGCCTGCGTTCGAACGTCTGACGCGTCTGACGCGTCTGCGCGAATCTCCTCCCAAGTCGAAGTCACTCTCGACTATTTGCCCGGTTGCCGCATCGCGACCGGGCTTTTTTTTCACCGACTCGAAATTGCCACAATTTTGTCATGCTCATTTCATTAACCATCGTCATCATTCGACCATAGAGTTTTCCGTATCGACACGTTGACGGGAACTTCGCTTACCAAACAATTGAATATTTGGATATCGCCATGCATACCGCCCGCCCACTCTCTTCACCTGCCGCGCCGCTGCTTAGCCTGCCGGATATGTCTCTGGTGACGAGACTCGGCGGCCTGCTAAAAACATTTCTGACCCACCGCAGCCAGAATCTGGTGTCTGAAACGGCGTCGGGTAGTTTGCCGATTGTGGGACGTGTCGCCACGATTTCCAGCGTTGGAATTATGGTGCCGGCGACCACTGAGGCGATGTCGGCGGACTCTCGTGCGCAACCTCTCCCACGCGAGATCGCCGTCGCGTCACCGTCCTACGCCGCACGCCGACCAGGCGTGCAAGGCCGCTGGAAATCGACCGACCGCGTCGCCATGTATTGACCCGGGGCGGCCCCATCGATTTTGGCCGCCCCGCCGAGTGCAATTGATTTGTCGGCCACCGAAAATCGCAACGATTATTACGGTGGCGGGCGCCGGGAAATACAAGCACCATCCCTCACATATGCCGTGTCAACGACACGGGTATGCAAGAATTTCCGCCAGATGATTGATGAAATCGCTACTTTTTTACGCCGCTCGCGATTTCCGACGCACTCGCTTTGGAACTTGGTGGCGAGACGGTGGTTCCGGGCGGTGAATGCGCGCCGGCTGCTTCCAGCGGCTTTGACGCCGCCGGCGTGACTTGCGGCACATAGACGCCGGGATTCGTGCATGGCGGCGTAGCGACAGGGACGGGAACCGGTTTTCCGGAAGCCTTCGTGCTCTTTCGATACCCGGCTGCCGTCCGATCCATTGAGACACAAAGTTGATAGAGACCTACTTTGTCGCTCCACGCCGATTTCGCGTTGGCCTCCGCGGCCTTGGCTTTCGCCTCCTCGGTCGCGGGGGGCAGCTTCGCAAAAACACCGGTTGACAACAAGCAGATGATTGCGGCAATGGCGATTCGCATGGGAGTCCTTCACAGTTCGACATCAAGGCCAGACATTGGCGACTTGATTGTGCTCCCGCG
>JANPBQ010000190.1:0-3409 GCA_031430555.1 Betaproteobacteria bacterium
TGTTGCCGCTATTTTTACCTTTCCCCGCGATGGCGGGGATCCAAGTTTTGCCCTCAACAAAATTGGATCCCCGCCTGCGCGGGGAAAGGTCTTCCCGTTGAAAAATCCCACGTCAGAACTAAGAATTCCCGGAAAACACTAGCGCACCCCCGCCAACACCAGCGCCACCGCCGCTGTTAATTTCTTCGCATACGGCACATGCAAGAATTCATTCGGCCCGTGCGCGTTCGACTTTGGACCCAACACGCCCGTCACCAGCATTTGCGCGTTCGGAAATTTCACGCCGAGCATGCCCATGAAGGGAATCGTGCCGCCCTCGCCCAGGTACGCGGCGGGTTTGTCAAAGTAGGTTTGAGATGCGTTGTCCAGCAGCGCGGTGAGCCACGGCACCGAGGCGGGCGCATTCCAACCGCTGGCGGCTTGCTCATAGTGGTAGGTCACGCGGGCCGAATAAGGCGTGTCGCTTTCCAATGTCGTTTTCAATGCGGCCGCCGCCGTTGAAGCATCCACCAAGGGCGGCAATCTCAGCGACAGTTTCAGCGAGGTATAGGGCCGCTGCACGTTACCACCGGATTCAATCGGCGGCAAGCCATCGGCACCGGTCACGGCCAATGCCGCGCGCCACGTGCGATTCAAAATAAGCTCGACCGGATCTTTCGTCACCGGTTGCACAAACACAAACTTGCCGCCATCGTCGCAACAGCTATCCCAGGGAAACCGCTGCCACATCGATTCGCCCAATATTTCGGCGGCCTGTTTCGCCTGCACCACGCGCTCGGCAGGGATCTCGCAATTGAACACGGTGGGCTTCACGACGCCGGTGCGCGAATCATCGATGCGGTCAAGCAATTGCCGCGCTACGCGAAACGACGATGGCACCACACCACCCGCGTCCCCCGAATGCACGCCTTCGGTCAACACATTCACCGTCAGCGTGCCGTTGATGAGGCCGCGCAACGAAGTGGTGACCCACAACTGATCATAATTGCCCGCGCCGGAATCGAGTGCCACCACCAATTGCACATCCCCGATGCGCGGTGCCAGCGCTTCAAGATAGGTCGGCAAATCGTAGCTGCCACTTTCCTCGCAGGTCTCGATCAATCCCACACAATGCGGGCGCGCGATACCTTGTTTATCCAATGCCATGATCGCCGCCAATGCCGCGAATACCGCATAGCCATCATCCGCACTGCCGCGCCCATAGAGTTTGCCGTCTTCATACACGGGAATCCACGGCCCCAGCCCTGCGCGCCAACCAGTCATCTCGGGTTGCTTGTCGAGGTGGCCGTAAAGCAATACCGTGCGGTTTGGGTCGATGCCACCGGTCGCGGGAATATCGAAAAACAACACCGGCGTGCGGCCCTCGATACGCACAATTTCCAGCGTGAGGCCCCCAACGTTTTGCGCCGCCACCCACGCGCGCGCCTGCTCGATCGCCGCATCGAGAAATCCATGCGCCGCCCAATCGCGATCAAAGCCCGGCGACTTGGCGGGGATTTTGATGTACTCGATCAATTGCGGAACGATGTCGGCGTCCCATTTTGTGGAAATGTCTGCAAGCAATTTCTTGGAGTCGATGTTGAGGGCAGGAATAGCGTCGCGGGCGGTCATGATTTACTCTCTTGATAGTTTCGACACGATGTTGAAATATTACGCCTGCGCGGCACGATTCGCTTCGGCCGCCGCCGCCTTGCACACACCATTCGCTTCATCGCGCGTCACGACGGTGACATTCAAATCGCGCAGCAATCCATTATTCAATCCGTAGATCCAGCCATGCACGGCAAGCTCCTGCCCGCGCTCCCACGCATCGCGAACGATCGTGGTCTGACAGACGTTTGCCACCTGCTCGATCACGTTCAGCTCGCAAAGTCGATTTGCGCGTTCATCCGACAAACCAATCGCCTGCAACGCTTCGGCGTGCTTGTCGCGCACATCGTGAATATGGTGCAGCCAGTTATCCACCAAGCCGAGCCGATCACCAAACAATGCCGCACGCACGCCGCCACAACCGTAATGCCCGACCACCATGATGTGCTCGACCTTCAACACATCCACCGCGAATTGCACCACCGACAGACAATTCAAATCGGTATGCACCACCACGTTGGCGATGTTGCGGTGAACAAACACTTCGCCCGGCATGAGCCCGACAATTTCATTGGCCGGCACGCGGCTATCGGAGCATCCGATCCACAGAAATTTCGGGTTCTGCTGCTTCGCGAGTTGCCGAAAAAAATCCGGCTGCTCGGCGCGGATGCGGTCCGCCCACGCGCGGTTGCTGCGAAAGAGGGATTCCAGGTTTTTGTCTTTTAGGGTCATGGCGCCGTTGCGTTGAATGTCAAATCATTGCGCGATCAGGATGGGTATCGGCTCGTATCACCCATCCTACATTCAATTTTGCCGGGATACCCATCACCATTCCAAAAATCAACTTCGTAGGATGGGTGGAGCGCAGCGATACCCATCACCACATCAATCCAATCTCTCGCCGAAATTCGCATCATCGGCGCCGTTTATCCCCGCCCAATCCACCGGCAGCATTCCCGCTCTCACAAAGCGGTGAAACGATGAATGCGGCCAATCCGCAACTCGCGGCGCGCACCCATGCTTGACAGAATTGAAATGGATGTAGTCGACATGTCGCGCGTAGTCAATTTCATCTTTGATCGTATGTTCCCAATATCTGCGCTGCCAGATACCGCGTTCGCCCTTGATTTTGCGGCTATTGGAAACCGGTTCAATCTGCTCCACGGCGCGGGAGAACATCGTTTTGATCAGCCGCCAGCGAAGCGGGTAGTCACGATCTTCTGCGGGTAACGTCCAAATTGCATGCAAGTGATCGGGCAATATCGCGATTGCGTCCGTCGTAAATGGGTGGCGGGCGTTGACGTAGCGAAATGCAGCGCGCAAATCATCGATGTGATCTGTCAACAGTCTTTGTGAACGATTGGCGAGGTTGACAGTAAAGAAAAACGTACCACCGGCAATGAAATTGCGTCGGTAGTTAGTCATGTTGGTCGCTGGATGATGGGTATCGCTTCGCTCCACCCATCCTACATTTGTCTCCGTAGGATGAGCGGCTCGCAGCAATACCCATCATCACCAAAAAAAATCAATACCTTGCACTCCCCGGCGTCCTCGGAAACGGAATCACATCCCGCACGTTCGACAACCCCGTGATGTACGACACCGTCCGCTCAAACCCGAGACCAAAGCCTGCATGCGGCACCGTGCCGTAGCGCCGCAAATCTCTGTACCAGCCGTAATGTGCGGGATCAAGGCCGCACTCAATCATGCGTTTATCAAGAACATCCAGCCGCTCTTCGCGCTGCGAGCCGCCGATGATTTCGCCAATGCCCGGGGCCAGCACATCCATCGCCGCCACCGTTTTTTCGTCGTCCGACAG
>JANPBQ010000191.1:0-31328 GCA_031430555.1 Betaproteobacteria bacterium
AATGCGTTTGCTGACCGCGTCATTGAGCGCCCCTTCCAGGCCATAACCCACCTCGATGCGCACCGCGCGATCATCCTTGGCGACAACGAGGATGGCACCGTCATCCACTTTCTTTCGCCCCAGTTTCCACAACTCCACCACGCGCAAGGCATATTGCTCGATCGTTTCCGGCGCGGTGGTGGCGACGATGAGGACTGCAAGCTGACTGCCCTTCCTGGCCTCAAACACCTGCAGGGTCTGCTCAAGGGCTGTTTTTTGTTCTGCGGTAAGCGTGCCGGTCTGGTCGGTGACATGCCCGATCAACGCGGGTACCAGCACTGCGGCGGCGGCGTTAGAAGGCGCGTAAAGCGAGGGCCCGCAAAGCGCGAACGCCAGCAAGGCGGCTCTTGCCCTGTACATTGACATCGCCATCACTTGGCGGCTCCTTTGGGCTCAGTCAGTGGCTTGGCCAACGCCGGCGCGAAATCCACTTTAGGCGCGGCGGAAATCTCCCTTTCGTTTTCCACGGTGAAGTTGGGCTTGGCTTTGTAGCCAAACACCATCGCCGTCAGATTGGACGGGAATGAGCGCACGGTGACGTTGTATTCCTGCACTGCATTGATATAGCGATTGCGCGCAACCGTCACGCGATTTTCAGTGCCTTCCAGTTGTGCCTGCAGTTCGCGGAAATTGGCGTCCGACTTCAACTGCGGATAGTTTTCTGTGACCACCAACAGCCTGGAAAGCGCTCCCGATAGCTCTCGCTGCGCGGCCTGAAACTTCGCGAACGCCTCGGGGTTGTTGAGAACTTCCGGGCTTGCCTGAACACTGCCGACTTTCGCGCGAGCGTTGGCGACACCCAGCAGCACGTCCTTTTCCTGGGCGGCAAATCCCTTTACCGTATTCACCAGATTGGGTACCAAATCCGCACGACGCTGATACTGGTTCACCACCTCCGCCCAGCTCGATTTGATTTGCTCGTCGTTGCTTTGCATGGTGTTGTAGCCGCAGCCCGCAAGGCTCAGCGCGGCGATCGCTGCCATTGCTACTAATAATTTATGCACTTTATTTCTCCGGAATTAAAGAAGCACTGCTACGCTTCGAACCAACCTGGCCATTGCGCGGCGGGCACCGTTGATGATGATCAAACGCCTGCCATATTTGTTCGTTCAAGTCCACCCGCGCAAATGCACTTGAGTACTAGACGGCACAAGCCGAAGACCACCCTGCTGGAATACGCGGATCGGTGTGCGCGAAATGAGCGTGTCACTTCATTTCAACCCGTGCAACTGAGCACAATGAACAAACCGAAAACCAGCGCGCCACTTTGCCAATGAGCTATAGCCAATCTGCGTTTACGCGCTGATCGGCGGCGTCAGGCAACGCGGTCTATATCAGCAGGCGCTGAGTGCGAAGGTAAAGGCGAACAGTGGCGGGGGGCGGAGGCGGCGGATGGTAGTCGCGCAGCGCGAGTATTGCTGGGTGATTTAGATCCGATGAGCCAACGGCAAAAGAAAGATAATTTGCGCTGCATTCCAAGCGCACACGCTTGTTGGGCAGACTGGCATACTCGACAATCGTTGCAGGCCCGGTATCGAGCGTTTGGTCGCATGGCGAGCCAGGACTATCGTGCGAGTGTTCGGGATGCGTTTGGTCGGCGTCGTGCAACGGCTCGGTCGCGGAAACCGATTGCGATTGATCATCGGAGTGGTCGTCAGCGGCCGCCGCAATCGCTTCGCAGCAAGGGAAGAGCACGCTATTGAGCCAGAATGCCACCCAAGCCAGCAGCATGACGGCACGCACCGAAGACCGCCGACGTGAAGGCGATCTGATCCCCGACACTCCGGAAACACTTTGCGTCGACAAATGCGTTTTGCTCAAGTTGCACCTATGATTGGCATCACTGGCTGTCATGCACCTGATCACTTGTACGTGGAATAAACCGCCGCCTCTGTTCGCTGTCGCACATAGGTCGATCGCATTGCATGCAGAATAGGGAACTTCTCGAAACCCCTCAGATGAAGATCGCCATTCGGCGGGCGTTTCAGAGGCAAAAGCGCCCGAACGCCGCGCCAATGCTGGCGTATGCCAATCTATTTCAGTCGAATATCGTTGATTAGCCTCGCCGCCAATGCTTTGGGTCGGCCTACTTCTGCCGGCACGCGGCGCAACGCCACGGTTGTCCGCACGAGGCCGAAATGAACCACAAGTTCCACAAAAGTCTGTTCACCCGCAACCGCGTCCAGAAAGACCTCAGCGGTTTCGCGGGGCGTGTCAAGTGCCACCGAATGCCGTCCGGGCGGCACGATCACGCGGGATAGCGTGTAAGGCAAAGTCTCCACCTTTCTTCCCGCCACCGTGATAGCCCATTTTCGTCGGGAATCAAACGTCGCGTTGCGGATCAGCCAAACAATGTGCTTGCCGGATTCGGCGGCAAATTGCTTGGCGTTGGCTTCCTGTTCCGCCGTCGGGGCGGGTGATTCTGTGCATGCCGTCTTCCTTGCCACCATGACGCAGTAACGCCCGTCCGGTCGGTCGCCGCGCGTTGGCAAAACGGCGCAACTTGTCAACAACAATACGACTGATGCCAGACAGACATTGGAAGCGACGCTTTTCATGGTTTTTTCCTTGAAGGATTTCTCATGATTAAACCGAAAATGAAAAATTGCCTTTCGCTTGCCGACGAGCATCAATATGGCAAGTGCCGCGCCAATCTTCTTGCCACCTTGAACGGCAACACGGGAAGTAAATTACGGCACAAACACCCGTATCGTACGTGCCGTTTTTCCGGCAAGTGTGACCACCGCCGTTACTTTGGTGCCTGATTTCACGTTGAAGCTACCTTTGGCGTCGAGCTTGTTCGCGCCTGCCGGTGTCAGCGTCACTTCGCTCTTATCAATACCGTTCAGCAAGCTCACCTTGGCGCTGGCACCTTTGGTATCGACATTTTTTCCGTGGTCTTCAACGTAAATGGCAATTCCGTTTGGCGCGGCAACCACCTCGTATTGAATCTCGCTCACTTCCTGTACCACGCCGCCGTACTTGGGTTTGAAATCGCCACTTGCAAATGCGGCAGCGGTGACGATCAGGGAAAGAGTCGCGACGAATGTTTTTGCAATGTTCATTTTTTTCCTTTCAGGTTGATGGGTTGAAGCGGGACAATTGTTTCTAAAACGTGAAATGCTATTCGGCTGTTTGTGGCACTGGCACTGGCATTGAGCCTACTGCGTGGTCACGTCCGGCGTCGCGGCGGTGCGCAAGCCAATAAAGCACCGGCAGCACCAGCAGGCTCAGGACGGTCGACGAGATGATTCCGCCAATGACGACCGTCGCCAGGGGTCGCTGCACTTCGGCACCGGTGCCGACGTTTAGCGCCATAGGCAGGAAGCCCAAACTCGCCACCAGCGCGATCATCAGGATGGGACGAAGCCGGGTGAGCGATCCCTCGCTGATGGCGGCGTCAAGCGCCGTGCCTTGCGCGCGCAAATCGCGAATGCACGACACCATCACCACGCCGGTCAATACCGCCACACCCGATAACGTGATGAAACCGACGCCTGCCGAAATGGACAGCGGGATATCGCGCAACCACAGCGCGAGCACACCGCCGGTCAGTGCCAGCGGCACACCGCTAAACACCAGCAGCGCGTCTTTGGCCGAGCCGAATGTCATGAACAACAATCCAAAGATAAGCAGCAATGAAATCGGCACCACAATTTGTAACCGCTGTGCCGCCGACGCGAGTTGCTCAAAGGTGCCGCCGTATTCCAGCCAATAGCCATCCGGGAGCTTGATGTCGGCGCGCACGCGCTCCTGCGTTTCGGCAACGAACGAACCGAGGTCACGGCCACGCACGTTGGCGGTCACGACCACGCGCCGTTTGCCGTTCTCGCGGCTGATCTGGTTAGGGCCCGGGGCGATATGAAACTCGGCCAATTCACCGAGTGCGATGTAGGCACTGCCGTGACCGGCCTCTGCCCCTTTATCGGTCATCGGGATTGGCACCGGGAGGCGCTTCAGCGCTTCCATATCGGTGCGCAATTTCTCCGGCAGTCGCACCACTAAATCAAAGCGGCGGTCGCCTTCAAACACCTGACCGGCTTCCTTGCCGCCTACCGCGACCTCGACCACTTCCTGTACATCGGCGACGTTGAGTCCATAGCGGGATACCTTCTTGCGATCAATCCGGATCGACAACACCGGCAAGCCGGTGACCTGCTCGACCTTGACATCCGCAGCACCCGGAATGCGTTCAAGCAACTCTGAAATTTTTTCGCCGTTTTTCAGCAGCGTATCGAGATCGTCACCGAAAACTTTCACCGCCACATCACTGCGCACGCCGGAGATCAGTTCGTTGAAGCGCATCTGGATCGGTTGCGTGAATTCGTAATTATTGCCGGGGATTTTTTCGGCTGCTTCCTGCATCGCCTTCACCAGATCCGCCTTGGATCGATTGGGATCGGGCCAGGCGGATTGCGGCTTCAACATGATGAAATTATCGGCAACACTCGGCGGCATCGGATCGGTGGCGATCTCCGCCGTGCCGATCTTGGCGAACATCTTGTCCACTTCCGGGAACTCCATGATTCGCTTCTCGAGCGTTTTTTGCATGTCGATGGCTTGCGTCAGGCTGGTACCCGGTACGCGCAATGCGTGCATCGCAATGTCGCCTTCATCGAGACTGGGAATAAATTCGCTGCCCATGCGACTGGCAAGCAGGCCACTCAGCACCACTGCCACGGCGGCAGCCGTGACCACCGGCACCTTGTTCCGCATCACGAAACCGAGCGCGGGTTCATACGCGCGCCGCGCCCAACCCATGACACGGCTTTCCTTCTCTTCCACGCGACCCGTGACAAACAACGCGACCGCGGCAGGAACGAAGGTCAACGAAAGTATCATCGCCCCGATCAACGCCACCACCACCGTGAACGCCATCGGATGAAACATCTTTCCCTCAACCCCCGTGAGCGCGAAAATCGGCAGATTCACCAGTACCACCACGATGACGCTCACAAAACTGGGGCCAAACACTTCGCGGCTCGCCTCATAGACAACCTGAAAGCGCTCGCCCCGGTCAAGCAATCGTCCGAGCCGATGTTGCGCGATGGCGAGCCGTCGCAAGCAATTCTCAACAATGATGACGGCGCCATCGACGATCAAACCAAAATCGAGTGCGCCCAGACTCATGAGATTGGCGCTGACCTTGTTTTGCACCATGCCGGTGATCAGGAATAGCATCGACAGCGGAATGACCATCGCCGTGAGCAACGCCGCCCGCCAGTTGCCGAGCAGCACCAGCAGAACGACAAGCACCAGAATTGCACCCTCGACCAAATTCTTCGCCACCGTCTGAATGGTGCGATCAACCAGCGTTGTACGGTCGTAAACCGTTTTCGCTTCGACGCCGTTCGGCAGGCTGCGATTGACCTCGGCCAGCTTGTTGGCAACGCGCTGCGACACGGTGCGGCTGTTTTCGCCCAGCAGCATGAATACCGTGCCGAGCACCACCTCTTTGCCATTCTCGGTGGCCGCACCGGTGCGCAATTCTTTGCCGAGCGCGACCTCGCCGATGTCCTTCATACGAATCGGTACACCGCCCAGATTTTTGACCACGATCTCCTTGATCTCGTCGATCGTCGTCACCTGCCCCGGAGCGCGCACCAGATATTGCTCGCCACTCTTTTCAATATAGCCCGCACCGACGTTGGCGTTGTTCTTGGCAAGCGCTTCCATCACATCGTGGAAACTCAAGCCGTAGGCGACCAGCTTGCCCGGATCGGGTGTGACGTGGAACTGCTTGAGATAGCCGCCGATGGTGTTGATTTCGGTGACGCCGGGAATGTTGCGCAGTTGAGGCCGCACGATCCAGTCCTGAATGGTGCGCAATTCGGTCGAGTCGTATGCGGTGCCATCGGCTTTTGTGGCACCCTCCCTGGGCTCGACAGTCCACATGAATATCTCGCCCAATCCCGAGGCGATCGGCCCCATCGACGGTTCGATCCCGGGCGGCAACTTGCCCTTGACCTCCTGGATGCGCTCATTGACCAACTGCCGCGCGAAGTAGATATCAGTGCCGTCCTTGAAGATGACCGTGACCTGCGACAATCCATAGCGCGAGAGCGAACGTGTTTGCTCAAGTAACGGCAATCCCGCCATCGCGGTTTCGACCGAAAAAGTGATGCGCTGTTCGGCTTCCAGCGGCGAATAGCCGGGGGCCTCGGTATTGATCTGCACCTGCACGTTGGTGATGTCGGGCACCGCATCGATGGGCAGTCGCTGGTAGTTGTAAACACCCAATGCACCCATGCCCAGCACGATGAGCAGGATCACCCACCGCTGCTGAATGGAAAATTTCAGAATTCTTTCGAGCATTTTCTGTCCTTGACGAGTCTTGGCGGTATTTGTCTAAAGCGCGGTGTCGCCGTGCTCTTCGGTGCGAATGCGCACCACGTCATCGATGGGCGCAATCGTGATCAACCCATCGCCCGGCAGCCCGGTTCGGGCGTGCTGTTTGATGGTCTCAACGATCAACGGCGCAGTGTCGTCGGGACTGACGATGATGAGCACGGCATGTGTGTGCCCGCCAAGGCCCCACTCGGTGGCGTGATGGGCGTGGCCCGCCTCACGACCACGGCTTTCGCCCTGACCACGCAACACGGTGCAGCCGGGGAAATGCTTCAGTTCGTGCAACGCGTGCTCGACTTTTTCGAGCATGTGCGGTTGGATGATCGCGGTGATTTGTTTCATGGCAGGCTCCTCAATGTTCGTGGCTGGCACCGGCTTTGCCGATGTCCGCCTTGATGATGAAACTGTTGCTGGCGGCATATTTCTCGCCCGCATTCAGCCCTTTGAGAACCTCGACCATCTTGCCGTCGGTACGGCCCAGTTTCAGTGGTCGGGCCTCGAACACATCGTCATACCGGCCGAATACCACCGACCAGTCGCGCAGCGTTTGAATCGCTTCCGCTGCGACGGCAACCGGCACTTCTTCTTCACTCGATACGACCTCGATATTGACCGGTAGCCCGGGCCGCCATGCGCTTTTCGGATTAGGTAGCACCACGCGCGCCTTGGCCGCGCGTGTCTGCTCGCCCGCGAGCGCACCCACATACGAGACCGTGCCTTCGGTGCTGGCGTTGAACTCTGCCGATTTCACGGTGACCTTTTGACCCGTGCGAATGACGTTCATGTCTTTGGCGTAAATGGTCATCTCCGCCCACACGCTGGTAAGGTCAGCCAACGTGAAAATATTGGCGTCTTCCTTGATGGCTTGGCCGACAGAAATATTCTTCTCGACGATGGTGCCGTCTATGGGTGCGCGAATCTCGTAGCGGGTGAGGTTGGCACCCGCACCTGCCGGAAGGCCGCCAAGCGACGCGAGCTTTTGTTCTGCGCCCTGAGCGGCAATTTCCGCCTCGTTCATGGCGTTGCGCGCCTGAAGGAAATCCTGCTCAGCGGAAATCTTTCCCTCCCATAGTTTCTTCTCGCGCTCATAAGTCGTTTTCGCCAATGCCAATCGTTTCTGCGCCGCTAGAAATTCGCCGCGCTGATCCGCCAGTGCGGGGCTGAATATGACCGCGAGCACCTGCCCTTTTCTGACAAGCACACCGGCGTTGGCGGCCACCGATTCCACCACACCTGCCAGACGTGGGACGACGAGTACGGTGCGGTCGTTGTTGAGTTTAATTTCGCCCAGAAGTTGCAATGAAGACTTGATCTTTGCAGGTCCCGCAGTCTTGATTTCGATCCCCGCCTGTTTGACTTGTGCGTCGGTCATCTCGGTACGCGCCTCTGCCTGCACGTAGCTGAAGCGGTGGGTTTTGCCGTCGCGCTGTGCGGCGATCGTCACTTCAAACGAGTGCGGCTCTTCGACGACTGCGTTGGCCTTCAGGTAATCCTTGGCCTTGGAGAAGGTATATTGTTCGGGCTTGCGGCCGAGGCGCTCGACGGTAACGGTCGCATTAGTCGTCACGGGATCAAGTGGCTTTCCTTTGAGAAAGGTGTAGAGCCTGAATTCCGGCTCGGTGCCTTGCTCGAAGATGGTGACTTCGAGGCCAAAGTCGCCGTCAGCAAACAACTTGCCACCGTGCGGGCCTTTTTTGGTTTCACCCGCGTCGGCTTGCTCCTTGCCTGCGGCGTGACCATGTTCATCCGTCATTGGTTTGGCGCGATTCATGCCAAGAATAAGTGCTGCGGTGATGACACCGACCACGACAATGGCAGCGACTGCGAGTGTTTGTTTACGTTTCATGTTGGTTTATCCGCTATGTGTTCATGAGAGTTGCGCGCTCGGCCTCAATTGGCGTTAAGCGGCTCACCAGTCAGCCGTTCGATATCCGCGACCGCGCGGTGGAATTCGGCCAGCGCTTTCACATACTGTTGGTTCGATTGAAACAGCGTGCGCTGCGCGTCGATGGCGTCGAGAAAACCGAACTTGCCAAGTTGATAGCCGGTGGTCGCCGCATCGAAGGCACTCTTTGCGCCGGGCAATAGTTCATCGCGCAACGTCTTCACTTCCATTTCAACGGCTTTCAGGCGTTCGTACGTTTGGCCCAGTTCCGACTCCAGCCGCGTGTCGGAAAATGTTTGTTCATCTCGCGCCTTTTCGACACGCCGAATCGCCTCCAAAACATTCCCCTGATTTCGGTCGAAGAACGGCAGCGGGATGGAAAGCGTCAATAGCGGCAGGTTTTCGCGGTTGTCTTGCGCGCGTTTGACGCCGGCGCCGAGCGTGATGTCGGGGATGCGTTTGGCGCGTTCACCATCCAGCAGCGCACTTCGGCGTGCCACTTCGGCAATCGAGCGCGTGCGTTCCGGATTGTTGCGGGCGCGAAGCGTGAGTTGTTCCAATGGCGGCACGACAACCAGCATTTCAAGGTCGCCCGCCGCCTCGGTGAATCGTGGCGTGCTATTTCTCCAGAAGGCCGTCAATCGTTTTCTTGCGCTCGCCAATTCGCGACCTGCCTGCTCGGCTTCAATCCGCGCGGCACCCGCTTCGAGTCGCGCTTTGGTTTCTTCCACCGGCGACACTTTGCCGGCGGTCACGCGCTTGCCGACCACTTCTGCCGCCTCGCCTGCAAGCGCCACCGCTTGATCGGACAGTTGCTTGCGTCGTTGGCCGGCCAGCACGTCGATGAAGGCATGCGCGGCGCGCGTGAACACGTCGATTCGTTTTGCATCGTACTCGGCCGTGGCGGCATCCTTGCCGAAACCTGCTGCGCGAATCCGCGCGGACCTTTTGCCGCCAAGTTCGATCAACTGGCTGATTTGCAGCGACGTCGAGCGCGATGGCTTGCCGACTTCTTCCCAGGATGCACTCAGTTCGGGGTTTGGCAACACTTCCGATTGCAGCACTGCCGCATCCGCCGCGCCCACTTCCCGACCGATTGCGGCGAGTTCGCTGTTATGAACTCTCGTCAGTGCCAACGCGGCTTTCAGTGTCAAGGGGCCAGGTGGCTCGACCGGCTTTTCAATCTGCGCGTACGCCATCGAAACCCATAGCAGGCACGCAACCAAAACCAATTTATTCATTGTGTCCTCAAGCAAATGCCGACGAACGACGTCAGCGGAATCCGAATGGAATCCGGCGAGAGAATGCCGCGCTTACATCAGCGCTTTGGTAACAAGCAGGACGACTCGCCGGGATTTACAGGCGGGTGGCGAGAGGTGGACGGAAGGGGTTGTCCGGGGAGCGGTAGGGAATCCGCTGGAAGTGAAAAGTAACTGGCTCGGCAGAATTACGCGGAATGGTTGCCGCCGATAAAGTGAAAATCGTCGCCCCCGTCGAATGGCAACAGGCGGGACAATCAACGTCATTCATCGCACTCTTCTTGCTCTTGCCTTCTTGCGATTCATCGACGTGCTTATCGACGTGCTTATCGACATGCTCATGCGCATGATGGCCGAGATGGTTCTGCGCGGCCACGCCCACTTCGTGCTGGCAATACTCGGCCACCGCAGCAAAGCTCCACTGAATTGGCAAAATGCAAATGACGAGAATCGCGATGAGTTTGCGCATGGCGCGAATTATGCCAGATATGCCTGGCCGGAGCGGCGATAGTCGTGGTGGCGGCTATACACGACTGCTGCCCCGCAGCAATCGCAGCCCGTTGGCCACCACAATAAGGCTTGCACCGGCATCGGCGAACACCGCCATCCACAACGTGCCAACACCGGTCAGCGTCAATACAAAGAAAATAACCTTGATGCTGAGTGCGAAGGTGATGTTTTGCCAAAGCACCTGGGACGTTTTCCGCGACAGGCGAATGAACTCGGGTAACTTGCGAAGATCGTCCTGCATTAGCGCCACGTCGGCCGTTTCAATCGCGGTATCGGTGCCGGCGGCCCCCATCGCGAAGCCGATGCTCGATCGCGCCAGCGCGGGCGCATCGTTGACGCCATCGCCCACCATCCCGACCGGGCCGCGCTCGAGCAATGCGCCGATCGCGGCAAGCTTGTCGTCCGGCATCAAATTGCCGCGTGCATCTTCAATCCCGACTTGCAACCCGACGGCTTTCGCGGTCTTGTCGTTGTCGCCGGTGAGCATGATGGTTTCAATGCCCAGCGATTTTAAATCCGCGATGGCCGCTTTGCTGGTATCCCGAATCGTGTCGGCGACGGCAAATACGGCAAGCGACTCGCTTTTGGTCCCAAGGACGATGGCGGTCTTGGCTTCAATCTCCAATCGATCCAGCGCTTCCTCCACGTCAGGCGAGCAAACTTTCAGGTCTTCGATCAATCGATGGTTGCCCAGAAAGTAAGTCATGCCGTCCAGTGTTCCTTTCACGCCGCGTCCGGGAAGTGCCTCGAAATTGTCCACGAGAGCAACGCTGTTCTTGTATGCCGCAACAATGGCTGTCGCGACCGGATGCTCGGACAACGCATCGAGACTGGCGGCGATGCGCAGCGCTTCTTCCTTCGACAAACGGGACAGAGGCACCACGTTGGTTAACACCGGCTTACCGTGCGTAATCGTGCCGGTCTTGTCCAGCGCCACCGTTTTGAGTTCGCGTCCTTGTTCAAGATAGACACCGCCCTTGACCAGTATCCCCCGTCGCGCGGCATTGGCGAGGCCACTGACGATGGTCACCGGTGTAGAAATCACCAGCGCGCACGGGCAGGCAATCACCAGCAGCACCAGCGCTTTATAAATCCAGTCGTACCACGGCATGCCGAACGCCAGCGGCGGCACCAACGCCACCAGCAATGCCAGCGCAAACACGACCGGCGTATAAATGCGGGCGAATCTGTCGACGAAGCGCTGCGTCGGCGCACGCTGGCCTTGCGCCGCCTGAATGGATTTGGCGATGCGGTCCAACGTGGTCTCGCCCTTGCCCGCCGTTACGCGAAACTCCAGAACGCCGCGTTCGTTCAGCGTGCCCGCGAACAAGGTTGCACCCACTGTTTTCTCGACCGGCATGCTTTCGCCGGTGATCGGCGCCTGATTGACGCCGGACTGCCCGGAGACCACGATGCCATCCAGCGCGATGCGCTCACCCGGTCGGACGCGCACAATCTGCCCGATGCGGATCTGGTCCGCATGAACTTCAGACCAGGTCTCGTCGGTACCTTTTACGAAAGCGGTTTCGGGCGCATGCGCCATCAGGCTGCGGATCGCATTGCGGGCGCGATCAAGGCTCACGACTTCGATCATTTCCGCAATACCGAACAGCCAGATCACGACGGCCGCTTCCGGCCACTGGCCGATTGCCACGGCACCGAACACGGCGACCGTCATCAGTAAATTGATATTGAGCGTAAACGACTTGAGTGCGATCCAGCCTTTCTTTAGCGTTTCAAGACCACCGGTAAAAATCGCGACCAGCGCCAAAACCGCGACCGTGATCGAGGTTTCACTACCCGTCGCGTAAGCAACGACTTCAGAACTGATGGCGGCTATACCGGCGACCGACATCATCACCCATTCCCGCCGCGAAATGCTACGGACTTCTTCTTCGCCCGGCGCGGCATCCGTGTGGACACTCATGCCTTCGCCTTGCAATGGAAGGCCCGCCATACCGATGCCGACCAACGCGGCATCGATTGACGTGGTATCGCTCAGGGTGTGATTGACCGTCAGTACCCGATTGATGAGATCAAAGTTCAGGCCGACGACACCAGGCTTGCCATCGATCACCTTGCGGATCAAGGCCTCCTCGGTCGGGCAGTCCATTTTCTGGATTTTGAGCCGCAGGATTTTCGCGCCGGCAAACGCAATTGCAGGTGGGGTCGGCGAACTGACCACCGGGGCGGGTGGCTTTGCCTCGCAGGCATGATCATGCCGATGGACGCTCATTGATATTCTCCGGGATTGTGCATAAGATGCATTAGGCACTCTGGAGTCACTACAAGGTCAAGCGAATTTTCGGAAACGCAATGTAGGTGCCATGGAATATCTAAAGACTTTCGTGTTGTTCGCCGCGACGGCGGTTGCCGAGATCGTCGGCTGCTATCTGCCATGGCTATGGCTGAAGCAGGGCAAGCCGGTCTGGCTGCTGGTTCCCGCAGCGATGTCGCTGGCGCTGTTCGTCTGGCTGTTGACTCTTCATCCGGATGCGACCGGTCGCGTGTATGCCGCTTACGGCGGCGTATACGTCGCGGTCGCCTTCGGCTGGCTGTGGCTGGTCGACGGCGTGGTGCCGGGACGATGGGACATGATCGGTGTCGCCGTCACCATGGCGGGCATGACGATCATCGCTTTTCAGCCAAGAATCGGCTGATCCACCCGGAGCCCATGATGCGCATTGGAGAACTGGCAAAGGCTACGCACTCGGACGTCGATACGATCCGTTATTACGAGAAGATCGGAATCCTGCCCAAACCGGCGCGAACCGAAGGCAACTACCGGCACTACGGCGAGGCGCAGGCGGATCGGCTGCGATTCGTGCGGCACTGCCGGTCGCTGGATATGACGCTCGATGAGATACGCGTGTTACTGCGGTTTCGCGATGGGCCGGAATCGAACTGTGGAGAAGTCAATCAATTGCTCGACGAACATATCGGGCACGTGACGACGCGGATTGCCGCGCTGACGTTGCTCGAGAAAGAGTTGCGAAAACTGCGCCGCCAATGCCGGAAAGCCCAGAAGGCAAAAGACTGCGGCATTCTTGCGGGAATCGGCCGCCGTGCGGTGCCCGCAAAGGACAAAGGCAGCACGCGGCACGTCGTTGGCGCGCACTAGGCAAGATCGCCATTTGGCGACATTCTCCGTGCACAAATGGCCTGCAAGCCACACCAGTGCTTGCGTTTGCAACTACGTGATTAGCCAGTCTTGTTCAACCGCAACGCATTGAACACCACCGACGCCGAACTCAGACTCATCGCCAGCGCTGCAATCATTGGCGAGAGCAGCCAGCCGGTGAACGGATATAAAACACCCGCCGCTAGCGGCACGCCGAGCGCGTTGTAGACAAACGCGAACACGAGGTTCTGGCGCAGGTTGCGGATGGTGGCATTCGATAGCAATCGCGCGCGCGCGATGCCGCGCTGGTCGCCTTTCACCAGCGTTACCGCCGCGCTGTTCATGGCCACATCGGTGCCGGTGCCCATGGCGATGCCGATATCCGCTTTGGCCAATGCCGGTGCGTCGTTGATGCCGTCGCCGGCCATGGCGACCACCGCCCCCTCGCTCTGCAGTTTTGCGACCAGATCGAGTTTGTCTTTCGGTTTCACTTCGCCGTGCACTTCTTCGATGCCGAGTTTTGCCGCAACCGCTTTGGCGGTGGTGATGCCGTCACCGGTGGCCATCACCACGCGAATGCCTGCCACCTTCAGTTGCTGCAATGCTTCTGCCGTGCTGGCTTTCACGGGGTCAGACACGGCGAGCAGACCGGCCAGCACACCATCGGCAGCGAGAAACATGACACTCGCACCCTCAACGCGCAATGCATCGGCCTCGTTTAACGTTGAGGTCAGATCAACATTCAGATCCGCCATCAATGCGGCATTGCCCAGCGCCAATTTTTTGCCATCCACCTGCCCGCGTACGCCAATGCCGGTACCGGACTCGAACGCATCGGCTTTGGTCAGCGCGAGCTTTTGTGCTACCGCTGCTGCCACAATTGCCTGCGCAAGCGGATGCTCGCTGCCTTGATCGAGACTCGCGGCGAGGCGCAGTACCTCGGCATCGTCGAAACCCGACATTGCAATTACGCGCTCAAACACCGGTTTGCCTTCAGTGAGCGTGCCGGTCTTATCCACGATCAAGGTGTCGATGCGCCGAAAATTTTCAATTGCGGCTGCATCACGAAACAGGATGCCGCTGGTGGCCGCCTTGCCGGTCGCGACCATGATCGACATCGGTGTCGCGAGCCCCAGCGCGCATGGGCAGGCAATGATCAGTACGGCGACCGCATTGATGAGGCCAAATACCCAACTGGGTTCCGGCCCGACGAAACCCCAGACAAAGAATGTGATGAGGGCTATCGATACCACGGCCATCACAAAATATCCCGCCACGGTATCGGCCAGGCGTTGTAGCGGCGCCTTTGAGCGCTGCGCCTGCGCGACCATTTGCACGATTTGCGAAAGCATGGTTTCCGCACCGACTTTTTCCGCGCGCATCACCAGCGCACCGCTGGTGTTCATCGTTGCGCCGATCAGTTTGTCACCGGCTTTCTTCATCACCGGCATCGGCTCGCCGGTGAGCATCGATTCATCCACCGCGCTGGCACCCTCCGTCACCGCGCCATCGACCGGCACCCGTTCGCCGGGGCGCACCCGCAACAGGTCACCCAGATGCACGTGCGTGAGCGGGATATCGTCCTCGCTTCCGTCCGGCTTGATGCGGCGCGCCGTTTTGGGTGCGAGTCCGAGCAACGATTTGATGGCGGCAGACGTTTGTGAACGCGCCTTCAGTTCCAGTATTTGCCCGAGCAACGTGAGCGAGATGATCGCGGCCGCTGCCTCGAAATAAACTTGCACACGATCCATTTCCACAAAGTTCGCCGGAAAAAGATTTGGCATCACCGTCGCGACGATGCTGTATAGGTACGCGGCACCGGTACCGAGTCCGATCAGCGTCCACATGTTCGGATTGCGCGTGAGCACCGATTGCGCACCACGCACGAAGTACGGCCAACCGGCCCAGAGAATCACCGGTGTTGTCAGCGCCAACTCAATCCAGCTTTGCTGCGTGCCATGAAACCAATTCAGCTTGTGGCCGAACATCGCGAGCAAGACAGCAATGACCGTCAGCGGCAACGTCCACCAAAAGCGCCGCTGAAAATCGGCCAACTCCGGATTCTCATCGTCATCCAGTGTCGGCATCACCGGCTCCAGCGTCATGCCACACTTGGGGCAGTTGCCCGGTGCTGGCTGACGGATTTCGGGATGCATTGGGCATGTGTAGACCGTTGCTTGCAAAGGTGTTTCAGGCGATCCGTCAACACTGTTCGCGATCGTCGGCGCATCCCCATGCTCTTGTGCGGATACAGGCTTGGACCCATGAGTGTGCATGTGAGCGTGATCATGATCCGCAGAATGGTTGTGCGGGTGATGAGGCGTGTTCATGGCGAAATCCATCCTGAGCGAAGCGCAACCGGACGATTTGCGGCAAATGCCGTGATGGCCGTGTCGACGACGCGATCCACGCACCATTTGGCGTAGGCCAGGCCGAAGACACGCCCAAGCAATGCGCCCGATATGGTGCGAGGAAGCTCGAAGTCGATTGAAACCGTTACCCGGCAATCTTCGTCTGCCGGTTCAATCTCAAACCCCATGCCGTAGCCCCCCATCACGATCAGCCGTGGAACACCGATGGTCTCCCATCGCTTGCAAAAAGGTGGTTCACGCCGGACAACACGTTCGCTGGCAACAAGACGAATGCCGTCTACGGAACCCTCAACATTGATCACCGACCCAACCGCCTGTCCCCGCAGGTTGTCCAAAGTGGTCGTCATGGTAGCTCCAAACGTCGCCCAACTGGGTTGTCCCATGTGCATCGTGATATTTTCATGCACGTCCAGAAATTTGAACACGGAATCCGGCGGAGCGTGCAATGTCACGCGCCGCTCCACGTGCTGGCGGACAGTCGACACTTGGGTTCGCACGACTGCCGGGTTACGGCAGCTTGGCACCGATTTTGCGGTGCATCTGAGCCATTTCGGCGTTTTGCTTTCCCGCCTTTTCATAATCCGCAATCAGCGCCTTGCAATGGGCGACCATTCCGGCACCACTCGCCTTGGCCCACGGTGCAGTCGCATAGGCCTGTGCCATTTTGCGATGCCGTTCCGCTGCGGCCTTGTCGGTGTCTGCTTGTTTATCGAACTCAGCGGCAAGCTGCTCGTGATCAGCTTTGGTTTTCGCCGCGACGATCTTTTCGGCAAGTCCGGCGGTCGCGGGCGTCTGCGCAAACGCACCGGACATCAATGATGCGCTGAGCAGAATTGCGCCTAACCCACTAACCAGAAAACCGCGTTTTTGCATTGTCATGATTTACTCCATGATAAGAACAGCTTGATTGAATGAACCGGTCTCACGACGTCGCGTGGTTCGGGGTACAGACTCTCTTCTCCGGTAACGGCTAGCGTCGACTGTCGTTACACTCATTTGCATGCCTGATTCGGCATTTCGTCGTTTCAATGAACTCACTTGCTCTTGTCTTTATCGCTGTGCTCGTGCCCGTGATCGCCGTGCATGAAGACATGCATCAGCGGACACGCCAGCAGCAGCAGGTACGGCGCAACGCCCAACGCATGCCCCCAGTGCTCGCGAAGAACATAGAACCCGACAATGACCGCGACCATCATGACCGCACCCTTCCAGGCAACACCCATGCGGGATCGTGCCGCGTCGGGATGATGCTGCGAATGACTGTCGTGGTTTTCCATGGCGCTGCCTTTCCAATTCGAGACGGAGTGCACGGATCACACTCAACGTACGCCCATGGCGAATCACCGGCTTGATAAGTATCAAACGTGTGAACGTTTGATTGTCAATCGACAATTGCGTCAGTGTCGAGACTGGCCATCGGCCCGAGCAACCGCGACGCGACGATCATGTATGCCACGAACGGCATGTCTTTCCTTTCTACCTGCTCACTGCTTGATGAAGCGCAACACGTGCGCAAATGATCGGAGTAGCTTTGACTCATCGTGCCGGTTGCGGGTGCATTGCACAGACTCTCTGCCATCGGGCTACAGCACCGAAAAAAGGACTAAGTGGCAGCAGAATGAACAATCCAAAATCTTCCCAACGCAGAAAATTCTTGTCCGCAATGGCGGCTGCCGGCCTTGCCGGTATGACTGGTTGCGGCGGCGGTGGTGGCGACACGCCAACAGGAATGTTTCAGGGCGGCAATATGGGCAATGGTGCCATCTTGCCACCCACCGGTCTTGGCGCGGGTGCTGCATTGCGCACGCCCGCAAATTTTTCCGGCGATACCTTGACGACTGCCGCCGGCAACTATGATCTCGGTGGCGGCGTGCGCGCCGGCGCGATGCTGTTCAATGGCCAGTGGCCATCGCCGACGATTCGTGTGCCGGTCGGCGGCACGCTTGATATCACATTGCGAAATCAATTAGCGGAGGCGACCAACATTCACTGGCACGGTCTGGCGGCGGCGTTCGGCATGGACGGGCATCCGACCGAAGTCGCAAAGCCGAATGACAACCGGCGTTACACATTCGCCGTCAACGAGCGCCCGGGCACCTACTGGTACCACGCCCACCCGGATCGCGCCACCGCGCGTCACGCGTACCTGGGCTTGGCGGGCCTGTTGATCGTCGATGACGGCAACGATGCCGCGCGCGGTCTGCCCACCGGTGCGCGCGATATCGCACTGGTGCTCGCCGACAAATGGATCGAGAACGCAGCGATGGTTTATCGACCGAACAGCGCGGACATCATGACCGGCTGGATGGGGAATGCAATCCTCGTCAATGGCACCGTCGGCCCTGTCGCCACGGTGATGGAGCCCGCCGTCATACGCTTGCGCCTGCTCAACGCGTCGAACGCGCGCATCCTGAATCCCGCGTTGGCGAGTGGCCGCAGTTTCTGGCTAATCGCCACCGATGGCGGCCTGCTCCCGGCACCCGTGATGGTCAACAACCTGCTGCTCGCCCCCGGCGAGCGTGTCGAAATTCTGCTCGACCTGCGCGGCGAGGCGGGGCAAAGCGTGCGGTTGGTCAGCGCGGCATTCGCGGCGATGGGTTCCAGTTTGATGGGTGGCATGATGGGAAACGCCTTCCCGCAAGGCGCTGCATTTGACCTGGTGAATTTCGCCGTGTCCGGCACGCCTGCGGCGAATCCCGGTAGCGTGCCGGCGGCGTTCGAGCCGATTACCCGTTACGTACCATCGACGTCGGCACCTACTAGAGTATTCGATCTTTCCCAGGCCGACGGCATGATGGGCATGATCGGTGTCCCGCATCGCATCAACAATGTCACTTACGACGGCGCGCGTGTTGATTTCACAGTGCCTCGCGGCACGCTGGAACGCTGGCGCTTCATCAATCGCGGGATGGAACCGCACCCGATGCATGTGCATGGCACACAATTTCAGGTGGTGTCGCGCAACGGCAGCGAGGCCTTGAGACTGGTCACCGATCTCGGCTGGAAAGATACGGTTCTGGTACGCCCGTTCGAGACGGTCGAAATCGCGCTTAGGTTCAACGTCGCTGCAAATTATGTACTTCATTGTCACAATCTTGAACACGAGGATAGTGGCATGATGCTGAACTTCGATGTCGTCTGACAGCGTTGCGATCGCAATATGCGGCGACCACCGCGTTGCGTTTTTCGATACGCAATTCCAGAAGCAGGTTCGCGAAGTCGAAACGGCAATGGCGACTCAATGGGTTACTTCCCATAATCCGGTCATTGCATTTCTTGATCATTCGTACGGTCATCCTGAGCGACGCGAAGGCTCCTGTCATGACAAGATCCTTCGCGTCGTTCAGGAAGACACGACACTTTTGAAATGGAAGTGAAGTTATTTCCGTGTGCGAGGGAATGCCCCCCTTTCAGCCTAAACGCCGCGCCAGTGCTTGCGTTTCACTTTTACATAGCGTTTCGTGGCACACTTCCTTCGGGCTTGGCGACACGGTGAATCTCCCTGCCGTAGCACGCATGCGCAAGTGTGCGGAGTGCCATGTGGGGGGTGCGGGAGTCCCCACCCAAGCCCATTTCTTTCTGACCTGCATTTGCGAACAACACCAACCAAAACAATCAGCGTGCATCCTCTCGAACAATACCTCACGCATCTCACCGCGATACGCAACACGGGTGCCGGTACGGCGGAAACGTCCTACTACCCACCGCTGATCGAATTACTCAATGCCGTCGGCCACACACTGAAACCAAAGGTGCGCGCGCTCAATCAGCTCGCCAATACCGGTGCCGGCTTGCCCGATGGTGGCCTGTTCGCCGAAACCCAATTCAAAAAACGCGGCGACGCTGAACCGCTGCCCGGCCAAATGCCCGAGCGCGGCGTGATCGAAATCAAATCGCCGAAGGAAGAAGTCGCGGCGATTGCCGATACCAAGCAGGTTTCAAAGTACTGGCAAAAATATCGCCTCGTGCTGGTCACCAACTATCGCGATTTTCTGGTGGTCGGTGAGCGCGACGGCAAACCGGTGGCGCTGGAAAGTTATCGTCTTGCGGAAAGCGAAACTGCGTTCTGGGCATTGGCCGCACACCCGCGCAAAGCAGCCACCGAACAGGGCGAGCGCTTTGCCGATTTTCTCGCGCGTTGCCTGCGCGCGAATGCGCCACTGTCCGACCCCAAAGATGTGGCGTGGTTTCTGGCCTCATACGCACGCGATGCGCGCACCCGCATCGAGCAGGCGGACTTGCCCGCGCTTGCGAGCATCCGCGCCTCGCTCGAAGAATCGCTCGGCCTCAAATTTGAAGGCGAGAAGGGCGAACATTTCTTCCGCTCCACGCTCGTGCAAACGTTGTTCTACGGCGTATTCGCCGGCTGGGTGCTGTGGCATCGCGATGGCGCAAAAGGCAAATTCGATTGGAAGCTGGCCGCGTGGCATCTTCACGTGCCGATGATCCGCGCGCTGTATGAACAACTGGCACAGGCCTCGCAGGTGCGGCGTCTGGGATTGGAAGAATCGCTCGACCTCGCCGCCGACGTATTGAACCGCATCAACCGCAGCGAATTTTTCAAGCGCTTTGAAGATCATCACGCCGTGCAGTATTTCTATGAGCCTTTCCTCGAAGCGTTCGATCCGGAATTACGCAAACAACTTGGTGTCTGGTACACGCCAACGGAAATCGTCCGCTACATGGTGGCGCGTGTCGATCAGGCGCTGCAAACGGAGCTTGGTTTGGCCGATGGTCTCGCCGACCCGAATGTGGTCGTGCTCGACCCTTGCTGCGGCACCGGCGCGTATCTGGTCGAAGTGTTGCGTGTGATCGGCGAGAAGCAGAAGGCCAAAGGAGAAGATGCATTGGCCGCGCAGGAACTGAAGCGCGCGATGACGGAACGCATTTTTGGTTTCGAGTTGTTGCCGGCACCGTTTGTGATTGCGCATTTGCAGATTGGCTTGCTGCTCTCGGATGCGGGTGCGCCGCTAGCGGAGGATGAGCGCGCCGGGGTGTATCTGACCAATGCGCTTACGGGGTGGGAGCCGCCGAAAGATCCAAAAACCAAGCTGCAACAGATCACCTTTCCAGAGTTGCAGGCAGAGCGCGATTTGGCTGATCACGTCAAGCGAGATAAACCGATTCTCGTCATCATCGGCAATCCGCCGTACAACGGATATGCGGGAATGGCTGTCGATGAAGAGCGCGATTTATCGGACGCGTACCGCACGACCGTAAAAGCAGCCAAGCCGCAGGGACAGGGCCTGAACGATTTGTATGTGCGGTTCTATCGCATGGCAGAACGGCGCATTGTTGAGCAGAGCGGGCAAGGCGTGGTGTGTTTCATCAGCAATTATTCGTGGCTGGATGGGTTGTCGTTTACGGGGATGCGCGAACGGTTTCTGGATGTATACGACAAAATCTGGATCGACAACCTGCATGGCGATCGCATCATTTCCGAATACGCGCCAGATGGTCGCACCAGCGAGACCGTATTCGCGATGCAGGGAAGTTCACCGGGTATCAAGGTAGGCACCGCGATTGCGACGTTCGTGCGGACAAAGAAACATCAAACGCCGACCGTGCTGAACTATCGGGACTTCGATCAGGCGCGTGCGGAAGAGCGACGCGCAGCACTTGTACAATCAACCGAAGAAATTTCGAAGGTCAAACTTTCGCCGGATGTGCGACTAGGCTTTCCGTTCAAGCCGCGCATTGTTGGTGCCGACTATCATGGTTGGCCCCAGCTCCCAGACTTGTTTCCCACTTCCTATCCTGGGGTCCAAACAGCACGAGACGAGGCACTCATAGATATAGATCGCGAGAAACTCGTGAAACGGATGCGGCGCTATTTTGACGCACGCATAACGGATGCGGAAATCAAACACGAGATTCCAGCATTGATGGATAAGTCAGGGGATTTTGATCCACTGCCGACACGAGCCAGACTGTCAGCGCGTGGATTGATTGATGACAACTTCGTACGATTTTGTTACCGGCCGTTTGATAATCGTTGGTTGTATTGGGAGCCAGAAACAAACTTGTTAGATAGGAACCGAGCGGATTATTTTGTCCAGATTCCTTATGCAAAACATTGGCTATGCGTTGCGCAATCTCATCGCAAAGAGTTTGAGCCATGCTCGTATCTTCAAAGTCTCGGCTGCCGCCACGTTGTGGAGAGAGGCGCAAACTTCTTTCCGCTGCATCTAAGCAATCACATCTCCACACCGCTACGACTTTCGGATTCTGAAGTTCATCCAAACGTAACTGCGAAAACCTCCTCCTATCTCAGCGCGATTGAAGCGAACATTGTTGCGCTTTTTTTTCATACGCTTGCGATAACGCATGCGAATCTGTTTCACAATGAAAATGCCGGCGCCCTCCGCCAGAACTGGCCCCGTATCCCCCTCCCCGCCTCGCCAGAATTGCTCGAGGCCTCTGCCGCACTCGGCACGCAACTCGCCGCGTTGATGGATATCGACACGCCTGTTGCCGGGGTTACCAGCGGCGCGGTGCGCGCGGAGTTGAAAAGCATCGCGGTGATTTCGCGTGTTGGCGGTGGTTCGCTGAATCCGGATAAGGGCGAACTGGCGCTGACGGCGGGTTGGGGACATAGCGGCAAGGGCGGGGTGACGATGCCGGGGAAAGGAAAGGTTGTGGTGCGTGCGGTGGGTGGTGATTCATCGGCCACCCCCGCTCCCCAGCCCTCACCCTCGGGGGGAGAGGGGGCTAGTCAGAAAGTAGTAGACGTTTATCTCAATGGGGTGGCGTACTGGAAAAATATTCCGGAGCCGGTTTGGGAATTCACACTGGGCGGTTATCAGGTGATGAAAAAGTGGCTCTCGTACCGCGAGCGCGCCTTGCTCGGGCGCGACCTCTCCATTGATGAGGCGAAGTACCTCACGGAAATGGCGCGGCGGATCGCGGCGATTCTTGCGCTGGCCCCTGCGCTCGATGACAACTATTGCGCCGTGAAGGCAAACACCTACGCATGGCCACGCTGAACACAGAGTTCAATTCGCTGCAAATTACTTTTCTTGGCGTTGCGGACGAGACCAACATCGTTGCGGAAGTGGGATTTCTGGCGCGCGGCGTGCCGCTGCTGAATGACGCCGTGTGCCATCGGATATATTCGCGACGCCTTGGGTTTTTCGAGATGTGGCAGGACGACGACGAAGCGTTGATCCCATTTCTGGAGCAACGCATTGCGCATGGAGATGCCGGCAGTTGGCGTAGTGCATACGAAGATGATTTTCACCTCAAGGTGGTGCCGGGTTACGGGTTTCCATTTTTGCTTGCGGAGTTGCCGGCTGCCAATCGCGAATCGTATGATATGGGAAGCGATGCGATCCAACAACGCATTTGCGGCGTGCTCAGCGATAAGTCGCCGCACTTCACACTGCTCATGAAGCCGGGCAATGATCTTCGGATGGGATCAAACGGAAGGGGATATGGGCCGATCTTCCAGATGCATGTGAGCGCGGACGACTTGGCCGACTTTTACATCGTGCTGAAGCAGGAATATGCGCTTGTGCGCGAACACGAAATTTTCGAGGTGAACGGCGACTCTCCCGGTGAGAGGCCGTCGCAAAAGTAAAATCCCGATTCATTCGCCTGATCGGGACACGCCTGTGACTTCGGAGACACGGCGAAGTGCATCGCCACGGATCGCATGTTGCAGTAAAACTTTCGCACGCTCGCCCGGCAAAAGCGTGTTCAGATAGGATCGGACCCTCGGCGAGGAAGTGCTTCTGAATCGCGTTCGGATTGTCGCAGGCGCATCAACCACTCAGCATAAAATAGCGTAGATCGCCATTTGGCGGGTGTTTCCAGCCACATTTGCCCTGAGAGCCTCTCCAGTGCTGGTGTTTCAGTCGTGCCGCACGCCGCCTAATGCCGATGCCGATGATGGATGTCCGGAAAGTGCGGATGGCTGTGCGTGATCGTTGCATGATGATGCGGATGGCCGTGCGGCTCGGTGCCATCCCACTGAAAATCGTGTGCGTGCGGATGATGTTGGTCGTGCACATGATCATGCGTGTGATCCATCGGCACGTGCGTGTGATCGTGCCCGTGGTCTTCCGTCAAGTGCAGCCATACTCCCAGCGCCATCAACGCGGCCGCAACCCAAAATGCCAGCGACGTGGTTTCACCGAAAAAAATGATCGCTACCGCCGCGCCGATAAACGGTGCCGTGGAAAAATAGGCGCCGGTGCGCGCGGTACCCAATCCCCGCAAGGCGAGCACGAATGACACCAAGCTGATCCCGTAGCCGACTAGGCCGACCGCCATGGCCAGCGCGACCTTATCACCGGCGGGCATCGACGCGCCGAGCGCGATGGCCAGCGCGGTGTTGAATCCGCCGGCGACCAAGCCTTTGACGCTGGCGATCAACAGCGCATCGGACGCAGATACTTTGCGCGTGAGATTGTTGTCGACCGCCCAGCAAAGGCAGGCCGCCGCCACCGCCAATGGGCCGATCCAGCCGGTGGCAGCATCGGCACTTCCGCCCCACGAAAGCACGACACCACCCGCCACAATGGCCGCCATCCCCAGCACGATGCGGCGATCCGCGTTTTCGCGAAACACCACCCATGCGAGAACCGCCGTCAACACCGCTTCGAGATTCAGCAGCAACGAGGCTGTTGCACCATTGGTTGAGGTCAGGCCGAACATGAGCGCCGCCGGACCGAGCACGCCGCCAAAAAATACCGCGCCGAGAAACCACGGCCACTCGTTACGCGTGAATCCTGACGGTTGCCAGCGCCGGTCGCGAACCAGACGTGCAATGGTCAAGCCGAAGCCGCTGCCCAGATACAGCAAGCCTGCGAGCAACAGCGGCGATATGTCGCCGACCAAAGATTTTGCCAGCGGCGTACTCGCGCCGAACAGTGCAGCGGCGACGAGGGCGTGAAGAATGGACGTATTCATTTCCGGGGTTGCTCGATTTCAGATGGCGTTATTTCAGTTTACCTTTGCCGGCAATTTGATGCGTCAGCAGGAATACTGAATCCGCGATTCGCAGCGAATCAACGTGTTCACTTGCCCGTCGCGTTTGGTGAAAATGGCGATGACGATTAAATATTGCCATCGCAGCCTTTGCCGAATCCGCGTGTTGACTGCCGTTTGTGAACGACGTATGGTCGAATGTCTAAATTTACGCGATTGATGGAAAACATGATTTTGTTATGAGGGTATATTTGTAAAATCTGCTGGCGGAAACCCATGATTGCAAGAAACGTTTCCGCCTTTTCCAGAATGATAGGGCGCAGCCAGAAACAGCGTTTGGATGCGGCTCTTTGTTTATTGAGTTTGGCCCCACGCAATGTCACTTCCGCTTGTCACTATCGACCATCTACTTCCGCTGACACTAAGTGAAGTCCAAGATGTGCTGTTGGGCTCTCCGCGCAAACACGTCGGCGCGCTCACCTTGGGCGATCTAGCGTCTCATCCAACTCATCCGAATGGGTGTTACCTCTTCTTTCATGGAAGCTCGCCAGAACCGTTTTATATCGGTCGCTCATCGAGTCGTTCGTTCATTGGGCGTTTGCCGTCTCACTTTGAACCGCACTTCGACTTCTGGATGAACGGGCTATCTAAGGGCATGCAGTCGAGCGGGTTAGCGCCCTCGTATTCGGACGGAGTTATCCAGGCACTATCTTGCGATCTCGTGCTAGTGGGCTTTCGATACCCAGAGAGGAGGGAGAAAACATCGTTCGAGCAAGAAATGCGATTGCGTCGGCTTCGCATCAATGCACTAGAGCTGGTTCTGCAACGATTCATGCAGCCAATCCTAACCGCGCGACCGAATCCATACTCAGGTGCCGAGTTGCTCACGTCCCTGCTGCCGAACAGTGTGGCCTAACCCCTCCATCGAGCGAACGTCCGAAAAGTCGCTTCGCGTCCTTTGGCCCGCCGCTCATGTCGAACGTTTGATTTAGAAGAGTGAGGAAATTTGATTGATTAAAATATTAACTAAGCGCTTCGCTGAGCTTGCCGTCCAGCTTCAACAACTTGAGGCCACTCGCCAGGCAAAACACAGCGAATATTCTGGAAGGTATGAGGAAGTTGATCCTGAGCAGTTGCTTAATTGGTGTGTTAAAGCAAGAAGTCTCATTGTTTCTGCATGCGGGAAGGAAAGCGAGCACTTCAAATCATTTATGGAAGGCGAACAACCCACGCCCTACGGAGACAACTACGGCATTTTCAAAAGGGTTAAGGCTGTCTTCCTTGCAGCAAAGGAAGACTTTGAAGGTGGCTATCTTGTATCTGTAAGAAATCTCGTCCATGCCGAACTTGCAGGCACTGAGCTTGATCAAGCCAGGGAATTATTGGATGCTGGCTATGGTACTGCTGCTGCGGTGGTCGCTGGAGTGGTTTTGGAAACGACTTTAAGAACTCTTTGCGACCGTAAAGGATTGCCTGTCGGTAAATTAGACAAGATGAATGCTGACCTTGCCAAGGCGGGAGAGTACAACTCATTGGTGCTGAAAAAAATTACTGCAGTCGCCGCTATTCGAAACAGTGCCGCACATGGGAAGCCGTCTGAATTTACAATTGCAGACGTGAAATCTATGATTACGGAGATTGAGAGATTTGCAGGCGATGTTTTCTCATAGATCACTTTCCGGTAGACATAAAACGTCGCTCAAAGTCGTTCCCTTCGTTCGCTGGACGCCACAAAAGCACGGTGCACCTTGCCGTGGTCATTAGCGGCCATTGGGAGGCACACGTGAAGAAGAAAAAGTCCACTGCGACTGACAGCTTTTCAAAGGTTCTGGCAGAAGACGTCCTATGTGCCAAACATCGCATGGAGAATGAACCTTCAGACGCGAGTCGGCGTGAATTCGCCAGATCCACGTTTTCTGCAATTGAGGCGCAATATTGGCAACTTAAGATGTACATCGTTGATAGCATCATCACTGACAAGAACGCCTCTCTACATAAAATATCCGCGCTAAGAGAAGAGTCATATTCCATAAATGAGAAGGGCGAAATATGCGTTCAGCCAAGGGGGTATTCTCTAAAAGTTGGGATAAGGCTTATCGTTTCAATCTTGAAGGAGCATCGGATCTCAATACCTGTAGACTTTGGATCCTCAGATTGGAAGAACATTGATCTCATGCTGAGAATCAGGAATCGCCTAACCCACCCAAAGTGCATGGCTGACATTTCCATAACGGAAGAAGAGGCGGAGTGTTGCTATTGTGCCTTCACATATCTCAATCATCTGATGATTGAAACCATAATGGGGTCTGCCCACGCCATGTTGAATGACATAATGTCTGGAAACTGGAAGCCTAAGCGACGGTCGCCATCAATGTTCTCCTCGGGAAATTAAGTTGGCCGCAATTCATTCGCTACATGCGCGACGGTCCTGACGTGCTGCAGCCTGAGCTCAGACGTTCGCCAGCGCCAGAAACACCCACGTTCCTTCTCGCAGTAGACTATGAACGACGCTCGCATTGGAGGTACACGCATGGAATCTACACACGTAATTGTTGACCGCGAAATTCTCGGTGGAACGCCGGTTTTCGCCGGAAGTCGTGTGCCAATTCGAGTGCTTTTTGAGCACCTCGAAGCAGGCGACCCGCTGGAGGTATTTCTCCAAGACTTCCCGTCTGTGAGTAGGGAACTGGCAGTACGCGTTTTGGAAGATGCCCGCGTTGCCCTCGCACCCGATGCGCATCCTGCTTGACGAATCGGTTCCCGCTCGTCTTGGCTCGCTATTGGTGGGGCACGCGGCGAATTCGGTTCAACGGATGGGATGGGCTGGAATCAAGAACGGGAAACTTTTGGCGCTTGCGGCAGCCGACTTTGATGTCTTGCTCACCGCCGACAAAGGTATCGAATACCAGCAAAATATCTCCTCGCTGCCAATTGCCGTGCTCATCGTGTTGGCAAGAAGCAATCGCATGGAAGACATTATTCGTGCTGTGCCTGCAATTCTCGCAGCACTCGCCGAACTTCATCCACGCACGCTGCGAAAAGTTGCTGCCTAACTCGGCATTCCACCGGACAGCTTTGTCGCTCGGTGAACTCTGTCCCGACTGCCCTTGAAAAGCGCACGCCGCCGCATCAACAAATAAACGGCGGGCACGACAAACATCGACAACAGCGGCGCCGTAATCATCCCGCCCACCATCGGTGCCGCGATGCGTTGCATGATTTCGGAACCGGTGCCACCGCCCAGCATGATCGGGAATAGCCCGGCGAGAATCACCGCCACGGTCATCGCTTTGGGCCGCACGCGCAACACCGCACCTTCACGGATCGCATTCAACAGTGCGTCAGTGTCACCGTGACCAAGCGCGACTTGTTTTTCCCACGCATGCTTCAAATACAGCAGCATGATCACGCCGAATTCAGCCGCGACACCGGCGAGCGCGATAAAGCCGACCGCGCTTGCCACCGACATCGAGTAGCCGAGCAAGTACATCAACCAAAATCCACCAATGAGTGCGAACGGCAGCGTGGCCATGATGAGCAGCGCTTCATCGGCACGGCGGAAGGTCAGGTACAACAACACGAAAATAATCAACAGCGTGAATGGCACCACCACTTTCAGCTTCGCGGTGGCGCGCTCCAGATATTCGAATTGTCCCGACCAGGCGATCGAATAGCCGGGCGTGAGCTTGACCTCCTTCGCCACCGCTCGCTGCATATCCTGCACCACCGATTGCAAATCGCGCCCACGGATATCGACATACACCCAGCCGGACAGGCGCGCGTTTTCGCTTTTCACCATCGGCGGGCCGTCGGTGATCTTGATGTCGGCAACGGTTGAGAGCGTAATCTGCGCGCCGCGTTCGGTGACGATGGCGAGGTTGCGCAAGCCTTCAAGCGAATCGCGCAATTCGCGTGGATAGCGCACGTTGATCGGAAAGCGTTGCAGGCCTTCCACCGTCTCGCCGATGTTGTCGCCGCCGATGGCAGCTGAGACTACGCTTTGCACGTCCGATACATTCATGCCATAGCGGGCGGCTTTGGCACGGTCGATGTCGATATCGATGTAGCGCCCGCCGCTCAATCGTTCCGCCAGCGCCGAAGTGACGCCCGGAATGGTTTTCACCACGCGCTCGATGTCGTTGGCGATGCGATCGATTTCGCCCAACTTCGTGCCGGCCACTTTGATGCCCACCGGACTCTTGATGCCGGTGGCCAGCATGTCGATGCGGTTTCGGATCGGCGGCACCCACAGGTTCGCAATCCCGGGCAGCTTCACCGTACGATCCAATTCCTCGATCAACTTTTCCGGCGTCATGCCAGGCCGCCATTGATCGCGAGGCTTGAACTGAAGCGTGGTTTCAATCATCTCCAGCGGCGCCGGATCGGTGGCAGTTTCGGCGCGACCGATCTTGCCGAATGCGCGCGCCACTTCCGGCACCTGCATGATGAGCTTGTTGGTCTGCTGCAATATTTCGGCGGCTTTTCCGGGCGAAAGGCCGGGTAGGGCCGAGGGCATGTACAACAAATCGCCTTCATCCAGCGGCGGCAGAAATTCACCGCCGATGCGCGTTGCGGGATAGATGGTCGCGAGCAAAATCAGAACCGCGACCAGCAATGTCGTTTTCGGAAACGCGAGCACGCCGTCCAACAACGGTCGGTACAGCGCGATCAACACGCGGTTCAACGGGTTGTTGTTTTCATTCGGAATCTTGCCGCGAATGAGGTAGCCCATCAGCACCGGAATCAACGTCACCGCCAAGCCCGCAGATGCCGCCATGGCGTAGCTTTTGGTGAACGCCAGCGGCGAAAACAACCGGCCTTCCTGTGCTTCCAGTGTGAAGACCGGGATGAACGAGAGCGTGATGATCAGCAGGCAAAAGAAAAGTGCGGGGCCGACTTCGGCGGCCGCATCGGCGATCACCGACCAGTGTGTCTCGCCTGCGAGTGGTTTGCCGGGATGTTGGTGATGCCACGCCTCAATATGCTTGTGCGCGTTCTCGATCATCACCACCGCCCCATCGACCATTGCGCCGATGGCAATCGCAATGCCGCCCAGCGACATGATGTTGGCGTTCACGCCTTGGTAGTGCATGACGATGAACGCCGCCAGAATTCCCAGCGGCAACGAGACGATCGCCACCAATGACGAGCGCAAATGAAACAGGAATACAAAACACACCAGTGCGACGATCAGAAATTCTTCCATCAATTTTGTGCGCAGATTATCGACGGCACGCAGGATCAATCCCGAACGGTCGTAGGCCGGTACCACCTCCACGCCCGCCGGCAGGCCCGCTTTCAGTTGTTCGAATTTAGCTTTGACGGCGGCAATGGTTTCCAGCGCATTCTTGCCCGAGCGCATGATGATCACACCGCCCGCGACTTCGCCTTCACCATTCAATTCCGCGATGCCGCGGCGCATCTCCGGCCCCATTTGAATGCGCGCCACGTCCTTCAGCAGCACCGGCACACCGGCGTCGCTGGTCACAATCGGGATCGCACGAAAATCATCCAGCGTTTTCAGGTAACCGCCGGCGCGCACCATATATTCGGCCTCGCCCAGCTCCAGCACCGATCCGCCGGTTTCACGGTTCGCGTTCTGGATCGCCGCAATAATTTTGCCGTGGCTGATGTTGTACGCGCGCAGCCGATCCGGATCGAGCACCACTTGATACTGCTTCACCATGCCGCCAATGGACGCGACTTCGGCGACGTTCGGCAATGTCTTCAATTCGTACTTGAGAAACCAATCCTGCAATGCGCGCAACTCGGCTAGATCGTGCTGGCCGGTGCGATCCACCAGCGCATATTCGTACACCCAGCCCACGCCGGTTGCATCCGGCCCCAAAGCCGGTTTTGCGCTCGACGGCAAGCGCGATTGCACCTGATTCAAGTATTCCAGCACGCGCGAGCGTGCCCAATAGAGGTCGGTGCCGTCTTCGAAAATAATGTAGACGAAGGAGTCCCCAAAGAAAGAATAACCGCGCACCGTTTTCACGCCCGGCACCGAGAGCATGGTGGTGGTGAGCGGGTACGTCACCTGGTTCTCGACAATCTGCGGTGCCTGCCCAGGAAAAGGTGTGCGGATGATGACTTGCACGTCGGATAAATCCGGCAGCGCATCGAGCGGCGCGCGGAGAATCGACCACACGCCCCACGCGGCGATGGCCACTGTCGCGAGCAGGACGAGGAAGCGATTGACGATCGACCAGCGGATCAGCTTGGCGATCATTTCTTACCCCCGGTCACGGGCACCGGTACTTGCTCGATGCGCGTCAACGCCATTTCACCGTCAGGTGTCAGCGCCAAATCGAACGAAACGGTCTGCCCGACCTTGATGCCACCTGGCACCCCGTTCTTAGGCGCTTTGTAGGTCATCGTCATGGCACCCATCTTCAGCGACTTGATGGGGCCATGCGAGAGCGTGACGCCGTCCTTTTCGATCGCCTCAACTTTGCCTTCGCCCGTGTTTGCCGCCGCATTCGCCGCGGGCGGCGCATCACCCATCCTCGCACCGGTGGTTTTGAGGCTCGCTTCGGAATCGATCAGGAACTGGCCGGACAACACCACTTTCATGCCTTTTTTCAAGCCGGTTTTTATCTCGGTCATGCCGTTGCTCTCTGCGCCGATTTCAACGTCGACCGGCGCAAATTGTTGTTTACCGTCGGCACCCGATTCCGCAACGATCACCACACTGCGTTTGCCGGTCTGGATGACGGCTTCGGATGGCACCAGCAGTGTCGCGGGCTTCGCGGTCGCGGCGGCGGCGATGGTGGCGAACATGCCCGGTGCCAGGCGGTGGCCGGGGTTGGCGACCTCGATGCGCGCTCTGAGCGTGCGTGTGGTGGAATTCACTTCGGGCA
>JANPBQ010000192.1:0-5461 GCA_031430555.1 Betaproteobacteria bacterium
GGCGGTCTCTAAGTATTAGTGCAACACCTTAGTATTATGTTCACGAAAGGGAGTTGCGATGGAAAGCGGGAAGCAGAGTTATACATATACACAGATGACGCTGGCGGTGCGCGAAGAGATCAGTCGCGGTCTGGCGGCGGGTGTGAAGCAGGGAATCATTGCACAGGGGATAGGTTATTCGACGGGCGCGGTGGGGCGGGAGATTCGGCGGCATAGCGTGGCCGACATTGGCTACCGCGCCCACTGGGCGCACGAGCGATCCAATATTGCCGCCCGGCGCAAGGGGCGGCGGCGCAAGCTCGGCGATGGCCCGCTGTGGGATGAAACCTGTCGCCAGCTCAAGGCCGGACAATCGCCGGAGCAGGTGGCGAAAGCCCTGAAGCACGACTTTGCCGATAATGCCGATATGCAGGTCTCGCACGAAACCATCTACCAGGCGCTCTACGTGCTGCCGCGCAACGCGCTCAAGGCGGTGCTGGTGCAGGAGGGCTTGCGGCAACATCACGAGAAGCGCCGACCGCGCAGCAAGCTGACCCAACCCGTGTCCAAGGTGCGGCTGGTGGGGGGCATCTCGATCGACGAGCGGCCGGCGGAAGTCGATAGCCGTACGGTGCCAGGGCACTGGGAAGGCGACCTGATCAAGGGCGAGAAGAATCGTAGCGAGGTGGGGGTGCTATTGGAACGCCAATCCCGGCGCGTGGTACTGGCACGCCTGACCGACGCCAAGGCGGTGACGGTTCGAAAGGCGTTCGAAGCCGCGTTCAGCATGACGCCGCCGGCGCTGCGCAAGACTCTGACGTACGACCAGGGTTCGGAGATGGCGGAACACGCCACGCTGGCGGCCAACCTATGCATCGATGTCTACTTCGCCGATGCGCACAGCCCGTGGCAAAAGGGTGCCATCGAGAATGCCAATGGCTTGCTGAGACAATATCTGCCCAAGGGTACCAATCTGGCAAATTACACACAGGCCGAACTGAACGTGATCGCCGAGAAGCTCAACAACCGGCTGCGTGAATGTCTAGGCTGGCGAACACCAAACGAAGTCTGGGCAGAGATGGTAAAGAAAACGTTGCACTAAAATCCTGAGCGCGCCCCCCCCAATCGTTGAAACAAGCATCGGTGTGCCTCTCCGCATGTTTTACCTCCAAACGCCTCGCCAAATGGCGTTCCGGCTAATTTTACGCTATGGAATCCGCCCCCTGCATTTCCCGCGCGGCCAACATCGCCAAAATCTTCCCCTGCACGCCGCCAAAACCGCCATTGCTCATCGCGAGGATGTGGTCGCCCGGTTTTGACATCGCCACAATCGCAGTCACCATCGCATCGAGGTCTTCAAAAATGCCCGTCTTTGTGCCGATGGGTTCGAACGCTTTCGCCACGTCCCATCCCAGATTGTTCGCATAGACAAACACCACATCGGCGTTGCTCAGCGAGCCGGGTAGTGCTGCACTCATCGCGCCCAATTTCATCGTGTTGGTGCGCGGTTCGAGCACGGCGATGATGCGGGAGCTATCACCGATGCGTTTCCTCAATCCTGTTACGGTGGTTTGAATCGCGGTGGGGTGGTGCGCGAAATCGTCGTACACCGTGATCCCGCCGATCTCGCCTTTGTTTTCCATGCGCCGTGCGACGCCAGTGAAGGTATTCAGCGCCTCGATGGCGAGCTTGGTGGGCACGCCCGCGTGTCGTGCCGCTGTCACTGCCGCCAATGCGTTGAGTGTGCTGTGCGTGCCCATCTGATCCCAATCGACCATGCCGCGATCATCACCGTTGCACAAGACGTGAAACTGCGCGTCGCGCTCGCCGCGCTTGAAATCCCACATCGCCCCCGGGCCAAATGATTCGACCGGCGTCCAGCAACCTTTTGCCAAGGTGTTTTTCAAGTGTGCGTCGCGGCCGTTACTGACGATGAGGCCGTTCGCCGGAACGGTCCGCACCAGATGATGAAATTGAGTTTCGATCGCTTCGACGTTGGCGAAAATATCGGCGTGATCGTATTCGAGATTGTTGAGAATGACGGTGCGCGGACGGTAATGCACGAACTTGCTGCGCTTATCAAAAAACGCGGTGTCGTATTCGTCGGCCTCGATCACGAAGAACGGTGAATCGCCGACCGGCGCGCGCGCGGAAATACCAAAGTTGCTTGGCACGCCGCCGATCAGGAAACCCGGTGCCACGCCCGCGTAATCGAGAATCCACGCCAGCATCGCGCTGGTGCTGGTCTTGCCGTGTGTGCCCGCGACCGCCAGCACCCATTTGCCCGGCAACAAATTTTCACCGAGCCACTGCGGGCCGGAAATGTAGGGCAGTCCGCGATTCAACATTTCCTCGATCACCGGCATGCCGCGCGTCATCACGTTGCCGACGACGTAAAGGTCGGCCTTGACTGCATCGAGTTGTGCCGCATCGAAGCCTGTGTGCAGGTCGACACCGGCGGTCTCCAATTGTGTGGACATCGGCGGATAGACGTTGATGTCGCAGCCCGTGACCGTGTGACTTGCGCCGCGCGCGAGGACGGCGATGCCGCCCATGAAGGTGCCGCAAATGCCGAGGATATGGATGTGCATGCGTTTTTTTGTTTGTTATCCTGAGCAGCGCGAAGGATCTCCGTGCAAAGGATTCATTTGTTCGAAAGGAGGAGCGGAGTGACCGGCCAAATTACCCATGTGGGATTGCCGTCACAGTGGGGCAAATTGCCTTGATGCACAGGCGAAAGTTTATCACCGGTGAGTTGAAAACCGGTCACATGACGTTGCATTGATTGGGAGTAAACTTATCGGCCTTGAAACGACCAATGGTTGCCACAACGTAGCCTGTCGATACTCCCAAATTGGAATCCCATGGTCCCTCATCTCACCACCTCGCTCACCGGTCCGCTGCTGGATCTGGAAAAGAAAATTCTCGACAGCATGCCGGCCATTGAGCACTGGTTCCGCGCGCAATGGATCGAGAATACGCTGCCGTTTTATACCTCGGTTGACCTGAGGAATTCCGGCTTCAAATTGGCCCCGGTCGATACCAATCTTTTCCCCGGCGGATTCAACAATCTGAATCCCGAATTCCTGCCGCTTTGCGTGCAGGCGGCGATGGTGGCGGTGCAAAAAATCTGCCCGGATACGCAGCGCTTCTTGCTGATCCCGGAAAATCACACACGCAATCTTTTCTATCTCACCAATGTCGCTGCAATCCAGAAAATCCTCACACGTGCGGGCATGGATGTACGCATCGGCTCGTTGCTGCCGGAGATCACCGCGCCGACCACGCTCGATCTGCCGAACGGTGAAAAACTGATCCTTGAGCCCATCAAACGCATCGGCAATCGGCTGATGCTCGATGGCTTCGACCCGTGCGCGATTATTTTGAACAACGATCTTTCGGCCGGCGTGCCTGCGCTGCTGAAAAAACTGCAACAGCCGGTGGTGCCGCCGCTCTACGCTGGCTGGACCACGCGCCGGAAAACACTGCACTTCCACGCCTACGACCGCGTCGCCGAAGATTTCGCGAAAATCATCGGCATCGATCCGTGGTTCATCAATCCCTTTTTCAGCCAGTGCGGCAAAGTCAATTTCAGTGCCAGCGAAGGTGAGGAATGTCTTGCCGCGAACGTCGAAGCGGTGCTCGCGGAGACGCAGGCCAAGTACAACGAATACGGCATCAAGGAAAAACCGTTCGTCATTGTGAAAGCCGACGCTGGCACTTACGGCATGGGCATTTTGACGGCCCGTTCGCCGGAAGATGTGCGTGGACTCAACCGCAAAGAACGCAACAAAATGGCGGTGGTGAAAGAAGGGCTGGAAGTCTCCGAAGTGATCGTGCAGGAGGGCGTGCATACGTTCGAGAGCGTCAACGGTGCCGTGGCAGAGCCGGTGGTGTACATGATGGATCAATTCGTGGTCGGCGGTTTTTATCGCGTCAACACCGATCGTGGTGTGGACGAAAATCTGAACTCTCGCGGCATGAGTTTTGTGCCACTCGCCTTTGAAACCGACTGCCACACGCCCGATTGCAGCGGCATGCCCGATGCGCCGCCGAATCGTTTCTACACCTACGGCGTGGTGGCGCGTTTGGCAATGCTGGCGGCGGCGAAGGAGTTGCAGGCGTTGTCGGAGACAGTGGATGTGGAAGCGTTGCCGGTGCCGACTTCCGCGCCGACGATGATCAGGCCGATGGCTGCGGCGGTCACTGTTGCCGCGGATTGATCGATGAAAATCGCGTTCATCGTCGATCCACTGGAGAAGCTCAAAGCCTATAAGGACTCTTCCGTTTTCATGATGCGCGAAGCGGCGAAACGCGGGCATGAAATTTTCGCGTTTGAAACAAAACACATGGCGATGTTGCGCGGCGACGTGACGGCGCTGGCAAGCAAACTCACCGTGGGCGCGGACAACGACAACTGGGTTACGGTCACGCATTCGGCTGAGACCAAACTCGCCGATTTTGGTGCGGTGCTGATGCGCAAAGACCCGCCGTTCAATCAGGAGTATTTGTATTCAACGATATTGTTGGAGCTTGCCGAAAAACAGGGTGCGCGTGTCGTAAACCGTGCACGTTCATTGCGCGACTACAACGAAAAATTATCCACCGCGAAGTTTCCCCAATTTGTACCGCCCACACTCGTCACGCAAAGCATGGCGCGCATTCACGCCTTCATCGACGAACACAATGATGTGATCGTCAAAAAACTCGATGGCATGGGTGGCGCCTCGATTTTCCGTGTGCGCGTGGACGATCCAAACCGCAACGCGATCATTGAAGTGCAAACGATCAATGGCGCTGAGACGATCATCGCGCAGCGTTACATTCCCGACATCGTCAAAGGCGACAAACGCGTGCTGGTGATCGATGGCAAGGTCGTGCCGTTTTGTCTCGCGCGCATTCCAAAAGCTGGCGAGACGCGCGGCAATCTCGCGGCCGGCGGGCGCGGTGTGGCGCAACCCATTTCGCCACGCGACCGCGAAATCGCCGAAGCACTGGGGCCGCAGTTGAAAGCCGATGGGCTCACCATTGTCGGGCTCGATATCATCGGCGATTTTTTGACCGAAGTGAATGTGACGTCGCCGACGTGTTTTGTGGAGATATTTGAGCAGGTGGGGTTCAATGCGGCGGGGTGGGTGGTGGATGCGTTGGAGGCAAAAGCGGGTTGAGTGTTGGATGGCTGCTTTCGGCCAGGTGCGGTCAGTCGTGAATACCTCTCAATTTTGCCGATAACGGACGTTCACGGGTTCTGTCGAATTAAGCATTTTTGGTAAGAAACTCTTCAATGAAATCAGCCATGTTTCTTTGGCCAACGGTTTTTACTGCGACACAACCCGTCAACACCCCGCTAAAGAATCCCCCAACTTCACAACATGAGCACCATGAAAAAACTCCACCTCGCTGCAACCGCCTCCTGCCTCCTGCTATCTCTGGCCAGCAACGCCGCTGTAGAGAAAGTCGAAATCCGGGAGCGTGTACCGTT
>JANPBQ010000193.1:0-3415 GCA_031430555.1 Betaproteobacteria bacterium
ATCCGGCCCGACGACTGGCATTTGCATCTGCGCGATGGCGACGCCATGAAAGCGGTGCTCCCTCACACGGCAAATCAATTCGCGCGCGCAATCGTTATGCCGAATCTGAAGCCGCCGATCCGCACCGTGGCTGAGGCCGCCGCCTATCGTGATCGAATCCTGGATGCCCTGCCGATCGGCGCATCGTTTGAGCCGTTGATGACGCTGTATTTGACTGACAACACGTCGCCGAAAGAAATCGTCCTCGCTGCGCAAAGCGGATTCGTGAAAGCCGTCAAATATTATCCGGCCGGCGCGACAACGAACTCGGACATGGGCGTGACGGATCTGAAGAATTGCGACGCCGTTTTCGCGGCCATGCAGGATGCCGGATTGCCATTGTTGTTGCACGGCGAAGTCACGGGTGACGACGTAGATGTGTTCGACCGTGAAAAAGTGTTTGTCGAAAAAATGCTGATTCCGCTCACGCTGCGCTTCCCGACGCTGCGTATTGTTCTCGAACACATCACTACCGCCGACGCGGTGAAATATGTATTGGCCGCACCGGACAACATCGCTGCAACCATCACGCCGCAACATCTCTTGTACAGCCGCAACGCGATCTTCAAAGGCGGACTGCGCCCGCACCTGTATTGCCTACCGATATTGAAGCGCGAAAATCACCGCCTTGCCTTGTTGAACGCCGCCACCAGCGGCAACCCGAAATTTTTCCTCGGTACCGATAGCGCGCCGCATACTCGCAACAGCAAGGAAGCCTGCTGCGGCGCGGCGGGTTGCTATTCCGCGTTGCATGCAATGGAGCTCTATGCCGAAGCGTTCGATGCCGCCAATGCGCTCGGCAAACTTGAAGGCTTTGCGAGTTTTCACGGCGCGGATTTTTATTGCCTGCCGCGCAACACTGGCACCATCACCCTCAAAAAAGAATCGTGGACCGTGCCGGAGGAAGTGCCTTTCACCGAATCCGGATTGGTGCCGCTGCGCGCGGGCGAGGTCATGGCGTGGCGGATGGTGTGATCGATGCGGCGCTGAACACGCCGTTCTTCGATGCGGTGCGCAGTGAACTCGATCAACTCGCGGGTTGCCGTGATTTGAATTCGCTGAATGAGTTGGCAGTGCGGCGCGGCGTGCGTGCGCGTTTCAAGCCACCGGCAAATACTTCCGCTGTGGGCTACGAGATGACGATCAACGCGACGGGCGAAGTTCCGACCCGCGACAACAACCACGATTTTTTCAACGCGCTGCAATGGATCGCGTTTCCACAGACCAAAGCCGCGATCAACGCGGGGCACCTAAAACACATGACTTCAGCGTCCACTGTGCGGCCCGTCGAGCGTGATGTTCTGACGATGATCGACGAAAGCGGCGTCATCGTCGCCAGCGCCGACCCGAGCCTCCTCGATCTTGTGCACGAATTTCGATGGCACGCATTGTTTGTCGAGCGCCGCGCCGACGTCATGGCGCACATGCGTTTTGCGTTATTGGGGCACGGCTTGATGGAAAAAGCGCTCGCACCGTTCATTGGCCTCACCGGTAAAGCGATTCTGCTCAATATTGGTGATGACGAACCATTGGATGCGGCGGCCGCGCGATGGATAGGCGACGTTAACCATCTGGCCAACGCCCGCATGCTCGCACCGCTGCCATTGCTCGGCATTCCCGGTTGGGATGCGCGCAATGTTGCGGCCGAGTTCTACGACAACCGCGAATACTTCCGCGCCGGTCGGCGGATCGCGCAAGAGCGCGTGAGATAATCCAGACGGAAGCGCGCCAGACGGTCGCTGTGTACTTGTTACATAGAGGAAAGTCCGGACTCCACAGGGCAGGGTAGTGGGTAACACCCATCCACCGCGAGGTGAGGATCAGAGCAACAGAGACGAGTCTGCGCAGGGCAACTTGTGCAGGGTGAAACGGGCAATCTCTACCTGGAGCAAACCCAAATAGGCAGGCGTTGACGTGTGTCCCGCGGAGCCTGCGGGTAGGGTGCTTGAGGCGTGCGGCAACGTACGTCCCAGAGGAATGGCCGTCATAGCACGCAAGTGCCGTAACAGAATCCGGCTTATCGGTGCGCTTCCACTTTTGCTGCTGAAACAATCTGATAGTCCCATCAGAATCAACTGACAGCTTTCGGCCATTTGCGGCCTCTCATCGGCTTGCTCCAATTTTCTCGTAAGCAGTCTTCGAAAATTCGAGCCTGTTGGCCGGTTGCAGACAGATTCCCCCTCGCTGCGGAAAAGTCGTATGATTTCCTGCGCTGCTGGATTGAACCCCGAAAACAAATAGGGTCGGTCATCCAGCCGCAGTCTAAGTCTTTCTTGGGGCGCAAGGCCCCGCTTTTCTTGGTGCCAATGCGCCACCTGCATAGACTCCCGCTTCAGCACTTTGCGATCGTGCATGTAAACAACCTGAAGAGCAGAAGCCATGGAATCTCGTGTCAAGCCGAACCGGCTGTCCTCTCGCGCTCGACTTGCAATTTGCACGTCCATGCGTTTCTTGAACAAGACGTTCTACATTTGGGAGAGTGGAAATGAAGAAATTATCACGGTGGATTGTGGGTGCATTGGTTCCTGCATTCGTGTTCGCAGGGTTGGTTGCTAGCCCGGCAATCGCGCAGGATAAGTCGAAAGACGCGAAAGCGGCTCCGGCCGCAAAAGCGGAGAAGGGTAAATCGGACTTTATTTACTACGTGGAAAACGACAAGGTGCGCGTGTTCCAAGTTACCTTCAAGCCTGGCGACGTTGGCAACAGCAATCAAACGCGTCCCGACCGCGTGGTAAAAGTCTTGAAAGGCGGAACGTTGATGCGTACTTACACTGACGGCACGACAGAAAAAGTCGAGTGGAAGACCGGTGAGGTGAAGTTTGTCGAGGCGGACAGCAAGCCCAACACGCTTAAGAATGTCGGCAAGTCCGACATCGTGCTTTACAACGTCTTTCTGAAGGAGCCAAAAAAATAAGGCGGCCCGCGCAGACAGGGTTGCGAAAAGCCAAACAGGTCGGCATCGCGGGAGTCGATCACCAAGCCCCTCTTCGGGGGGGGTATTCTTGGTGCCTTTTCGTCCAGCCGCGTCCTTCGCCGGAATCAGCGTATCAGCAATCAGATTTTTGTCGACAGTCAGGATTCGGCCAGGTGCGGTCAGTCGTGAATACCTCTCAATTTTGCCGATAACAGACGTTCACGGGTTCTGTCGAATTAAGCATTTTTGGTAAGAAACTCTTCAGTGAAATCAGCCATGTTTCTTTGGCCAACGGTTTTTACTGCGACAGAACCCGTCAATACCCCGCTAAAGAATCCCCCAACTTCACAACATGAGCACCATGAAAAAACTCCACCTCGCTGCAACCGCCTCCTGCCTCCTGCTATCTCTGGCCAGCAACGCCGCTGTAGAGAAAGTCGAAATCCGGGAGCGTGTACCGTT
>JANPBQ010000194.1:0-12187 GCA_031430555.1 Betaproteobacteria bacterium
TCGACGAACGCGCGCGCGATTTCCGTTGTGGTCAGGCGGCACAAGGTATGCAATGCAAGCGCGACCTGCGCCGATTGCGCGAGCGCCGGATGGCAGCAGGTGAAAATCAGCCGTAATTGATCGTCGGTAACACCGGAATGATTCTCCTCCGCCACGTCATCAATCGGTGCCGACATCGCGGCGAGCACGCTTTCACTCTCGACCTGGATGCGCCCATTGCGTCGCAATGTATCCAGGCCGCTGCGCTGCGCGACCGTGGTGAGCCATGCGGCGGGATTATCCGGCACGCCGTCTCGCGGCCAGTGTTCCAAGGCCTTTGCATAGGCGTTTTGCAATGCTTCTTCCGCGAGCTCGAAACTCGCGAGCCGCCGGATCAAGCCGGCGAGAATGCGCCCGCCATCGCGGCGATGGATCTCGGCGATGGCGTGCGCAAACATCGCGGCCGGTCAGGCCTGCGCTTCGGTCGGACTTTCCGTCAGCGGTCGAATTTCAATCGAGCCGTGGAGCGCGGAGGGAACCTTGGCGGCCCACTTGATCGCTTCGTCAAGATTAGCGACATCGATCAAGTAGTAGCCGCCGAGCTGCTCTTTGGTTTCCGCGAAGGGGCCATCGGTGGTCAGCGCTTTGCCGTTGCGCACGCGCACCGTGGTCGCCGACACGATGGGGGCCAGCTCCGAGCCGCCGCGCATCGCTCCCGACGCCAGCAGTTCCTTTGTATAGCTTCCGTAGGCTTGCATGACCTTGGTTATTTCGGCTTGCGACATCGAATGCCATATTTTTTCATCGCCGTAAATCAGCAGCATGTATTGCATGGAGGTCTCCTTGGGATTGAAATGTCGCGCGACCCATGCCGCGCACTCACATGACGAACGCACCGGCACAAAATCGACATTCGGAAAACAGTCATAACGAAAAAAATTCGCCCAGTGGGCAGGCCAGACCTTGGGTTGCCTATTTTTTGCGCAATTGTCGCCGAAACATAGTTGCGAAAATTGACATATCGGCCCGCTTTGGCAATGATGCCATGTTTGCCCAAATCGACATTTCAGGAATTTGAACATGAATCCATCCGTCGCGGCACTGGTGTCCGCACCCCCGCAATCGATCACGATGCCGGCATCCCGGATGTACACCCGTCCGGCCGAGGCGTGGCCGCTGAAGACCATCGAAGCGTTGTTCGATTTGCCGTTCGCGGACTTGTTGCATCGCGCGCAATCGACGCATCGCGAACATTTTGATCCCAACAAAGTGCAGCTCTCAACGCTGCTGTCGATCAAGACCGGCGGCTGCTCGGAAGATTGCGGTTATTGCCCGCAGGCGGCGCGCTATCACACCGGTGTCGACAACGAAGCGATGCTCGATGTTGCTGACGTGGTTGCCGCTGCAAAACTCGCCAAGCAAAACGGTGCCTCGCGTTTTTGCATGGGGGCCGCCTGGCGCGGGCCGAAGCAGCGCGATCTCGACGGCGTGCTCGACATGGTGCGCGAAGTCAAAGCGCTGGGGCTCGAAGCCTGCTGCACGCTCGGCATGTTGAAGGACGGCCAGGCCGAACAATTGAAAGACGCCGGTCTCGATTATTACAATCACAATCTCGATACGTCGCCCGAGTTCTATGGCGAGATCGTCACCACGCGCGACTATCAGGATCGGCTCGATACGTTGGAGCGAGTGCGCAACGCGGGTGTGAAAGTCTGCTGCGGTGGCATTGTCGGCATGGGCGAATCGCGGCTGATGCGCGCGGGCCTGATCGCGCAATTGGCCAACATGGAACCGCCGCCGGAATCGGTGCCGATCAATTATCTGGTGCAAGTTGAGGGCACGCCGTTGCATGCGAAATTGCAAGGCGAGCAGGCGCTCGACTGGACCGAGTTCGTGCGCACCATCGCGGTCGCGCGCATCGCGATGCCGAAAAGTTTTGTGCGCTTGTCGGCCGGCCGGCAGGAGATGAACGAGGCCACGCAGGCGCTGTGTTTTCTGGCGGGTGCGAATTCGATTTTCTACGGCGAGAAACTGCTCACCACAGGTAACCCGGAAGTGGATCGCGATCGGGCGTTGTTTGAGAAATTGGGCGTTACACCACTCTGACAAATCCTAGAACTGGCGCGGCGTTTCGCGCACTTTTACCTGGAACGGCCCACCAATGCTTGAGTTTGGAACATGTGGCCCAAACCACGCTGTCACCCCGGACTTGTTCCGGGGCCCAATTTAGCGATGAGTCAATTGGGCCCCGGAACAAGTCCGGGGTGACAAATTTGACCGTGGCCGCGCGAAATTCACTCATATATTGATTGCAGGCCTGTCTGGAAATTCCCTACCGCGCCCCGCCGACCCGCCCCGCCAATGCCCCTCTCCGACTACAACGCCCACCTCTCCGAACTCGCGCAAGCCGATCAATTGCGCGTGCGGCGCATTGTCGATGGGCCGCAGGACGCGTCGATGGTGGTGGATGGCCGCCGCGTACTCAACTACGCGAGCAACGATTATCTCGGCCTCGCGAATCATCCGAAGGTGGTGGAAGCCGCCATGCGCGCCCTCAAACGCTACGGGCTGGGTGCCGCGTCGTCGCATATGGTGTCGGGCCACATGCGCGCGCATCACGAACTTGAAGAAAATCTCGCCGACTATTTGAGCTTGCCGAAGGCGCTGTTGTTCTCGTCGGGCTATGCGGCCAATATCGGCATTCTCACCTCGCTCGCCGGACGCGGCGACACCATTTACGCCGACAAGCTCAACCACGCCTGCCTGAACGATGGCGCGTTGTTATCGCGTGCCAATTTCAAACGCTATCCGCATGCCGACCTCGCGAAACTCGACCGCCTGTTAGCGGCCACACCGGACGGCGGACGCAAATTAATCGTCACCGACGCAGTCTTCAGCATGGACGGCGATATCGCCCCGGTACCGGAGTTGCTGGCGCTCGCCGAAAGATACGATGCGCTGCTGGTGCTCGATGATGCGCATGGCTTCGGCGTGCTCGGCTATCGCGGCAAAGGCGTGCTCGAACATTTCAACGTGAAAAGCGAGCGCATTGTCTACATGGCGACTCTCGGCAAAGCGGCCGGTGGCTACGGCGCGTTTGTCGCCGGGCATGAAGACATCGTCGAGTGGATTTTGCAATCCGCGCGCAGCTATATTTTCACGACCGCCACACCGCCCGCGATCGCGGCAGCGATGCAAGCGAGCCTCACCATCATGCGCGAAGAGCGCGAACGCCTCACGCATCTGCGAACGCTGATCGATTTTTTCGGCGACTCGATGAAGCTGCAATACGCAAAAACGCCGTACTCGCAAACTGCGATTCAGCCCATCATCATCGGCGGCAATGCGGACACGCTCGCGTTCGCGGAAAACCTGCGCGATCGGCATATGTTCGTGCCGGCGATCCGCCCGCCGACAGTGCCGATCGGCACAGCGCGGCTGCGGGTATCGCTCAACGCCAATCACACGGCCGAGGATTTGCTCGACCTCATCACCGCGATCACGGATCTGGAAGTGCAGTTGTTGCGGCGATGAAGCGGGGTCATTTTTCTCTGCCATTAAGTTGAGTCGCAAGCGATGACCATTTTCGTCGATGTCGTCGGTCGCGGCCCGAACCTCACGATGCTGCACGGCTGGGGCCTCAACGGTGCCGTGTGGAATGGCGTGCGCGATGCCCTCGCGGCGCATTTCACGCTGCACATCATCGATCTGCCCGGCCATGGCCGCTCGCATGGCGCGCCGGTGTCGTCGGTGGCCGCCATGGTCGATGCGCTAACGCACGCAATGCCGACGCGCTCGCATGTGCTCGGCTGGTCGCTCGGCGGGCATTGCGCCATGGCGCTCGCGCACCGCTATCCCGCGCGAGTCGACAAACTTATCACCGTGTGCGCAACACCGCGCTTTGTCGCCGCCGACGATTGGCCGCAAGGGAAAAAGCCGGAAGTGCTCGCGGATTTCGCGAAGCGACTTTCCACCAATTATTTGGCGACGATTCGAAACTTTCTGGCGTTGCAGGCGTTGAACCAACCGGAGATGCGCGAGGTGATCCGCCAATTGCAGGAAGCGGTCGGCGCGCACGGCGCGCCAACGGTCGCGAATCTGGCGGCGAACCTCGACATCCTGCGCGTGAGCGACATCCGCGTTCTCATCCCGGAAATCGCCGCACCGGTGTTAGTGATCCAGGGAGACCACGACGCCCTCACCAGCACCGCTTCCGCGCAATGGCTCGCCGACCATCTTCCCGAGAGCACGTATTGCCTGATCGAGCACGCCGCGCATGCGCCGTTTCTGTCGCATCGCGACATTTTTCTTGATCACCTGCTTGCGTTTTTGACGCCGTGACCTCGCTTCCACTCCCCGCCAAGCGCGCTGTGCGCCAATCCTTCGGTCGATCGGCACCAACCTACGATGAGTACGCCTTTTTGCAGCGTGAAATCGGTGGCCGCTTGTTCGAGCGACTCGACTACATCAAGCTGGTGCCGCAACGCATTCTGGATATCGGCAGTGGCACGGGCAACGCCACCCAACGCCTGCGCGAACGCTATGAAAATGCCGACATCACGGCGCTCGACATCGCACCGGTGATGCTCGCGGTCGCGCGCAACAAGACCGCCCGGCCCGCGCTTCTCAAACGCCTGTTCGGCGGCGCGCCCTTGCAATCGTACGTTTGCGCCGATGCGGAGACGCTGCCATTTGCGGGCGAGTCCTTCGAGCTCGCGCTGTCGAATCTTGCAATGCAATGGTGCGACCCCGAACGGATCGCGAAGGAAACCGTGCGCGTGTTGAAGCCGAAAGGTCTCTTCATGTTCACCACATTCGGTCCCGACACGCTGAAGGAATTGCGCGCGGCGTTTAAATCCATCGATGATGGGCCGCATGTGAACACGTTTCCCGACATGCACGACATTGGCGACATTCTGGTGCATGCCGGCTTTGCGGATCCGGTGATGGATCAGGAAATCATCACACTTACCTACACCGATTTGATGCCGCTGCTGCGCGAATTGAAGGGCATCGGCGCGCACAATGTGTTACCCGGGCGCGCGAACGGGTTGATGGGTAAACATCGTTGGCGGCGCATGGTCGATGCCTATGAACGGTTCCGAAAAGAAGGTCGGTTGCCCGCCACGTACGAAGTGGTTTACGGCCACGCCTGGAAACCCGAAATCGGCAAACGCAAGACCATCGATGGACAACAAAAAATAGATTTGTCGGAATTCAAACGCATGGTGGGTGAAGGCAGACACGAATCATGAAAGGATTTTTCGTCACGGGCACCGATACCGGCGTCGGAAAAACGCTCATTACCTGCGCGCTGATACTCGCGTTGCAACAGCGCGGCTTGTCGGTAGCGGCGATGAAGCCGATCGCGGCAGGCACCATCGATGTCGATGGTGTGGCGATGAATGAAGATGTCGCACTATTCATGGCAGCAACGGGCAATCGCCATCCGATGGCGGCCGTGAATCCCTATTGCTTCCAGGAGGCCATCGCACCGCACATCGCGGCGCTGCACGATGGCAGCCACGTCGAGTTCGATGTCATCGGTACCGCGTACCGGCAGCTTGCTCGTGATGCGGAGGTCGTGCTGGTGGAAGGCGCGGGCGGATTTCTGGTGCCGATGTCGGCGGGCGAATCGATGGCGCTAATTCCGGCTGCGTTGCGATTGCCGGTGGTATTGGTCGTTGGCATGCGCCTCGGTTGCCTAAATCACGCATTGCTGACCGTTGAGGCGATTCGCGCACGCGGGCTCACACTCGCAGGCTGGATCGCGAATTCGGCGTCGAGTGAAACGATGAACGCACGCGCGGAAAATTTGTCCGCACTGGTGCGCATGATCGACGCACCGCTGATCGGCGATGTGCCTCACAGCGGCGGCGGCGATACAATGCAGGCCGCATGCCGGGCGGCGACGCAATTGCAATCCGAACTTCTCATTCCTCGTTCAACGACCTCATGAAAACATTTTTCCGCATTGCCATCGTACTCGCTGCGCTGAATGGTTTGCCTGCCGCATGCGCGCAGAAATCCTCTGCAGAGGCGCCGCAAATCTCCGATGTCTGGATCAAAGCGACGATTCCCGGCTCGAATGTTTCCGCCGCCTACCTGCGCATCAAATCCGCGAAGACCGTGAAACTGGTCAAAGCGGAAACCGCCGTCGCCAACATCGCCGAGCTGCACAGCATGAACATGAAAGACGGCGTGATGGAAATGAAGGCCGAGTTAGCGTTCAATGTTCCCGCAGGCAAAACCATCGAATTGAAACCGGGCGGCATGCACATCATGCTGATGCAAGTCGCCAAGCCAATCAAAGCCGGCGACAAGGTGCCGCTGACGCTGACCTTCGACACGGGCGGCGGCAACTCGCTGGTGATGAACGTCGAGGCGATCGCGCGTGCGCAGTCCGCGCATCACGCACATTGAAGGCGGCGATGTCGAATCAGCCGGTTGCACTGTTTGATCTGGACGGCACGCTTACCGATCCCAAAGAAGGCATCACCCGCTCGATCGCCTACGCGCTGGAACGAATGGCGCGGGTGTCGCCCGACACCGACGATTTGCGCTTCGCGATCGGCCCGCCGCTGCGCGCTTCATTCGCCACCCTGCTCGACACCGACGACGCGCATGAGATTGAGCGCGCGATGACGCACTATCGCGAACGCTATGCCTCAATTGGCCTTTATGAAAATGCGGTGTATCTGGGCATTCCGGAAACGCTCAATGCGATGAAGTCGGCGGGCTACCGAATTCTGCTCGCGACCGCGAAGCCGCACGTCTATGCGCGAACCATTCTCGATCACTTTGAATTGTCCGCGCCGTTCGACGGTGTCTATGGCTGCGAGCTTGATGGCACGCGGCAGCACAAAGCCGATCTCATCGCCTACCTGCTCGAACGCGAGCACATCAATCTTGCTTTGCGGCCTACCGTGATGATCGGCGACCGCGTGCACGATATCGACGCCGCGCACGCCAACGGTTGCCAGGCGATTGGCGTGACGTGGGGCTACGGCAGCGTCGCCGAACTTCAGCACGCGAATACGATTGTTGATCGGCCTGCCGACATTGCGGAAACATTCGCCACAAAATATTCGCGCACCGCTTAAGTGCGGCCACGTGAAAAATGCCGGTAAAGCGCACCGAATCCGCGCATCGAACCGCCATGTTGACCACAGTTCACCCGCCGAAACGATTCTCTCCGCGCCGGCGTCGGACGGACAACGCTCGACTAGATCATCGTCAAGACTTGTCCACAATGATTGGCATATGATTTGCAGAGTAGTTGATGGTCCTGCCTACGTGCCATGTCCCCCACCGAAAGGAATTCCATGTCTCTCAGTCGTCGCAAATTTTTAAGCACCGCTGCTGCGGGCGGCGTCATGTCCGCCGCTGCCGCCTCGCAAGCCATCGCGCAGGCACCGGCGCTACCTAACATCAAGTGGCGCCTCGCCTCCAGCTTTCCGAAGAGCCTGGACACCATTTACGGCGGCGCGGAAACCTTGTCGAAGCGGCTCAATGCAATCACTGGCGGCAAATTCCAGATTCAGGTATTCGCGGCGGGTGAAATCGTTCCCGCGTTCAGCGTCGTCGATGCGGTACAGAACGGCACCGTCGAGTGTTCGCACACGGCGTCCTACTACTTCGTCGGCAAGAACAAGGCGTTCGCCTTCGACACCACGTTGCCCTTCGGCCTCACGCAGCGCCAGCAAAACGCCTGGATGTACTACGGCGGCGGACTGCAACTGGTGCGCGAATTCATGAAGGATTACAGCATCATTACCTTCCCCGGCGGCAACACCGGCGTGCAAATGGGTGGCTGGTGGCGCAAGGAAGTGAAGACGGTTGCCGATTTGAAAGGCATCAAATTCCGCATAGCGGGTCTGGGTGGCGACGTGCTCGCCAAACTCGGCGTGATCCCTCAGCAAATTCCCGGCGGCGATATCTATCCCGCGCTGGAAAAAGGCACCATTGACGGCGCGGAATGGATCGGACCGTACGACGACGAGAAGCTGGGTTTCTACAAAGTCGTCAAGAATTTCTATTACCCCGGCTGGTGGGAAACCAATTCCATGTACTCGTTTTTCGTCAACACCAAGGAATGGGAAAAGCTGCCGAAGGAATATCAGGCGGCGTTTGAAGCGGCCGCGTACGAAGCCAACATGGACATGATGGCGTTGTACGATTTCAAGAATCCGAGCGCATTGCGCAGCCTGGTGAGCAAAGGCGTGAAGCTGCGCGCGTTCTCCAACGAGATCATGAAAGCGGCGCAAGCAGCGGCGTTTGGTTTGTACGAAGAAGAGAGCGACAAGAATCCCGCGTTCAAGAAAATGTACGAACCCTGGCTCAAGTTCCGCGATGACATCAATCTGTGGCACCGCGTGGCTGAGCAGACCTACACCACCTTCGCGGCCACCAATGCGCCGCCGTTGCGCAAGAAGTGACGCCTGCATAAGTCAGTAGAATACAAGCGCTGGCGCGGTTTTTCGGCATAATAGTTGCCGAACGCCGCGCCAGTGCTTGACTTCATTTTTCAATCGCCGTCTCTCTCGGTGGCAACAGCCGCCGGATCAGCGGGTGAATGACTTTCTTCTCCGCGCCGATCAAGAAGAAGTTTTCTTCCACGCCGTCGCATGCGCCGACGCGTTTTACTTGATACATCGTCATCAGCGCCTGATGCACCAGTTCTGCGGCGGGGAAAACTCCCATGCCGCTTGCGCCGAACGTTTTCAGAAGCGCACTATCCTCGAATTCGCCTACCACGTTCGGCCGGATGGCATGCCGCTCGAACCACTGATCGAGCCGCGCACGCACGGCAACATGGGTAGTTGGCAATAGCACCGGTACCGTGGATAGCGACTGCGGAAAGTTTTTTCGCGCCGCTGACAAAAGCGTAGAAGGCGCGTACCAGGCGAGCGGCGATGCGCCAAGCGAATGGTTGTAGACCTTGAGATTCTGGTTCGGCGGCGCGGCGCGGTCAGCGAGCACCACATCGAGCCGATGCAGCGCGAGATCGCCCAACAGTCCGCCGAACTCGTCTTCATGGCACAGTAAACGCAAGCCGGGCTCACGCAGGATCGGTTGCATCAGGCGGCGCACCACGAGCTTCGGCAAGCCATCGGAAATTCCCACCGTGAGCCGGATGCCGGGCGAACTCACCGCGTCGCGGATCACACCCGGCAATTTTTCGCCCAGCTGAAAAATCTGATCCGCCTGCTGCATCGCGGCAATTCCGGCCTCGGTCAATTCCAGCCCGCGCCCGGCCGGCTTCAGCAATGCATAGCCGAGCGCGCGCTCCAGTTCGCGCACTTGTGTACCGACGGTTTGCACCGCCATGCCGAGTCGCGCGGCCGCGCGGGACATCCCGCCCTCCTTGGCGACGACCCAAAAATAGTAGAGATGACGGTAGCTGAAGTGCTGGTTCATATTCCGGTATTTCAGAAGTTTCGATTCGCAATTATCTGCTTTTTCCGAACCAATTTGAGCGCTATTCTTTCTACGCGTTTCAACCAATGGAGGTTCCACATGCATGTGACTTTTGAATCCCGCGATCCGGAAGGTGCCGCACTGCGCGACTCCGCAACGGCAAGAGTTTGGTTTGTGATGCGCCGCATGGCGTGGCTGGTGGCGCACGCCAAAATGCGCCTCACCGATGTCAACGGCCCGCGCGGCGGCGTCGACAAGCAGTGCCGGTTGGAATTGAAGACCACGCATGCCGGCACCGTCACGATCACGGCAATGGCGCGTGATTGGCGCACTGCAATCGAGGGTGCGCTGTCACGCTCGTCGCGGATGCTATTGCGCAACTGGCGGCGGCGGCGCGAGAGAGACCAGGGACATGGACACAGGCATCACCGGAGCGAGCGACGCGAACTCACCCCAGCATTTGAAAACTAGCCAAGGACGAAAACCATGGAACCACTCATCAAGACATTGCCGATCGACCGCAACACTCCCGCGCTTCAGCGCTCGACGGTCGATTCACGATCACTCGCACTGCAAGCGGAAACGCGTTCGGATACCGCGCGGCCGGCGATTTCCGCGGATGCGCTCCGCGTACTGCGCAATACCTATGCGCTGCTCGCTTTGACGCTGCTGTTCAGTGCCGCGACCGCAGCGATCGGCGTGGTGCTCAAAGCGCCAGCCCTCGGCGTTCTGCTGACATTAGTGGGCTATTTCGGCCTGCTATTTCTGGTCTACAAACTTAAGAACAGTGTATGGGGATTGCCGGCGGTGTTTGCGCTCACCGGCTTCATGGGTTACACCTTGGGGCCGATGCTGACGAAAGCGCTCTCGCTTCCCGGCGGCGCCACGTCGATTGCGATGGCGTTGGGCACGACCGGACTTGTGTTTCTCGCGATGTCGGCGTGGGTGTTGCAGACGCGGCGCGATTTCAGCTTCATCGGTGGATTCCTGTTCGCCGGCATGATTGTCGCGTTGATCGCTGGGCTCGCCGCGATCTTTCTGCAGTTGCCCGCACTGGGGCTCGCGGTCTCGGCGATGGTCGCCTTGTTGTCGGTGGGGCTCATCCTGTTCGAAACCAGCCGCATCGTCCACGGCGGCGAAACCAACTATGTGCTGGCGACCGTCGGCCTCTACGTCTCGCTTTTCAATCTGTTCGCGAGCCTGATGAGTCTGTTCGGCCTGGGTGGCTCGGCGGAATGATTGCGGCGGAACCGAGATCACGCGAGGCGACATTCACCCGAAAGCGGAATGGCACTTACTTAAGCTGTCGCCCCGGGGCGACACGGTTTATGGGTGCCCTTTGGCGCACAAATTCCCTTCGCCGGACATCCAAAACCGTTAAGTAAGTGCCATTCCCCGATAGCCTTTTTTTGTATGCCAACCAACTTGCAAGGAAAATTCAACATGCGCACTTATCCCACCAACAGTCCCCACGCAGCCGCACGAATCGTAGCACTCGCGATGCTGGCCGACGGCCACCTCTGCAAATCCGAGCTTGACGCTCTGGCGCGGACCGATCGGCTCGGTCAACTCGGTCTCACGCAGGAGGAATTGCTGGGTGTCCTGCACACGCTATGCGAAGACCTGCTCGCAACATCGGATCAGAACTGGGAAGCCGCCTGCCGTATCGATCCGGCGACGTTTACCGCATTGCTTGCGGAAATTGACGATGCGCAACTGCGGCGGAAAGTGTTGCTTTTGTGCGCTGCCGTGTTCTCCGCCGACGCGCACCTGGCCGATGGCGAGGCGGCGATGCTCGAAGCCACGGTCGAGCAATGGGCGTTGCACCGCGATTCGCCAACGCGCACGCCGGCGCAGCGAGGTGTCGCGCATGTCTAGTCTGGCACTCGGCACCGCCGTTATCGCGGCGGTTGCACTTTTCTGCGCATGGCGCGAAATCAGGAACGATAATCTTCGCGACGCGAAACTGCTGGCCGGATTCGGCGCGGGCGGTTTGCTCGCGACCGTATTCCTCGCGTGACCGGTACAGTCTGCAAGGCAACCCGCAACGCAACCAACATCGGAGCGACGTTTTTTGGAACCCGTGATTGAATTTCTGCATACCCCATTCCTCGGCACCGCCACATGGATCTGGTTCGCCTTCGCCGGCATTGTCGTCACCCTGCTCGCGCTGGATTTGGGTGTGCTGCATCGCGACGACCACGAAATCGGTGTACGCGAAAGCTTGCTGCTCTCAGCCGGCTATATCGGAGTTGCCTCGCTGTTCGGCATCTGGGTGTGGTGGTACTTGGGCGCGCAAAGCGGCACCGAATATTTCACCGGCTTCCTGATCGAGAAATCGTTGTCGATGGACAACGTGTTTGTGATCGCGCTGATTTTTTCCTACTTCGCGATTCCCAGACAATACCAGCACCGCGTGTTGTTCTGGGGCATTCTCGGCGTGATTGTCCTGCGCGCGATCATGATCGGGCTCGGCGCCGCGATGGTGAGCGAGTACAGCTGGATTCTGTACGTGTTTGGTGCCTTCCTGGTGGCGACCGGTGTGAAGATGTGGGTGATCGCGGATCACATGCCCGACATCGCCGGCAATCCGCTGCTGAAGTGGTTGCGCCGCCATCTGCGGGTCACGCCGGATTTGCGTGGCAACGCTTTTTTTGTGCGCGAACCCGACCCGGCGACCGGAGCCTCTACGCGCGCGGTGACGCCATTGTTCCTTGCGCTGTGCATGGTCGAATTCGTCGATCTCATTTTTGCGGTCGATTCCGTCCCGGCCATCTTCGCGATCACG
>JANPBQ010000195.1:0-3649 GCA_031430555.1 Betaproteobacteria bacterium
AATCGCCGAACTCCTCGCTTTTGGTGTCAAAAACAAGGCCTCCGACTTGCACCTCTCGGCCGGACTGCCGCCGATGATCCGCGTCCACGGCGACGTGCGCCGGATCAATGTGCCGGCGCTGTCGCACGACGACGTGCATGGAATGATCTACGACATCATGAACGATGGGCAACGCAAACACTATGAGGAAAATCTCGAGTGCGATTTTTCGTTCGAGATACCCAATCTGGCGCGCTTTCGCGTCAACGCCTTCAATCACCAACGCGGCTCCGGTGCCGTGATGCGGACGATCCCGTCGAAAATTTTGTCGCTGGTGGATTTGAACGCGCCGAAAAGTTTCGAGGAAATCTCCAATCAACCGCGCGGCATGGTGTTGGTCACCGGGCCGACCGGTTCCGGCAAATCGACCACGCTGGCCGCGATGGTGAATCACATCAACGAGAACGAATTCGGTCATATTCTGACGGTTGAGGATCCGATCGAGTTCGTACATGAATCAAAAAAGTGCCTGATCAATCAGCGCGAAGTCGGCCCGCACACGTTGTCGTTTGCCAACGCGCTGAAATCCGCGCTGCGCGAAGATCCGGACATCATTCTGGTGGGTGAAATGCGCGATCTGGAGACGATTCGCCTCGCGATGACGGCGGCCGAAACCGGTCACTTGGTATTCGGCACGCTACACACCAGTTCAGCGGCCAAGACCGTTGACCGTATCATCGACGTGTTCCCGGCGGCGGAAAAAGAAATGATCCGCGCCATGTTGTCGGAATCGTTGCGCGCGGTGATTTCGCAAACACTGTGCAAAACCAAGGACGGCACTGGCCGGGTCGCGGCGCATGAAATCATGGTCGGCACGCCGGCTATCCGCAACTTGATCCGCGAGGCGAAAGTCGCGCAGATGTATTCGGCGATCCAGACCGGTACCGCGCTCGGCATGCAGACGATGGATCAGAATTTGGCGGATCTGGTGAGGAAGGGTGTCATCACGGTCGCGGAAGCGCGCAGCAAAGCCGCCAATAAGGATTCGTTTAATTAACCGTTCGGCGCGGCCATCGGCCCGGCGCCGCGACAGGAGAAGTCATGGAACGCGATGAGGCACTAAAATTTGTTCACCAGCTTTTGCGGGCGATGCTTGCCAAGCGCGCATCCGATCTATTCATCACGGCTGGCTTTCCGCCCGCGATGAAAATCGACGGCAAGATGACGCCAGTTTCCCAATCGAGCCTTTCACCCGTGCATACGGGCGAGATCGCGCGCTCAATCATGACTGACAAGCAGGCGGCTGAATTTGAAGCGACCAAGGAATGCAATTTCGCAATTGCGCCTACGGGCATCGGTCGCTACCGGGTGAACGCGTTTGTGCAGCAAAGTCGCATCGGCCTGGTGCTGCGTACGATCACGACCACGATTCCGAAGATGGAGGATCTCAATCTTCCCGAAGTGCTGAAAGACGTGGTGATGACCAAGCGCGGCCTGGTAATTCTGGTCGGCGGCACCGGCTCAGGCAAATCGACGACGCTCGCGGCGATGATCGGTTATCGCAATGAAAACAGTTACGGGCACATCATCACGATCGAGGATCCGGTCGAATATGTGCATGAACATAAGAATTGCGTGATCACGCAGCGCGAAATCGGCGTTGACACCGACAACTGGTTCGCCGCGCTGAAGAATACGCTGCGCCAAGCGCCGGACGTGATTCTCATCGGCGAAATTCGCGACCGCGAAACCATGGATTATGCGATCGCGTTTGCCGAAACCGGGCACCTTTGCATGTCCACGCTGCACGCTAACTCAACCAACCAAGCGCTGGATCGCATCATCAACTTCTTCCCGGAAGAGCGGCGTCACCAATTGCTGATGGATTTGTCGCTGAACCTGAAAGCCTTCGTTTCACAACGGCTGATTCCGAAGAAAGAAGGCAAAGGCCGTGTCGCTGCCATCGAGATTTTGCTCAATTCGCCATTGATTCAGGATTTGATCTTCAAAGGCGAGGTGCATGAAATCAAGGACGTGATGAAGCGCTCGCGTGAGATCGGCATGCAGACGTTCGATCAGGCGCTGTTCGACCTGTTTGAGGCCGACATGATTTCCTACGAGGATGCGCTGCGCAATGCGGATTCGCTCAACGATCTTCGCCTGAAGATCAAGCTCGAAGGCAAGAACGCCAAGGAGAAGGATTTGGCGGCGGGCTTGGAGCATTTGGAAATCGTCAAGTAATATCGATAGTCAAGCACTGGCGCGGCGTTCGGGCTGAAAAGGCCCGGGAACACCCGTCAATGCTGGTGTTTGCAGCTTTGCGCGGCTGATTACGCTCAAAGTCCTGTCAGCCTCCCGGCACCGCAGCCGGTTTGCGATTGCTCCCCGCGATAACTTTGTACTCGAACAATCGACATTCGAGTTTGCCGTTGAAAAGCGGCGTGCGTTTGCTCGCAGACAAGCGCACCAGCTTCGGCAATTGCGGATCGCCGGTGAAAAAATAGGCGCGCCAGCCGGCGAATTTTTGCTTCAGCAAATCACCCAGCTTCGGATACAAGGCCGCGAGATCATCGACTTCGCCCAGCCGTTCGCCGTAGGGCGGATTGGTGACCAGCACCCCCGACTCGGCAGGTGCCGATACTTCGAGAATATTCACTTGCTTCAGATGCACGCAGTCGATCAGCAGGTTGGCGGTGAGATTTTCGCGCGCGTCCGTCACCGCGTAACCGTATTTGTCCGAGCCGTAAATTGGCAACGGTGCCGCCGGTGCGGGTTTGCGCTCGGCGCGCGCTTGGCCGACTTCGGTGTCCCACATCGCGCGGTCAAAGTCCTTCAGCTTCGTGAACGCGTACTCGCGCAATCGATCACCCGATAGACCCGGCGCGATGTTGAGCGACATTTCGGCCGCCTCGATCAGAAACGTTCCGCTGCCGCACATCGGATCCATGAACGCCTCACTGCCGTCCCATCCGGACAACTTGATGATGCCCGCCGCGAGATTTTTTTTCAGCGGCGCTTCGCCGGTGTGATCGCGCAGTCCGCGTTTGAACAGGGGTTCGCCGGAGAGATCGACATAGAGCGTCGCGTGGGTGGCATCGAGAAAAATATGGATGCGGATATCCGGCGCGCGCGCATCGACCGAAGGCCGGACGTCGACTTGCTCGCGAAATTTGTCGCAGACGGCGTCCTTGACGCGCAGCGTGATGAAATCGAGACTCTTCAACGGGCAGCGATGCGCGTTGATCTCAACTTTGATCGTGCGCGCAACATCGAACCACGCGGGCCAGGGTTGCAGAAACGCCGCGTCGTAAATGTGCTGCTCCTGCTCATAGGGAAAATACGCCACCCGCCGGAGTATTCGGCTCGCGATACGCGAACGCAAATTGGCGCGATAGCCCAACGCCTTGTCACCTTCAAACACCACACCCGCGTCCTGCGCTTGCAAATTGATGGCACCGAACGCCTGCAATTCAGCGGCGAGTACACCGGCCAGCCCGCGCGGACACGGGGCAAAATAGTGTTCGTTCATATTTGTGGCTCTTCAGGAAAACAAGTGGGTAAATATGTAGCTGAAATCGTCTGAAAGCCGCATGGATACTGGGCTTTCAGTGTTTTCAATTGCGTTTGAATTGGGCATCATGTTCGGATGGCAAATTTAAGCAAGCGACAA
>JANPBQ010000196.1:0-20490 GCA_031430555.1 Betaproteobacteria bacterium
CATGCGGTATCCAATCCGCGCATATCAGACTGATCAATCGTCGTCCCGCCGCCCGCTCTGCGTTCAGCACATGGCTTCAACAAGACCAACAGGAAAAGATCAACCAAATCAGCTACATTTGACAGGTCAATACATATCAGTGTTTCGTTTCACGTTGCCGAATTACACGTCCAATGCGCGCACCCCGGCACACGTATGGTTGTGATGACGCAATCGTATACGCTCACCCGCGCCAATCACCGACGCCAACCGACCAGTGAGCCGCACCTTCTCGCAACGGCAGGATGTAGAGGCCGATTCGCAATGGCAACCGTCGCCGCAATGCCGCGCTCTCCACGCCGAATCGACGGTGTCGCAACCCCGGTGCCTCGTGGAGATTGTGGGATAATTTGCGGTCGTCTCCCGTCGAGACCCCAAGCACCAGACCCAAGGAATATTTGTGAATCGATTCGTAATTTTGGTCGCCTCGTTTGCCATCGCGACATTTCTGAATGGTTGTGGCAGCAAGGCGAGTTCCGCCGATGCGCCTCCTGATTTCAAAGCGGTCGCCGGCGACAGCTCCGTGACCATCACCTGGACCGCCGCGCCGGATGTCGAATACTGGATTTTTTACGCGAGAGGCAGCGACGTCACGAGCACGAATTGGCTCTCGATCGGCGGTGCCGCGATCACCAAAGTCACCTCGCCATACACCGTGGGCGGGCTGGTCAATGGCACCACGTATTCGTTCACGATGAATGGCCGCAAGAATGGCGGGCCGGGTGGCACCGGTGCGACGACGCAAGTCGCGACGCCGCGATTGGCCGGATCCAACTGGGTCGTCAACACCCCACTCGGTACCGCGAAATTTAATGGTGCCGGCGCCACAGCAGTCACCAGCACTGCGGTCGGCGCAGGCGGTGTCATTTATTCCCTCCCGGTCGGCGGCACGCCGGTCACCCAGACCAATCCTGCCGCCCCGGCCGATCTCAATGCTGTGCTCAATGGTGGCCTCGGTTTCGCCGCCGTCGGTACGGCGGGCACGGTGATTTTCACCTCCGACGCATTGACCTGGACCGCCAAGACCAGCGGCACCGTCGCGGATCTATATGCATTGGCCTCGCCCGCCAACGGCGCATTCACCGCCTATGGCGCAGCCGGGACGATTATTTCCAGCGCCGATGGAACGACCTGGACCACCGGGACATCGGGCACCACCAAGAATCTGTATGGTGCCATTTACGGCGGCGGGCGTTATGTGGCCGTCGGCGCAGGCGGCACGATCATCACCAGTACGGATGGCATCACCTGGCAAACCATCGCCACCGCCACCACGCGCGATTTGCGCGCAGTGACATTCGGCGCGCTCATCAGCACCACGGGCACCACCACCGTGACCAGCAATCAATTTGTGGCGTTAGGCATCGCCGGTACGCTGCTCACCAGTACCGACGGTCTTACATGGACCTTGCAGCCGCCGATCTCCACCCAAACGATAAACGCAGCGGTTTATGGCGGGCAGTTTGTCGCCGTCGGCGCCAATGGCGCGATACTCACCAGTGCCGACGGCCTCGCCTGGCAAGCACAAGCCTCAGGTACGACGAACGAATTGACCTCGATCGCGCGCACCTCCACCGGCTATATCGCGGTGGGCGCGGCAGGCACCTACTTGACGTCGCAATAGCCGTAAAAAAACGCGCCAATCGGGCGCTGCTGCCCGATTGACAAGCCGAATGCGCGGGTCGAGATTTTCCGCAATGGAGGAATCACCATGAACCCCGCAAAAATCAGCGCGCTTCTCGACACTCTCAAGTCCGCATGCGACCGGCAGTTTCGCTTCAATCCGCGTCGCGTCGCAGCGGGAATGAAGTACGTCGGCACCGAAGGCCACGGCGCAAATCTGATTCACGTCTTCCGCGATAGCCATACGCACTCGCAAATCGAATTGAAGCTCACCATGGCCACACTGCGCGAACGTCATGGCGAAAAGCCGCATTGGACCGACGCCGAGAAAGCCCGCTATCGTCACACCGATGCCGAGATCGACGCGGAGATCGCGGCAAAAAAAGCCGAGCTCGATTACACGAAAGTATCGGCGCTATACCAGGATCATCGCGAACAATTGCTTTCGCACTACAAGGATTGGCCCGGCTATCAGGCGGGTCGCCCCACCGCTCGCGAGGCGGCGCGCGCATTAATCGTTGCCTTGACGGAATCGAACGACCCACGCGTCGTCGATTTTGCCGAACACATGCATACGCGCGACGTGGAGGCGCTCACGCATCTGCTGCTGGCACCCTGCCACCTGGAGATTGAGGCTCGCGCGAACGCGCATTAGGTATGGCGAGTCGGCGCGAAGTTCGCGGCGATCATCAGCCGTTGATCTTTCGCGATCGCAAGGCCTCGCGGATCTCGGCGGTAAGCTGAGCTTGATCGACTTCCGGCACGACGATGCCATCGCCTTTCCACGCAACGCGTCGCATGGTTTCTTCGTCGGCGACGCGCTTTTGCGATTCAAGATATTCCTGCATCAGGCGTCGCGATTCCCGGCGCATCCCATGGATGCGCCAGCGCTTTACGGCGAATACCAAAATCGCCATCGCGATGATTGCTGTAGCGAGCCCGCCAAGTCCTAGCCCCCAGAATTCGCGGCAAGGCGCATATGACCACGGCGCATTGACGCAGTACTCGCCCATGGCGTAAGTGAGTTTGATTCGATCCAGCATGAAAATATTATCCCGCGATTTACGTTTATCGGGAAGCCACCGGCGGCATCCGGGCAATCGTTGCTTACGAGCTCACACGCGTTTAGCCGGAATCCGCAAATCCTCCACGCTGCCGCGCCCCGGATTGTATTGATTCACCGGTTGATCCGACGCGTAGCCAATCGATAGGCCGCAAAGCAATTTGTAATGTGGCGGCACGTCGAATGCGGTCTTCACCGGCCCGGCCCAGGTTGCGAGCGCACCTTGCGCGCACGTGGCGAGTCCGTGCGCTTCGGCCGAGAGCATCAGCGATTGCAGGAATATGCCCGCATCGAGCACGGCATATTCGCGCAAGCCGCCATGCACAAAAATGAACATCGCCGTCGGCGCGCCGAAGAACTCGAAATTGCGACGCATTTGCGCATTGCGCGCAGCCATGTCGTGGCGGTCGATGCCGAGCAATTTGTAGAGTCCGAATCCGGTGGCGCGGCGGCGCGGTATCAGATCCGTCGGATATTCAAAATGAACCTTGAAGTCGCCGTCGGGCATGCCTTCGCGCGTCAACCAGGCGCGGACTCTTCCGAATGCACCGCCGCCAAGCACTTTCGTGCCTTGATCAAAGCGCATCGTCAGCGCCTGCGCAAGTTGATCCTTAATTGCACCCGATGCAATCGCAATCCGGTAAGGCTGGGTATTCGACCAACTTGGTGAGCAATTTGCATCGGCCAGGATCGCGTCGAGGATCGCAGCGGGAATCGCGTCTACGCGAAAATCGCGCACGCTGCGGCGCTGCCGAAGCAAATTCGCGAGCGACGATTGCGCGGAAACAGCTTGAGCGGCGTCACCCGCCATGGGCAGTACGACGTTTCATCAGACGATGCAAAATTTGATACGTCATTTCTTGGGCGCAGGTGGGCGAATGATGATCGGCGGTGGCGCGGTCGGCGTCGAGGGTACCGCGGCAGGGGGTGCGGGCACCGGACTCGAATCCCGTGCGGCCGCCTCGCGACGCGCGCGCGCCGCTTGCTCCTCATGTTCACGTTGTTCCAGTCCGCGGCGCTGGCGCTCGACCTCGGCGCGCGCGCGCTGCACCGATTCCTCATCCTCATATTGCTGGCGGCGCTCCGATTCACGCCGACTGCGCTCATCGGCCATCGACTGCCAGCTGGATTGCGGCGAAGGTGTTACGCGTTCGTCGGCAGTGAAGCGCTTTTGCTTGAGTTCATCCTGACGGAAATCGGCGTCCATCTGCCGTTGTTTTTCGTCGGCGTCTTTTTGCGTCTGAATATCTTCCTGGAATCGTTTTTGCTCAAGCGCGCGGCGCGCCTCGAGCTCGGCGGCGCGCCGTTGCGCCGCCTGTTCGTCGGCGATCCGCGCTTTTTCCTCGCGGTCGCGGGTTTGTTGTCGATCGATTTGCCAATAAACGCCGCCGCCGGCAAGCGTCAGCAGAACCACAACTATCCAGGTGATGGGTGAACTTAAAAAACGCGGCATGGATGTTCTCTGATTTTCTGTGAATGATATGACCTCGGGTTCGCCTTACTGGGCCCCCATGTAATCACCCTTACCGACCTCGACGCCGTTGTGACGCAAAATCGCATAAGTGGCGGTGACGTGGAAGAAGAAATGCGGCAGCGCGTATCCCAGCAAATAGGCTTGACCGGTGAATTTTCGCTCCTTCGGCGTGCCCGGTCGCAAAACAATCTCGCGGCCTTCCTGGCCATCGATTTGCGCGGCATTGAATCCGTCCAAATACGCCTGGGTTTTGGCGAGGGTCGCAAGCAAGTCCGCGAAACTCTGCTCAGTGCCGTCGAACACCGGTGGCTCGATGCCCGCCAGTCGCGACGGCACGCCGCGCGCGAAATCGGCGGCGATCCGCACCTGTTGCACCAGCGGAAACATGTCGGGAAACAGGCGTGCCTGCAACAAGGCATTCGCGTCGATTTTCTTTGCGGTCGCATGGGCGTCCGCTTTCGATAGCACCGTGCTCATGCCGCCCAGCATTTGCTTGAAGACGGGGATCGAGGCGGCGTAGAGGGAAATGGTCATTGTGGATCCTTTCGGTTCAAAACGTGAATTGTAGAGTGTAAATGGCGCGGCCAAATTCAAGGCGGCGTGTCGGACGTTGCCCTGATAAGCGATGACACCGGGCGCAATCGACAAACTCGTTGATGGTCGCGGCGTTCAGGACGAAAATTCCCGGAAACCGGCGTGGCTGCTTGTGTTTCAATTGTTCCCGTCGATCATTGCCCGATGTGCCCGCCTTTCGACGGTACGGCAGCAATGTTCTCAACGCGACCGCAGCCGCCACAAAGAAGTCACCTCCGCCGCGCGCGCCGCGTGCAATGGATCGCTCGCATCGGCCGCGCGCGGATGCGTGGGCCGAACGTCGATGCGCTCTTTCACAACAAGTCCACCCTCCTCGACCCATTCAAGCAATTCCGCGCGGGAGCGCAAGCCCAGGTGTTCGGCCAAGTCGGAAAGTATCAACCAGCCTTCGCCGTTGGGCTCGAGGTGCGCCGCCAAGCCCGCGATGAATCCGCGCAGCATACGGCTGTCCGGATCATAGATCGCGCTCTCGATCGGCGCACTCGGACGCGCAGGAATCCATGGCGGGTTGCAAACAATCAGCGCGGCTTTATCATTAGGAAAAAGGTTCGCCTCTTTCAGTCGCACCCGTGAGGCCAACTTGAGGCGCGCCAGATTTTCTTTCGCACAAGCGAGCGCGCGCGGGTCGTTGTCGGTGGCGATGACTTCGGCGAAACCGCGTTGCGCGAGTACGGCCGCGAGCACGCCGGTGCCGGTGCCGATGTCCATCGCTTTCGCACCAGTAGCGGATGGCGGCAACGGCGTATCGGCGATCAACCCGACATACTCACCGCGCACCGGCGCGAATACGCCGTAATGCGGATGAATCCGGCCGTTGAGTGCAGGCACCTCGACGCCCTTTTTGCGCCACTCATGCGCACCGATCAGGCCAAGAATTTCGCGCATCGACACCAGCGAATCGCCGGCGGGCGCGTCGCCCCCGGGTGCGCCGTACGCTTCCACGCAGGCGCGTTGCAAATCTGGCGCGCGCTGCAGCGCGATGGTGTAATCGCCTGACAGCGGCAGCAACAGCATCCCCAAGGTGCGCGCGCGTTGCGATTGCGCGAGACGATGCAAGTTAAACGCGTCGGTGGGCGGCCCCGCCGGCATGGGCACCGGGGCCGGCACGCGGGTCGCGGCCTTGCCTGGCTTCTTCGTTGCAGCGTTCGGCTTGGGTGCCGCTCGCGATTTCCGATCAACGCGTCTCGCCATCGCCAACAACAATTGCCGCGCGTTTTGAAAATCGCCGCGCCACAACAACGCGGTGCCTTCGCACGCGAGGCGGTACGCGGTATCGGCCGACATCTGCTCGTCGGCAATCGCGATGCGTTTGTGCGCCGGCACGCCGGCCTCCGAACGCCAGCGCGCCGAGCGCGAGAGGCCACCCTCGGTCCAGCGGATCGCGGTGGGCGGATTCATATCCGCACTGACGGAGTGTTGGCGAGTTTACTGAACAAAATATTCACGCTATGCCTGGACAAACGTGGTGACGCGCCGCCGTGCGCGCTCACGAAGCGAACACTCGCGCAGACGATCGCCAAGTTTTTCCAATTCCGGTATGCCGTAAATGATGACGGTGGCGAAACTTGCGTCCGATGAGCGCAAATGCAGCAGGCAATGGCCGGCCAGGCGCATGCCCAGCGGCTTGTGCAAATCGAAATGATCGATACGAAAGAGTTCGATGCTGTCTTTGGTTTTGGAGAGAATACCCTGCTCGATGCGGATGCGCTGGGTGGTGATTTCGTAAGACGTATCAAGCGACTTCAGCCAGTAGTAAACCCACGCCAAGCCAATCGTGAACACCACCGCAATCCATTGCCACGCGCTGACGATCACCGCGGGGTGCCCGGTAAACAAGGGACTCTCAGTCTCGGCGTCGCGATTCGCGGCCAAGGCGGCAAGATCGGTGTTGCAAAACCGGCATTTGATGGCAGCCGCCTTGATGGTTTCACCGCAAACCGGACACGCCTTGCTGTCTTCACTCATGTTCAATTTCCCGCAATGTTTCCAGTGTGGCAGTATAGGACAGGTTCCGTCGACGGCGAACCCAGTGCAAGTCAACTTGAACTCTTTCTGGTCCGCATGACAAATTCACGCTTGAAATATTCGACCGCACTTGCTGCGCAATGGCTTCTGCTCACGTTGTCGGGCTGTGCGGCGCTTGCACCATTGCCCACCTGGTCGGATGTGGCAATGCCATATCAGTTCGAGCGCTTCACGCGGCCGGGCCCGGTTGCCGGTGTGATGGCAAAGGTCGATTTGACCGATCCGCGTGTCGAGGTAAGAGTCGTACTTGCCGACGAAACCGATCCCGATGGTGCCGGGCCGTGCGTGGGGCAACTCGACACCACCAGCAACGCCGCGCGCGGTCACGATTTCGCGATCACGCTGAACGCGAGTTTTTTCGCTGCGCCGATTCCCCGTGTCATGAAGGAAAAACGCATTCCTTATTTCGTCGGCAACTGCGGCATTCCGGAAGGCTGGCACGTTTCCGCCGGCAAGGTGATGACACGCCCGACGAAAGAATCCTTGCGCGATGTATTGGTGGTCCACCGCGACGGCAAAGTAACGCTTCACGAACGCGCGCTTGAATTACCCGCCGACACGCGCTATGCGGTGAGCGGCAGCGCCATCGTGGTGCAAGGCGGGCAGGTGGTCGCGCGGCCCAGTGCGGCGGCGCGCCATCCGCGCAGCGCGGTCGGGCTGAGTGCGGATGGGCGAACACTGTTGATGGTCGCCGTCGACGGCCGGCAGGATCACAGCCGCGGCGTGACACTCGAAGAACTCGGTGCGCTCATGCAATCGCTCGGCGCGCATCATGCGCTCAATCTAGACGGCGGCGGCAGCACCGCGCTGGTCGTCAAGGATCCTGCGTCAGGCGTCTTCGCGATCGCCAATCAGTTGTCGGATGCCTCGATTGGGTTTCCCGCGCTAAAGATCGAACGTCCGGTGGTGGACGTGATTGGTATTGTTGTTCGCTGACGGCGAAGGGAGTGTACGGCGTTAACGGCCACATCGATCAAGCACTGGCGCGGGTTTCCGGGCTAAATGCCGCGAAAACCCGCATGAATGCTGGCGTTTGGCCGATTCAGCGTCGAATCACTGCTTGACCATCGTGTAATTGCCGTTGGTTTTAGTCAGGTGATTGATCCAGTCGACACGCGCTCTTTTCCCCGTGGCATCCACCTCCATTTTCGCCATCGACACCGGCTTGCCGTCGCGCATGTAATTTTCTTCCAACGTGTTTTTCTTTACCTTCACCGAGACACTGGTAACACCCGGATCGCCTTTGTACGGCGCATCGGTACCGTCGGTCTTGGCACTGTACGACTCTCCTGTCGGCTGCGACATGGTCATCATTGCCGCCTCGGACTTGTAGGTGACTTTCAGACCGTTGTCGGTGATCTTGTCGGCCTTTTGCGCGCGCCATGAGCCGGACACCTGGTTGGTGCCGTTCTTGTCGTAAGCGACGCGTGCAAAACTGGTGGCACCTTTCACGACTTCAGCGTTGTTGGGTGAATTGCTCGTGTACTCGCGCACCATCGAATTTTTATCGGTCGAGACCGCAAACTTGCTTTGCGTTACCACCTTGCCACCTTTCTTGCTGGTCACTTCAATGTGATATTCGTCGACGATCTTTACCGCCATCGTGTCGGCATACGGATTGCCGTCGATTTTCTGATCCTTGCCATCGGTCTTGATCTGAGCTTTGAACGCGCAGGATTTGCATTCGTACAGGCCGCCTTTAATTTCGTAGACGACCGGCTTGGCTGGATAGTCGATGGTCTTGATGTCGGTTTTCCAGGTGCCGTCGAAGACGCTTTGCGCGGCGGCGCCGAATGGGGTCGAGCCCGCGACGAGCGCGACCGCAAGAAGCAGATTTTTCATGAAATCCTCCGGTTGACGTTGAAACGCGAATGTCTCAAATACGCCGTTTTGTCGGCGTTGTCAAAGTTTTGGCGAAGCCGCCGACGGCGCGCGGCGGACGCGCCCGACTAATCCGAACGCGCTTCCCGCACCCGCCGCCGGAGCAACGGCTGCGCGAAATCGACAAAGGCGCGCACGTTCGCCGATTGATGACGCGAAGAAGGATAAACAATGTTGGCGGGAATCGGCTCGCCCTCGAACTTTTTCAACAGCCTGGTAAGCGTACCGGTGTTCAAATGCGCGTCCACATGATAGTCAAGGAAGCGCCCAAAGCCCACCCCTTCGACGCAAGCCAGCACGCCGGCGTCCACCTGATTGGTGACGAACGCGCTTTTGACCGGAATTTGCAGGCGTTTGCGCCCTTCATGAAACTCCCAATGCGCGGGTGACGTGACCCCCGTGAAGCTCACGCAGCGTTGCCCCTTGAGATCCGTCGGCGACTTCGGCAACCCCACCGATTTGACGAATATGGGGCTTGCCACCAGCACTCGTTTCACCTCGCCGACGGAGTGCGCAATCATCGACGAATCGGGCAGCTTGGCGACGCGCACCGCAAGATCCATTCCCTCCTCGATCAGATCGACGACGCGGTCGAGCAGCAGCAATTCGACATGGATCTCCGCATGCGCGGCGAGAAATTCGGCGACCACCGGGGCCACAAAGGTCCGGCCGAACGAGACCGAGGAGGCGATCCGCAAACGCCCGCGCGGCAACGCGTGCCGCGACGTGAGGCTTTGCCGCGCCTCCTCGACTGCGGCGGCGATCAGTTTTGCGCGCTCGTAATAGTCGCGGCCTGCGTCGGTAAGCGACATGCGGCGGGTGGTGCGGTTTAGCAGACGCACACCGAGGTCGCGTTCAAGTGCCGCCAGCGTTCGCACCATCGCGGGCTGCGACGCATCGAGCGCGTCGGCAGCGGCCGTGATGCTGCCCGTATCGACGATCTTGATGAAAGCTTCGATGGCGCGGAGTCTGTCCATGGCAAAGATATTACTGCAGTTTTTGCAGTAATGAAATAGCCACTAGCCCATTTATCCAATTTTCGCAGTACCCCAGAATGTCGTCATCGCTGAAACAACTCTCGGCGAGCACAGGTTTCCAACCCATCCCCCCATCAATCACCATCAGGAGTTTCATCATGGCCAGAATCAATGTCGTCAACCCCCAAACCGCCACCGGCACCGCGAAAATGCTGCTCGACGCGGTGCAATCGCAACTGGGTGTTACCCCCAATTTCATCCGCATCCTCGCGAACTCGCCGCAAGCGCTCGAGGGCTTCCTCGGTCTCTACGGGGCGCTCGGCAAAGCCAGCGTCGACAAGAAAACCCAGGAGCGCATTGCCCTCGCCGTGGCCGAAGGCAACGGCTGCGAATATTGTGTATCGGCACATACGGCGATCGGTCGCGGCGCAGGTTTGAGTAACGAAGAAATGGCGCTAAACCGCCAAGGCACCTCGGGCGACGCCAAAGCCGCTGCCACGGTTGCGTTTGCCAAAGCGCTCAATGCGCATATGGGCGAAATCACCAATGCGGAATTTGACGCTGCCCGCAATGCCGGCTTGAGCGACGCGGAAATCGTCGAAGTCATTTCGGTAGTTGCACTCAACATTTTCACCAATATCATCGGCAAAGCCACCCGTGTCGATATCGACTTCCCCAAAGTCGCGCTGTTCTCGCCCGTACGCGCCGCAGCGTGACGCATTCCTTCCATTCCATACTTAACAATCGAAAGGCAACATCATGAATACCTCATTCTCGACATTCCTGCGCATCTCCGCCCTCGCCGTGGCACTCGGCGTTGCCGGTCTCTCGACGCCGGCGCTCGCCGTCAAGCAAACCGGTGGCGAGTACAACACCTTGCACGCGGGCCTCGGCGCCAAAGGTTATGACGTGGTCGCCTATTTCACTGCCGGCATGCCGGTCGCAGGTTCCGACCGCTACACGGCGGAATTCGGCGGCGTGAAATGGCAATTCTCCAACGCCGAAAATCTGGCCGCGTTCAAAAGCGACCCGGCCAAATTCGCTCCGCAATACGGCGGTTTCTGCTCCTGGGGCGTGTCGGTCGGCAAATTGTTTGATGTCGATCCGGTCAACGGCTGGAAGATTGTCGACAACAAGCTGTACCTGAATTTCAATGGCGACATCAATGCAACCTTCAGCAAAGACCCGGCCGGGTTTATCGGCAAAGCCAACCGCAATTGGGGTTCGCTGAACAAGTAATACGTCACACTCCCGGGCCAGCCACACGCTTGCGCCCGGGATCCCGATTCAGTTCCGGCGGTTTCATTTTTCGTTCGCTTCGCCGGAAACATTTCCGCCCCAACCGACAGGATTTCACCATGTCCCGCGCCTATTCCGACATCGCTTTCACGCCCGCAGTCCGCGCCATGCAAACCCGCATGGGCAGCCGGCGCAACTACGCCTCGCTCGACACGACCGACGACAGGCGCGACCGACTGGGCGCAAGTGAGGCGGAATTCATCGGCGCGCGCGATAGTTTTTATCAAGCCACCGTCAGCGAAACCGGCTGGCCCTACGTGCAATTTCGCGGCGGGCCGGCGGGGTTCCTGAAAGTGCTCGATGACAGGACGATCGGCTATGCCGACTTCCGCGGCAACGTGCAGTACATCAGCGTCGGCAATCTCGCGGGCAACGATCGCGTGTCGATCATCCTCATGGATTACGCCAACCGCGTGCGGCTGAAAATTCTCGGCCACGTACGGCTGGTGGGCATTGATGACGATCCGGCTCTTATTGCGAAACTGGAGTCACCCGATTACCGCGCGCGCGTCGAACGCGGCGTGATTATCACCATCGAAGGCTACGACTGGAATTGTCCGCAACACATCACGCCGCGTTTCACGGAAAGCGAAGTCGCTGCCGCAGTTGCGCCTCTGCGCGCGGAACTGGCGCAATTGAAATCGCGGCTCGCAATGACGAGCTCCGTGGATACGTCGGACGCACCCACTGAATTGGGCGACGGGCCGCTCGCCTTGTCGATCGCCGGGGTGCGCATCCTGACGCCACGAATTCGCGCCTACGAATTGCGCGCGGCCGATGGCGGTGCGCTTCCACCGGTTGAGCCAGGCGCGCACATCGATGTGCCGGTTCGCCTATCGGAAGCGGCGTCATCGAAACTCACCGACACGACACGCCGCTATTCGATCACCGCATCCTCGACCAATCACTATGAAATCGCGGTGCAACGCGACGCCGACGGGCACGGCGGATCCATCGGTGTGCACCGCGATTTTCAACCTGGCATGACCCTGCACTGTGGTCGCCCGGGCAACGATTTCGCGTTACATGCCGATGATCGTCCGGCGGTATTAATCGCGGGCGGCATCGGCATCACGCCGATTCAGTCGATGGCGCGCGCAATGGCCGGCGACGGGCGAGCGGTATCGCTGCACTACGCCGCACGCACGCGCCGCGATGTAGCGTTTGAAAGTGAAGTTCGTGCCGCGTTACCAGGCGGTTTCGACTTGTATCGGTCGGATGAAGGCGAACGCATGGACGTCGATGCGATCGTGCGCGGTGGAGCTGCCGACAGTGTGTTCTATGTTTGCGGCCCCGCGCGCCTCATCGACCAGGTGCGCGACGCGGCTGTCAGGGCAGGCGTCGACCCGGCCCGCGTGAGGTTCGAGCGGTTTTCGGCTCCCCTCGCGATGGCCGATGACAAGCCGGTCCGCGTCACATTGCGGCGCAGCCGCAAGGTCATTGACGTCGGCGTAGGGGAAACCATTCTCGACGCCGTGCAGGCGGCCGGCATTGACGCGCCTGCTGCGTGCCGCGCAGGCAATTGTGGAACCTGCGCGGTCAAGGTAGTCGAAGGCGTGCCAGATCACCGTGATGCCGCGCTCTCGGCTGCCGAACGCGACCAGGCGGGCATGATGTGCATCTGTGTGTCACGCGCAAAGACGCCGGATTTGACGCTGGATTTGTAATTATCGTTGCAGCGCGAGGCGCCAGTTCCCGCGCGGAATCCAGGCGGGCCTGGAGAAACCTTTGATTTGGCGAGGTGTTTCAGCCATTTGTGCCTAAAGAGGCGCACCGATATTGGACGGTTGCCGAGCCGTTGGTTCGATCTCGGACAAAAAAAATGGGCCACCGCGACGGTGGCCCAAATATACCTCTCACTCATTCCAAAGGAGATCACTACCTTGGTATTGATCGTACCGCGCATGCTAAGTTCCATTTTCCCGCTGGCTCAAAAGGTTTCGCCAATCTTTCAAGCACTTACATTTCTTCATAGAAATCGGCGTGCAATTTCGACACTCAGCCGGAAATGTATGTGTCAACGCACTTGAAATCGCGATCAAACGCCCGCATTTGCGATGCAAAGTTGCTAAACCATTGAAATAGAACGGAGTTACCGATGTCCACCGTAGCTGAAGCGCCGCAGACCTTAGCCTTCCAAACTGAAGTCAAGCAGCTCCTGCAGTTGATGATCCATTCGCTGTACTCCAACCGCGAAATCTTCCTGCGCGAATTGATCTCGAATGCATCCGACGCCATCGACAAATTGCGTTTCGAATCTCTCGCCAATCCCGCCTTGAACGAGAGCGACGCCGATTTTAAAATCCGGGTGGCGATCGACAAAGAAAAGGGCACGATCACGCTCAGCGACAACGGTATCGGCATGACGAGAGACGAGGTGATTGCCAATATCGGCACGATCGCCAAATCCGGCACCAAAGAATTTTTCGCCAAACTGACCGGCGACCAGCAAAAAGACGCCAACTTGATCGGCCAGTTTGGCGTGGGTTTCTATTCCGCGTTCATCGTTGCCGATCGCGTCGAATTGCGCACCCGCGCCGGTGGCCACGTGGCGAGCGAAGGCGTGCTGTGGTCGAGCATCGGCGACGGGGAGTTCTCGCTGGCGCCGTTTGAGAAATCCGCGCGCGGCACTGAAGTGACGCTGCACCTGAAAGAAGATGCGAAAGAGTTCCTCGACGACTATCGCCTGAAATCCATCATCCGTAAATACTCCGATCACATCCAGATGCCGATCGTGATGAAGAAAAGCGAGTGGGATAAGGACAAGCAGGCGCAGGTTGAAAAGGACGAAGACGAAACCGTCAACAAAGCAAGCGCATTGTGGGCGCGCAGCAAATCGGAAATCACCGAAACCGAGTACGAGGAATTCTACAAACACGTTTCGCACGATTGGGAAAAGCCGCTCGCCTGGACACATGCACGCGTCGAGGGGCGGCATGAATACACCGAACTGCTTTACGTGCCGGGCAAGGCACCCTTCGACATGTTCGACCGCGAAACCAAACACGGTGTGAAGCTGTATGTGCGGCGCGTTTTCATCATGGACGACGCCGAACATTTGCTGCCACGCTATCTGCGCTTCGTCAAAGGTGTGATCGATTCCAACGATTTGCCATTGAATGTATCGCGCGAAATCCTTCAGGAATCGAAGGACGTCGAGGCGATCAAATCAGGCAGCGTGAAAAAAATCTTGGGGTTGCTGGAAGAATTGGCCAACAGCGATGACGCCGCGCAGAAGGAGAAATACACCGCGTTCTGGAGTGCATTCGGCCGCGTATTCAAGGAAGGCTTGGGCGAAGACTTCGCCAACCGCGACCGGCTGCTGAAACTTGTCCGCGTCGCGTCGACCCACAACAGCGACGATGCGCAATCGGTTTCACTCACCGATTATGTCTCGCGCATGAAACACGGTCAGGACAAAATTTACTACGTCACTGCCGATAACTTCGCAGCCGCGAGCAACAGCCCGCATCTTGAGGTGTTCAAGAAAAAAGGCATTGAAGTGTTGATCTTCACCGAACCGGTCGATGAATGGTGGCTGGGACAGGTAGAGGAATTCGATGGCAAGAAATTGCGCTCAGTCGCCAAGGGTGATCTCGACCTCGGTGCCTTCGCCGACGAGGCCGAAAAGAAGGAGCAGGAAAAGGTTGCCGACGAATTGAAACCACTGGTGGAGCGTATCAAGACGGCACTTGGCGACAAAGTCAAGGACGTCCGGGTCACGCATCGCCTCGTCGATTCACCCGCTTGCCTGGTGGTAGATGAAAACGAGCTATCGGGAAATCTGGAACGCATGTTGAAAGCCGCCGGGCAAAAGTTGGGTGCCTCGAAACCGATTCTGGAAATTAACCCGACTCACGCCGTGATCGGCAAACTCAATGCCGCTGCGGAGGGCGAATTCGCCGATTGGGCCAGCCTGCTGTTCGATCAATCCGTACTCGCGGAAGGTGGGCAATTGGAAAATCCGGCGGACTTCGTGAAGCGCATGAATACACTCATGCTGAAGGCATAGAAACGTCGCACAGGATCGGTGACAGTGGTGGCGATGGCGCGGTGATCCCGGGCCCGCCAGCCGTTGCGCGGCTCACCGCGAGCAGGCATCGCAATTCTTGTCGTTATTGCGACCAACCGCGACAAATGGTTACTGTCTGTACGCGCATCGATTTTGCGCTTGCCAACGAAAACGGATCGGCGTAGCGTTGTGTTGCCGCACCGCAAGTTACCGCGAATCGGCGGCGTAGAAGGTTCACCTCTGTTGAATTCGAGGAGCTTGCCATGAAGAAACTCTCTGTTTTGAGTGCCGTTGCACTGGTCGCGATTTTGTCGGGTGGATGCGCGACCTCGTCGTCGTTCGGCATCGCGTCGGATCGTGTTGAAGTCGTCGATGTCCAGAAAGTAAGATTGGTCGAGGATTATGCGAAGCGTACCGGTCTGACCGTGATCTGGATGCGTCAGCCAACGAAGATTGTGGACCGCGCCGCTTCCGGCGTGTAGCACGATTTCGCAGGGCCGCGCGCTTCGTGGCGCGTGGCAAAATGGGGGATGAATTTTCCCGTCTCCCCTGACATTCAGTCGGCCTTCAACGCCGAACGTGCGGATGCGCGCACCAAAAAAACCGCGAATTCGGCTGCTGCACGCGCGCAAACCGTGCAGATGTACGGTCGTCTGGCCGCATTGCAGGCCGCTGTCATTGCGCGTGGTAACGTGGCGGTTGCCTGCGAACGGGGCTGCAGTTTTTGTTGTCATTTGCGCGTCGAAATTCGTCCACACGAGGCGTTTGTGCTGGCGCATCACATCGAGGCGACGTTTAATCCCGACGCGCGCGCGAAGGCGATAAAACGCATCGAAGATAATTTGCAGCGGATCGCCCCATTGACCGCCGAGCAACACATCCGCGCCGGCATCGCCTGCGCATTGCTCGTGGACGGCGCATGCAGCGTGTACGACGGTCGCCCCGCCGCCTGCCGAAAATATTATTCAGTCTCCGTTGATACCTGCCGGGGCGCATTCAACGATACCGCAGCACCTATTGTCGGCCCGTTGGAAGATGAACAGGTGCGGCTCGCCGGGAACGCCGTGGCGCTCGGCTTTGCAAAAGGTACTGAAGAGGCAGGACTCGATTCGGCACTCTACGAATTGCATTTTGCGCTGCACCAGGCGCTGACGAATCCGAAGGCCGAAAAAAGATATCGCGATCAGAAAAAAGCGTTCGTCGGCGCTTGACTCACCCAGCCTGCGGTTGCAATTCTTGCGCGATCGCCCAACCCACATGCTCCCGCACCATTGACGACGCGTGATCGGCGCGGGCCACCAAGGCGTGCCGCAAACGAACACGCGCATCGGCATCAACATCAACCTTTGCCAATGCATTGCCCAGTGCCACCGCGATATTCCGCAGCCAGCGCTCATGGCCGATGCGGCGGATCGCGGATCCGGCCAGACGCTCGTTGAATTCGGTTTCGCTCCACGCGAAGAGTTCAATCAGCGTGACATCGTCGAGGTCGTTCCGAATCGAAAAATCGCCTTCCGCTGTCGGCTGCGCGTATTTGTTCCAGGGGCACACCAGTTGGCAATCGTCACAGCCGTAAATGCGGTTGCCCATCAGCGGTCGCAGGGATTCGGGTATGGCCCCTTTGTGCTCGATGGTAAGGTACGAAATGCAGCGCCTCGCATCGAGTTGATAGGGGCCGAGGATTGCCCGGGTCGGGCAGATATCAATGCATTTCCGGCAGGTTCCGCAATGCTCGGTCACGGGTGCATCGATCGGCAATGGCAGGCTGGTGTAGATTTCGCCCAAAAAAAACATCGATCCCGCGTCGCGCGACAGCAGAAGCGTGTGCTTGCCTCGCCAACCGAGGCCTGCCTTCCGGGCGAGTGCCACTTCCATTACCGGGGCGGAATCGGTGAACACGCGATGGTGAAATTCGAGCGCACTCCCGATCGTCGCTGCGGAGATGCGCTCGCAAAGTGCCTGCAACTTTGATCGCATCACCTTGTGATAATCGCGCCCCAGCGTATAGCGGGAGATGAAGGCTGCAGTGTCGTCGTTCAATACCTCCCAACTGTCACGTGCATCGGCCGCGAGGTAGTTGAGCCGGACGGAAATCACCCGCACCGTGCCCGGCAGCAATTCGCCCGGGCGCGAGCGCGCGGTGCCGTGGCGCGCCATATAATCCATCTCGCCATGGTGGCCGCGTTGCAGCCATTGTTGCAGCTGGTTTTCTTCGACCGAGAGCTCGGTGTCGCCGATGCCGGTTTCCGCGAAGCCCAATTCGCGACCCCACGATTTAATGTCGCGCGCAAGTGCTGAAAAGTCGAGTGAAGCCTCCATCACCAAAGTGTAGCAGCCCGCCCATGTCGCTTTCGTCCTCCCCCGACTTGACAACCATTGACCTCGCCGATGAGGCCGCGACGCTGGCACTTGGTGCCGCGATTGCGCGCGAAATTGCGCCGGGAGTTTGCATTCACTTATGCGGCGATCTGGGTGCGGGCAAGACGACCTTGTCGCGCGGCATTCTGCGCGGGCTCGGGTTTACGGGCCGGGTAAAAAGCCCGACTTACACCCTGGTTGAACTTTATGTAATTTCTACGTTAAACTTGTATCACTTTGATTTTTATCGATTCAACGATCCTGAGGAATGGAACGACGCCGGGTTTCGCGATCTCTTCAACGAGACGAATATTTGTCTTGTCGAGTGGCCGGAAAAGGCCGGGGAACTGCTGTCGCCCCCGGATCTGCACATTCACCTGACGATATCGCCGTCGATGGGGCGCACCGCGACCCTTCAAGCCAGGACATTGCGCGGCCAAGCGATGCTGCAATCGTTGCAAAACAAAATATCGAACGGGTCAGCGTAGAACGCTTCGCCGTACCCGATCCGCTGCGCCGCCGCCTCATCACATTGCCTTTGTTGCTATCGCCGCTGTTTGCGATGCCGGCCTATGCCGCGACCCGCATCGGCTCGACCCGCGTCTGGCCGGCCAATGAATACACGCGGGTTACCTTTGAATCGCCGGTCGCGCTCAAGTACCAGCACTTCTTCGTCAAAGACCCCGAGCGGTTGGTGCTCGATATCGAGAATGTCGAACTGGGCCCCGCACTAAAGGAGCTCGCCGCCAAAATTGGCGTCAGCGATCCGTATGTGCAAGCGATCCGGGTCGGCGTCAATCGCGCGAATGTCATTCGCGTGGTGCTCGATCTCAAGACCGAAGTGAAGCCGCAGGTATTCGCAGTGCCGCCGGCGGGCGAATTCGGTCATCGCCTGATGCTCGATATTTATCCGGCCAAACCGCAAGACCCGATGCTCGCGTTGTTGAATGAAGACGTGGCGGCGTTTGGCAAAGGCAATTTGTCCGCGCCCGGCAGCGTGCCGGACGAGAATTCAAACCGCAGGAATCCCGATGCTGTTGCCTCTAGACCGCGTGAAGACGGTCGCGTTGCGTCGCCGGAAAACAAAAACAAACCGGCGGACTTGCCGCCCGCGACGGATGCCAAGACCGCCGTCGCGGGCGACTCTCATTCCAACGCAAACAGCAATCGTTCGGCGGCGGTCTCCACCTCACGCAAGACGGCGCGTGCGGTGGTAGTAGTGCTCGATCCGGGTCATGGCGGAGAAGATCCCGGTGCCATCGGGCGGCGTGGCACACGCGAAAAAGACGTGGTCCTGACGATCGCGCGCAAACTCAAGGATAGATTCAACGACAGCAGCCAATTTCGCATCGCCCTCACGCGCGACGCGGATTATTTTGTGCCGCTGAATGTACGCGTGCAGCGAGCGCGCAAATTGCGCGCCGATTTATTTGTGAGCGTGCATGCCGATGCCTTCGTGCAGCCGCAGGCCAATGGCTCGTCCGTGTTCGCGCTCTCCGAAAGCGGCGCCACATCTTCCGCCGCAAAGTGGCTCGCCAACCGCGAAAACGAAGCCGATCTGATCGGCGGCGTGAATCTCAGTGGCAAAGATGGATTCCTCGCCCGCACGCTGCTCGATCTCTCGCAGACCGCGCAAATCAACGACAGCCTGAAGCTCGGCAAACTGGTGTTGGCGGAATTGGGCGAAGTCAATCGCCTGCACAAATCAGTGGTGGAACAGGCCGGATTTGCGGTACTGAAAGCACCCGACATTCCCTCCATACTGATCGAGACCGCCTTTATCTCGAACCCGGATGAAGAAAAGAAACTCCGCGACAACGCTTACCAAAACAAAATGGCGGATGCGATCGCGGAGGGCATCAAATTGTATTTCTCGAAGAACCCCGCGCTCGCGCGGATTTGATGTTTCGTTGCGGTTGATTACGGCGTCACGAACGTCACATCGATCGCCTGAAGTACCCCCGCCCCAGCAACAGCGCGAATGCGTACCCGTCGGCCATTGACCAAGTCAGCCGCCGTGCCGCCGACAATGTTCGCGCCAACAGACGTGAACAACTCGCCGCGAACGCGAAAGCTCGCAACCGAGTTGAAGTTGGCAATATCGCCTTGCGCAACATAAGTGATGCGATCGGCGGCGGCAATCTGGCGAAATTCGCTCGCCGTCAACACGCCATTCGCTTTGCGGCCGCGCACTTGCACGCGCGCACCGGCGACTACCGAGCCGCCGCCGACGGCGCCAGCATCGACATCCGTATCATTGAGACGGAAGCGCCCCGGTGCGGTAACACTTTGCGCCAGGCCATCCAGCACCAGCACGCTGTTATCGTTGCGCACGGGGCTCAGGCCACCGATCACTTGTGTCGCGGCGACACTATTGCGGGCGGCGTCGAATGCGCCAATGACACGAACCCGGGAATTTTCTGCGATCAATGGGCCCGGCGAGGGCGAAACTTGCGGAGCACCACCGATAATCAGCGTGGCGCCACTGGTCGAGACGAATGTGCCCGCGACATTGATTTGACTTATTGTCGCGCCGGTTGCGTTGCCGAGAATTTCGACCGGCGCCGCGGCATCAGGCGGCAACATGTTGATACGCGTCGCAGCGACATTATTGGACGGCGTTTGCGGCAGTCCGTAGACCTCGACGCGGGTGCCCACTGAAAGCGCCGACAACGTGGAAAATCCATCAAGGATGGTGTTCTGATCGATCGAAACGGGCACCGTCACCACCGTCAGCGTACGCGCGGCCGGATTGATCGCGGTGATCGGCCCCAACACGGCACTCTGCGCACTTAACGACCGTGCGGTGCCGCTGGTGGCGCTTCCAACAATCACGCCTCCCGCTTCAGCGAACATCCCCAGCCGGAGCTCCGCCACCGGGCGCGAATTTTGCGCGTTGATCTGCAACTGCGCGCCAGTATCATCGAGCGCCGTACCACCGACCCCGGTCGGGCCGAGCGTGGTGATCGGGCCGCTCGCGGTCAATGATTCTTCGACGGGCGGAACCGAGCCGGTTCCGTTGGAGCCGGTTTTGCCGTCGCCGCCGCAATGACTCAGCGACACGGCGATCATTAACGCACTGGCGATCGCGCGGAAACGCCGGTGCGTCGCCGCGCAATGGATGTTCTGGTGCGAACATCCATTG
>JANPBQ010000197.1:0-14910 GCA_031430555.1 Betaproteobacteria bacterium
AAAACTGCTCACCGCCATGCATGTCGGCTCGATGGTTGGTGCCATCGCATGGGGCTTGGCGGCTGATCGCTATGGCAGGCGATTCAATGCCCTCGGATTTTTTCTGGCGGCGGTGTTCATCGTCGTGTATTTGAACGTGCCGCAGACGCCGTGGATGCTGGCGGGAGTCGGTTTTTTCTACGGCGGCAGTCTGGTGTCAATCTGTTGCTGGGGACCGTATTTTGCAGAGCTTTATCCGGAACATCTGCGCGCCACTGCCGCGTCGATCTTCAATTGGGGGCGCATCGTCTCGCTGTTCGGCGCACTGCTGGCGGGGGCGATCGCTCAGCAGTATGGATTGCATACCATCATGTATATTGGCAGCGTCACTTTCCTGGTGGGCGCGATCATCTGGTGGAGTCTGCCGGAAACCCTGGGGGCGGAAAAAATTTGAGGTTGCACCGCGTGCGTCCAATCAAATCATCGGACGCTTTCAATAGCATTGCCGTTGCCCGACTGCACGAGATCCCATAAATTTCCGCAAACGTCCTCGAAAACCGCCACGGTTCCATACGCCTCCAGTTTCGGTTCCCGCACAAATTTGACACCCTTTGACCGGTAGGCATCGTAGTCGCGTTGAAAATTGTCGGTGTAGAGAAACAGAAAAACACGCCCGCCAGTTTGGTCGCCAACGCGCGACGATTGATGCTCGCCGACCGCGCGTGCAAGCAGCAACCGCGATTCACGCGCGCCTGGCGGAGCAACCACCACCCAGCGCTTTTTCTGCTCAGGAACGGGTGTGTCCTCGACCAGCGTGAAACCGAGTATGTCGACGTAGAAATTGATCGCTTCATCGTAGTCGCGGACGACGACGGAGACCAGACCGAGGTGTTGATGCATGGTGAACTCTCGTTCGAGAAATATTCAGCAGTCGCGGATGTCGCCGGAGGTAATCTCAATGCAAATACTACCCGCACATTGAATGAAGAAGCGCGACGGCAAAACGACGGGCCTCATTCATTTAGGCAACGATCAATGAAAGTGGCACCGCGCCATTGCGGCTTCCAAGTGAACGAGGAGGACGAACTTGACCGAAATGTTGGGCAACAGATCACTTGGGGGGACCTTTACTTGCAAGGAATTCGGAAATGAGTTGCCAGTTGTTGCGGTACTTCTCTAAGTTTGGAATGTGCCTGAAATATACCTGGCTCCAACCACTTGGTTGATGGGCGGACTTAACCACCTTCACTGGCAAGACGAAGTATTCGGGCGAAAGCACCTGCGCTCCCCCGCCTTTTTTGCCGCGGTTCAGACGCACCGCGACGACGAACTCACAGTCGAAATTCTTGATAAGGAAACCGACAGCTCCTGTACGCCACCGGCTCTTTACTTGGACACGAGCTGACCGATTTGTGTCGGGATTGGTTGCGACGAGATCGTACCCCCGCATATTGGTATATGTCTTGTACGTCGGAATGCGCGCAAGTAATAGCTGGCCGAGGACCAAGAATTCCGCAGCTTCCGATTCAAGCTTAGTGTCCAGTCGCGCCATCGACGTTTTCTGTTGCCCAACGTCCGAGTTCAAAGGCGCGCCGATTTTGGCGCGTCCTCTGGAACAAAGTGTTCGGCGTCACCGCGTCAAACTGACGGGCCATCTTCGCGACTTGAGTGCCAAAAAGCGACAACTTCAAGAAACGTGCTTCGCACGCGGTAATAGACAAAGTAACGAATTCGCGAGAGATACAGCCTTCGAATGATGTCGGAGCTAGTCGTCTCTATTTTGGTGCCAATGCCAGGCTCTTCAATAATCAAGGCCAACGCCGCTTCAATGTCCAGTCGAACGGCACCAACAGCGGCAGGCCTTTTTTCGGCCCACCACTCTGCTGCTCGCTCAATCTCGCGCTGCGCGCGGGGCTTGATTCGGACAACGAGCGCCAAGATTAGCCAAAACGCCGTAGTCGCTCGAAGAGTTCGTCGGCAGAAATACCCTCTTCGCGATCAGCTTCCTCAAGGGCACGCAGCAATTCCGATTCCTGTTGAACCGGCAGGCGCACCGCAATTTCATCACCACGAGCAAGCACGGTCACAACTGTTCCCTCCGGGAGGGAAAGGCCTTCAACGATCACTTTGCCGTCAATTATGGTTCCCGATGCGATTTGCATTTCAGAATGTTACTCCAATGCGTGCTGTAGCTGCGAAGTGATGCCAAACGTCCGAGTTCAGAGGCGCGCCATTTTTGCGCGTCCTCTGGAACGACGAGTTATGCCTCGAGTGTGACACATACGTATGTGCGCGGCGTCAGTGATGCCAGCGCGCGCTTGAGAGATGGCACCAACGGCAGTAATGCGGACAATTCATTCGATAGCGAATCCAAAACAATGACCGCAACTGGAAGCGCGGCTAAGTTCTGTTGATAAGGAAGATTCTTGTCGACGGTAAGAAACGCATCAAATTCGTTGGCCGCAAGCGCGAGAAGTTTTCCGTTCTTAATTCCAGACCAACCCATGCCGACGACTGTTCGAATTTCATGTTCCGGTAAAGAGCGCTGAAATCTACGCGGCACCGATTCATCAAGCAGCAGGCGCATCGGCAGCCAATCGTTCTCTTGCGAACTCAAGTACGGCTATAGCCCTATCACGCGAAACGGAAGGGAAGTCCTCGAGAAAGTCCTCCAGCGAGGAAGCACCTTCAAGATAGTCAAAGAGACTTTTGACTGGTACGCGTGTTCGCGCGAAGCACAGTGCACCACTCATAATTTCCGGGTCGCGACTGACGAGAGATACATCCATGATTGCCTCCTATGTGCATAGTTTACTCTCGGCGGAAAGCAACGCACGATTTGCCTTGGGCATAACTAGTAGTCGATACAAAAATAGGTGTCAATATCGGCAGAAAAAACGTGCGTATATACACGGTTATCACGTATTACCCCCTCAAAATCAATCTCTTGGCGCACGTTATCACACCCTAAATTCTTTCGACAAATACACCTCGATCCCAGCCCCTGAAGTGTCTGCACCGCGCCAAGTGAAGCGGGTCGGGGAACGTGTGCGTCTTCGTGATCTCGACATCCGCGTGGGGCGGCGTATAGACATGTGGCATCGTCGACGCTCTCGATTCCAACGATGCTTCCAAAAAATTTCGCTTAAGCAATGGAAACTACGCAGCGCGTCGAATCCCGCCACACAGCTATGCCCCCGCTCGTCATCCGCCCCCCCACATCAGCCACAGTCCATTGGGCAGATAAATCACGCCCAGGGTCATCACCGTCCATTGCGTCCGATTGCGGACATTGGCGTCGGACATTTTTTCGAGCACGCGACGCGAGAGCGTGGTGCCGGTGAACGCGAGCAGCACGCAGGCCACGATCAGCGACAGCGACAGCCCGGCAAGCGCGTCGCCGCTGGCGCTCGCGGCACCGATGCCGCCGAAGTAAATAATCTTGATGAAGTGCCCGAGGGTTTGCGACATGGCCTTGGTCGCAACCACGCCGCGTCGATCCATTTTGGATTGCACGAAGAACACATCGAGTAGTGGCCCGGAAACGCCCGCGAGCAACTGCATGCCCGTGCATATCACGCCGCACCCCAACGGATGGCCGAGACGATCGACGTTGAGTGCGAGCCGCTTCGGCAGCGCGAAACCAATGAACGGCGTCAATCCCAACAAGATGTATGCGACAGGTTTGGCGACCACCAGCAACACGGCGAGGAACAGTACAAACGAGACCATCGCGCCCATCGCGTAGCCGCGAAAAATTCGCCAGTTCACTTCGCGCCGCCAGAGCCACGCGCGCCCGCCGTTGGAGGCGAGCTGCGCGATGCCGTGCAACATCATCGCCGCCGGCAGCGGCAAGAGTGCCAGCAACACGCCCATCAAGATCATCCCGCCCGCCATGCCGAGGATGCCGGAGATGAATGACGTGATCAGGCTTGCGACGGTGATGCAAATGAAGATGAAGGTGGCGGACATTGGCGGCGGGATAGCGAATTGAGTTCGCATCATACTAAACGCGCGCCGTGCAAACGAAACACCAGCACTGGTGCGGTGTTTGGCGGCTTTTGTGCCGAAAAGGCGCGCCAGCTCTCGTGTTTTGTCAGTCGGTACTTCTATTTACCTCAAATCTCTGTCTCCCCGGCGTAGGCCGGGGCCCAATTTTGTCAATGGCTTACGAAAATTGGGTACCGGCCTTCGCCGGTACGACAGGGTAAATAGAAGTACCCCAGTCGGTACTTCAATTTACCTTGTCATTCTCGTGAACGCGGGAATCCAAATTTAGTAAACACTTGAGTTGCAACGAAAGATGGATCCCCGCGTTCGCGAGGATGACAATAATTGAGGGCAAATAAAAGGGCCCCAATTGGAATGGCACTTACTTAACCTGTCTCCCCGACGCAGGCCGGGGGCCTATTTGAATTGCTTGCCGTCACCCACAAAACTTGGGCCAATCCCCTGCATGGGATTGGCGTTCGTCAGGCGCAGAGCATGCTCTGCGAATTCCCCGCCTCACCCCCGGCCTGCGCCGGGGAGACAATGTTTACTTTTGCACTTCGACACACCTGTTCCTCATACGAAGCATCTCAAACCTCTTACGTAAGTGCCATTCGGCCCCAATTGCGCTTATCCCAATTGCCGAGTCGATCAACAAATGAGTGTCATCCTGAACGGCCTTTAGCCCCGGACTTGATCCGGGGCTAAAGGCCGCTCAGGATGACACGTGAATGAGTCATAGCTTCCAAAACAAAACCCCCATCAGTTTTGCTGATGGGGGTTTTTGTTTGAACTTAGAGGCGACTGATTTTGTTGACGTCGCCTCTATGGACGCCTTTCGAATTGCTGATTACTTGAACGAGTAGGTCAGTGACGCGTAGTACGAACGGCCGCGCGGGTCGCCATAGCTCGAATCCCACGTAGTCTGGAAGTAACGCGCTTGGTTGGTGAACGGCGGCGCGGTGTTCAGCACGTTTAGCACGCCAGCGCGCAGGCGCAGGCTCTGCGTGATGCGGTAGCTACCCGTCAGATCCCACAACGAGTAGGCATCCACGTCGCGGTTGTTCCATTCCGGTGCTGCCAGACCAGGGACGTTTTGGTCGCGATAGCTCGACAGATAGGTGTTGGCCAGCGTCAGGCCAAACGGACCACGGTCCCAGTCGAGGTTAAGCTTGTGGCGCCAGCGCTGCACGGCTTTGTCGTCGCGGAAGCGGCCCAGACCATCAACCAGCGGCGAGCGCGGGTCGGTTGCGAACTGGTACTCGGTGATCACGGTACCGATCAGGCCGGCGCTGAAGCGGCCATATGCGCCGCTATCACCGCGCCAGCGCAACGCGATGTCCAAACCGGAGGTGTTGAGTTTGCCGCGGTTTTCCTTCTTCACGGTGATGACGTCGACAAAACCATCGGAGAAGCGGCGCACGATGGCCGGGTCGTTGTAGTAGACCGGGTTGCTGAAGATGGTCTCTTCGCCGATTTCCGAGATGATGTCGGTCTTGCGGATCGACCAGTAGTCCATGCTGCCGCTCCAGTTGCGCGAGGGCTCGTACACCACGCCCAAGCTGAACTGTTTGGACTTCTCGGGCCGTAGGTCAGGGTTGGAGAAACGGTCAACGTTCAACTGGCCGACATCGCCCGATACCGGGTCACGCACAAAGCTGGCGGTGATACCGGCGCGCAATGGGCGGAATAACTCCGAGATCGACGGCGCGCGGAAACCCGTGCCGTATGAGGCGCGGAGCAGCATCGTGTTGTCGGGACGGAAGCTGATACCGACCTTCGGGTTGGTGGTGGTCAGTTTCTGCGTAGTGCGGTTAAGTCTGGCGTCGTACACACCGTCGTAGCGGTCCTGGCGCACCGCGAGTTGGACTTCCCATTGCTTGCTGAATGGGGCGACGACTTCGGCGTAGGCGCCTTTCACGTTGCGGGTGTTGGCGGTGTCGGCGAGCAGCGCGGGTGCCGAGCTCAGTGTCGACCGGTCTCCGACAATGTCGTTGGCCTTCAGTACGTCGGTGGAGCGGAATTCGGTCTCCTCACGGCGCGCCTCGGCACCCAGTGCCAGCACCACGTCGCCGCCATCCAGTTGGGTCAGGGCTCGCGATATCTTGCCGTCGATGATGGTCGTGGTGCCTTTGGACATACGGGCTGCGCCAGTGATCTGAATGGAGTCCATGAATGCCCGGCCTGCTGCGGTCGGCAACACAAACGGGTTGTAGGCACCACTGGCGATACCAGCGCGCATGCGGGTGTTCGACACCCAGCCTGACAGGTTCTCGTCGGTGGCTTCGTTCACGCTGCGGTTCACGGCTGCGTTGTAGTCCCACTCGCCGAATGTGCCAACGGCGCCCGCCACCAGATGGGTGGCTTCACTCTCGACGCGGCTCGTGCGCAGGCCTGCGTCGGCCAGGCGGAAGCGAAAGGCCACCGGCGTGGTGATGCCCGTCACGGCCTGCAACGATGCCGGTAGCGTGATACCAGCGCTGGTGGCGATATTGCCGGAGGTGGCCGGCGACGCGGCATAGTCAGTGGTGGTCTTGCTCAGCAGTAGTTCGGCAAACAACTGGTGGTCATTGGTGAGCTGAAACGTGGCGCGACCGATAAAGTTGGCCTTTTCCGACTCCGGATAGATTTCTGCGCTCCCCATGTAGTTGTAGCTGCAGCCTTCACGGCCACCCAGCCCGGAAGGGACGACCGAGTTCGGGTTCTCGCCACCGGTACACGACGCCTTCGCGAAGTTCACGCGGCGTGCCGTGGTGCTCACCCCGCCCGGGTTCCAGGTGCCATCGGGGTTGGTACCGCGCAGCGCCGTGTTCGGGTTGGCGCGCACGAAGTTGTTCAGCGCCGTCAGCTGGGCCGCTGTGAGATCGACGTTGGCCGGAAAGGAGTTGCTCGACAACTGCGGTCCGAGGCGGCCGGGCAGATCGTATTCGCGGATAAATGCGCGCTGGCTGGAACGCAGCGACCCGAGCTTCTGCAGATCGACCGCACCCCAGACGTTGAATCCGTCCTTGTTCAGGTCGCCAAATCCACCGGAGGCGCTCACGGTGGTCTTGTCCGCGCCGCCCTGCTGGGTGCTCAGTGCGTAGACCCGCAAATCGACGCCCTGATAGTCCTTGCGGGTGATGAAGTTGATCACGCCACCCATTGCATCGGTACCGTAGATGGCGGAAGCGCCGTCCTTCAGCACCTCAACGCGATCAATCGCACCAGACGGGATGTTGTTCAGGTCCACGCCGGCGTTGTCGCCGGGGCTGGCGAAGTTGGCAAGACGTCTGCCGTTGAGCAACACCAGCGTGCTGGATACGCCCAAGCCACGCAGGTTGGCGCCGTTGAAGCCGCGCTGCGCGCCGGACTGGTCGCTGATACTCGCGCCGTCTGTCAGCGCGCCGACGTTGGAGGTAATCTTCTGCAGCAGTTCGGCCGCGGTGGTGACACCAATTTTGTCGATGTCTTCGCGGGTGATCATCTCAACCGGCAGCGCGGACTCGCCTTCGATACGCTTGATCGATGAGCCTGTGATCTCGATTCTTTCCACTTTTTGCGCGGCGACCGGTGGCGCGTCGGGCTTTTGCGCGCTCGCAAAGGTGGATCCCATCACCACCAGTGCGATGGTGATCGCCTTGGCGCAGGCGGTGGGCGAATTCTGACGAGAAAGACCCGGCACGTTTTGCGTGGGCTTGTTCATGCGGACAGCACTCCCTGTGAGGACAAAATTGGACTGACCAACGGCATCTTGCGTGTTGCACTCAACGCCGGGTTAATGCGTGTCCTGTACATTGAAGACACGTGACGACTTGTTCCAGGCTCGCAGTGTAGTGAGTCAATGTGCAAATAAAATGGGTCGCGGGGCTTGCCGTCGCATCGCTGCAACTTGCTGTCGCAAAGTTGAAAACCGGCTGTCCCAATTTTGCAATTGTGGTGGCGCACCAGATATTCCAGACCCTTGAAGGGAGCGGGTTTATGCCGATGCGACGGCAAGTTACAAATTCATTTCGCCGCCATCAACGGGACGAAAAAGTTGTGCGACACTGCCTCCTCACCACGAATTGCCACGGTTTGCCGATGATCCGTCCCCGCCTGATCCCCTTGGTAGTCGCCTTCCTGTCGCTATGCCTGCACGGCGTTGCGATCGCACAAGGCATCGCCGTGCCTATCGGTGGCGCCCTCAAATATGACAATGACGCGGTCTGGTCGCGCCTGGTGGAACTGGCCGGCGGCAAGGGTGCGCGCTATGCAGTGTTCGCGACGGCGGCCGCCGATCCAGACAAGTCCGCCGCATCGATTGTTGACGCGCTGAACCGGTACGGGGCGATCGCCGAACATATTCCGGTTGCACCCAACCTGAAGGTCCCCGACTACCGCGCGGCCGCGCAGGATCCTGCCTTGATTGCCAAAGTGAAGGCCAGTACCGGCATCTATTTTGCGGGCGGCGCGCAGGAGCGGATCACCCGGGCGCTTTATCTCGCCGACGGCAAACCGACACCGATGCTGCAGGCCATCTGGGAAGTATTCAACAAGGGCGGCGTCGTGGCCGGCAGCAGTGCCGGCGCGGCGATCATGAGCACGACCATGATTCGCGATGCCCCGGACAAACTGGCCGTGCTGAAATTCGGCGCGCAAAAGGGCCAGGAGATCGATCGCGGGTTGGGTTTCGTCGGTCCGGATGTCTTTATTGACCAGCATTTCATCAAGCGCGGGCGCTACGGCCGGGCGCTGCCGGTGATGGCGCAGACCGGTTACAAACTCAGCCTGGGCGTGGAGGAAAATTCGGCGGCGATCATCCGCGGCAACGACGTCGAGGTGATCGGCGCGCGTGGGGTTCTGGTGATCGATCTCACCGAGGCAAGCCGCGACGCGGCGTTGGGAGAATTCAACCTGCGCAACGCCAGGCTGTCCCTTCTCGGCACTGGCGACCGCTATAACTTCAAGACCCGCACGGCTACGCCTTCGATGGCAAAACTCAAGGGATCCCGACTGGACCCCAACGACAAGAATTACGCGCCCTATTACATGGCCGACGAGTTCTATGCCGATGCGCTGGGCGATTCCATGATCCTGGGCCTGATGACCAACTTTATCGACAACACTCAAAAGGAAGTCATCGGCCTGGTGTTGCCCCGGCCGGGCGCCAAGGACGCAAAGCCCGACCTCGGCTTCGAGTTTCGTTTCCGCAAGGGTAGCGACAGCCTCGGCCATTTCACCTCCGCATCGGGCGGCGAAGAATACACGGTATTGAACATATACCTCGATATCCAGCCGATCATGCTGAGTCAGCCGTTATATCGACCGTATCGGGGCAGCAATATAGGAGGAAAATAGGCAGTGCTGTTTTCTTTCATCGAATTTCGGAGCGCATCGTCATGAAAAAATTGTTGGTAGTTTTCCTGTTGTCCCTGCTGATCCCCGCAACCGGCGCGTCCGCACAGGAGTCGCGCAAGATCCGCATCGGCGTCGAGGGCGCGTACCCGCCTTTCAGCTACATCGGCACCGATGGCAAGGTGCAAGGCTTCGACATCGACATTGCGAACGCGCTGTGCGAACAAATGAAGGCGCAATGCACGATGGTGCAGCAGGATTTCGATGGCATGATTCCTTCGCTCAACGCGAAAAAAATCGACGCAGTCATCGCGTCGATGTCGATCACCGAAGAACGGCGAAAGTCGGTTGAATTTACGGACAAGTATTACCACACGCCGGCGCGACTGGTGGTCAAGACCGGCTCGATGTTGACGCCGACCCCGGAAGGCATGAAGGGAAAACGCATCGGCGTACAACGCACCACCACCCATGATCGATTCGCCACGGCAACGTTTACCCAATCGGAGATTGTCCGCTATGGTAAACAGGACGAAGTGTTTCTCGATCTGGGCACCGGGCGCCTCGACGCGGCACTGGTCGACACCGTTAACGCCACAGTCGGATTTCTGAAGACGCCGGGCGGCAAGGGCTTCGGTTTCATCGGTCCGGTCTATTTCGATCCGAAGTATTTTGGCTTTGGCGCCGGTATCGCTGTGCGCAAAGCCGACACCGAATTGCGCGACCGTTTCAATGATGCCATTCGCGCGATTCGCGCCAACGGTGTGTACAAGAAAGTGCAAGACAAGCATTTCGAGTACGACGTGTATGGTGGCGCCCCGTTGCCGGCGGCAAGCAAAAAATAAACGCACAAGTCAAGGCGGCACGCTCCGATGTTTCACGGCTTTCTTCCGAGCATCCTGCAAGGCGGATTGATCACGCTGTCGGTTGCATTGTCATCGCTGGTGATCGCGGTGGCGCTGGGCATGCTCGGTGCCACCATGAAGCTATCTCGATCGCGCACGCTGAAGTTCACCGCAAATGTCTACACGACAGTGATTCGCGGCGTGCCGGACATGGTGTTGATGCTGCTGGTGTTTTACGGCGGACAAATGGCGATCAACCGCGCCGCACCCTGGTTCGGCTTCGACGACTACATCGACATCAATCCCTTCATTGCGGGCGTGGCCACGATCGGTTTCATTTTCGGCGCGTACCTGACGGAGACCTTTCGCGGTGCCATCATGGCGGTGCCGGCGGGGCAGCGCGAAGCGGCGATCGCCTATGGCATGAGCACGCGGCAAGTGCTTCAGCGCATCGTGTTGCCGCAAATGGTGCGTTTTGCGATTCCGGCGTTTTCCAACAACTGGCTGGTGTTGGTGAAATCAACCGCGCTGGTGTCGGTGATCGGCCTCGGCGACATGATGCAACGCGCCGGGCTCGCGGCGGGGGCCACGCGCGAGCCGTTCACTTTTTTTTCGACGGTCGCGGTGTTGTATTTGGCGATCACCAGCGTTTCCATCCTGCTGCTAAGAGCGTTGGAGAAGCGCTATTCGCTGGGCGTGAGGGCGGCGGCGCTATGACATATAACCGCACGCGCACATGTTGAATTTCGACGTGATGCAGGAGAGCCTGCCGCTCTATTTTTCAGGCGCGTTGGTAACGCTGAAATTGTTGGCGACTTCGCTCATTGCCGGATTGGTGGTGGCGGTTCCGCTCGCCATCCTGCGCGCCTCGCCCAATGGCTGGCTCTCGCGCCCGGTGTGGTTTTTCACGTATGTGATTCGCGGTACTCCGATGCTGGTGCAATTGTTCATGATCTACTATGGCCTCGCTCAATTCCTGTGGGTGCGCGAAAGCGTCCTGTGGGCCTGGTTCAGTTCCGCCTGGTTTTGTGCCGCCTTCGCGTTCGCCGTCAATACTTGCGCCTACACGATCGAAATGATCGCCGGCGCCTTGCGCGCGACCCATCACGGCGAGCTCGAAGCGGCGCGCGCGATGGGCATGTCCACCGCCACCTTATACCGCCGCATCCTGCTTCCGTCGGCGCTGCGCCGCACCCTGCCCGCCTACGGCAACGAAGTCATCATGATGCTCCATGGCACATCGCTCGCGAGCATCGTCACCTTGATGGACATCACCGGCGCTGCGCGTGAAACCAATTCACGGTTTTACTTGCCGTTCGAAGCGTTTATCACAGCGGCGGCGTTTTATCTCATCCTCACGTTCGTACTGGTATGGCTGTTTCACCGGGCCGAAAAACACTGGCTAAGACATCTGGCGCCCCGCGCCTGATCCGACAACTATGAAGAAAATACACCACCCTCTTGTCTCCACCTACCTCGGCACTCAGCATGATATCGTCAGTTTTCACTATGGCGATTCCGCTGGCGGTGGCAAAGAGAAAATCTACATTCAAGCCTCGCTGCACGCGGACGAATTGCCGGGCATGCTGGTCGCGCACCATTTGCGCCTGCGTCTGGCGGCGCTTGAAGCGGCAGGCAAACTGAATGGCGAAATTGTGGTGGTACCGATCGCCAATCCGCTCGGCCTTTCGCAGACAATGCTGCATAGCCAGATCGGTCGGTTCGATCTGGCGTCCGGCGAGAATTTCAACCGGCACTATCCAGCCCTGCTGTCGCTGATCGGCGAATCGCTGGAAAACAAATTGACCGCCGATGCAGTGAAGAATAAACAGGTGGTGCGCGAAGCGATGCGCGAATCCTTGTCGGCGAATCCGCCCACGACGGAGCTGGGTGCCATGCGCCATGTCTTGCTGACGCTTGCGTGCGACGCAGATGTGGTGCTCGATTTGCACTGTGATTCCGACGCAACGCTTCACCTCTACACGGGAACGCCGCTATGGCCGCAATGCGAACCCCTGGCGCGCTATCTGGGCGCCACTGCAACGCTGCTCGCGACGGAATCGGGCGACAATCCCTTCGACGAAGCGTGCTCGCAGACATGGTGGCAACTTGCGGAAAAATATGCCGGGCGGTTTCCGATTCCACTCGCGTGTTTGTCGGTCACGGTGGAATTACGCGGGCAGGGCGATGTCACTCACCGCCAGGCTGCGATCGACGCGGACGCGATTCTGGCCTATCTCGTCCATCGCGGCGTGATCCTCGGCGCGGCACCTGCATTGCCCGCTTTGATCGCCGAGGCAACACCGCTCGCCGGATCCGAGCCGATCGATGCGCCGATGAGCGGCATCGTGGTTTTTTTGAAAAATCCCGGAGAGCGCGTCAAGGCCGGCGACGCCATCGTTGAAATCATCGATCCACTTTCCGGTGAAGTCCGCACCGTGAAATGTCGCACGGACGGCATCATGTATGCGCGCGAAAATCGGTATTTTGCAAGCGCCGGCATGCGTCTCGCCAAGGTTGCCGGCAAGTCAGCGTTTCGCACCGGCAAGTTGTTGAGCGCTTAGGCGACGCAGTGGATGCCGTTCTCAGACAAAATGACCAAATCGCCGTGAAGAATGCAGACGCGATTTACCCTCCATTCGCGGTTGATTCCGCTGTTTCCAAGCATCCCGACACCATGCAAAAACTCCTTGTCACCGATCTGCACAAACGCTACGGCAGCAACGAAGTGCTGAAGGGCGTCTCGCTCAGCGCCAACGCGGGCGACGTGATTTGCATTGTCGGCTCCAGCGGATCGGGCAAAAGCACGCTGCTGCGTTGCATTAATTTGCTTGAACAGCCGCATCAGGGACAAATCGTCCTCAATGGCGAAGAGATGCGTCTCGTCGCCGACAAGACCGGTGCGCTGACCGCCGCCGACCCGAAACAATTGCAGCGCATGCGGTCCAAGCTCGCGATGGTGTTTCAGCATTTCAACCTGTGGGCGCACATGACGGCGCTGGAAAATATCATTGAGGCACCGGTGCATGTATTGGGCCAGGACAAAGCTGAGGCCATCAAACGGGCGGAATATTTTCTCGAACGCGTTGGTGTCGCGCACCGCAAACACATGTACCCCGCGCATCTTTCCGGCGGCGAGCAACAGCGGGTGGCGATCGCGCGCGCGCTGGCGATGGAACCGGAGGTAATGTTGTTCGACGAACCCACTTCCGCACTCGACCCCGAGCTCGTCGGCGAAGTATTGAAAGTTATGCGCGATCTGGCGGCCGAGGGGCGCACCATGATCGTGGTCACGCACGAGATGGGGTTTGCGCGCGAAGTATCGAATCACGCGATCTTCCTGCATCAGGGCTTGATCGAAGAACAAGGCGCGCCGAAAGATATCCTGATGAATCCGCAAAGCGAGCGATTGCGCCAGTTTCTTTCCGGCTCGTTGAAGTAGTGAGATGGTGAAATAGGCGATCGCGCCGCGTCCGTTGCCGTGTTCCCCATGCCATCGAAGCAGATCCACTTGCACGAAGCGACCGCACCCACCCGGATCGGTTTTTTGCTGTTGCCAAAGTTTAGTCTGCTGGCACTCAGCGGTGCGCTTGATGCGATGGCTGCAGCAAATACGCTCCTCGATGAATCGGCCTATTTGCCGGTATTGATGTCCGCAGAACGCGGTGCCAATGCGGTCGCAGTGAAAAGCGGCGCAGGCTTGTCACTCGCCGTTGACTGCGGATTCGAGAACGCACCCACTTTGGATGGCGTTATCGTGGCCGCCGATACGCCGGTGCCGCAGCGCGGAAATGACGACGCGATCGCCTGGTTGCAGCAATTCGCGTTGTCGCAATCGCGCCTGGTGCACGCGCTCAACCCGACGCCGGTCGTGATGGGCGGCATCGGCACCGGTTCATTTCTATTGGCGCGCGCGGGTTTGCTGCGCGGCTGCCGCGCGACCATTCACTGGCCCTATACGTCGCTGCTCGCCGAAGAATTTCCCGATACCGTCGTGTCGTCGAATCTGTTCGAAATCGATCGCCATCGCTTAACCTGCTCGGGCGGCACCGCGAGCCTGGACATGATGCTCAACTGGTTCGGCAATCGCCACAGCGAGGATCTGGTCGCGGAATTACTCGATCATTTCGGTCTGGAACGCCTGCGTGGCCCGACCGATCATCAGCGCGTGCCGCTGTCGGCGCGGATCGGCGGCGGCCAGCCGAAGCTCACCGAGGCGGTATCGCTGATGGAAGCGAATTACGAAGAGCCGCTGCCGACGGAGGAAATCGCGCGCCTCGTGGGTGTCTCGCGGCGGCAGCTTGAGCGCTTGTTCAAACAATATTTGAGCAGCCTGCCCTCGCGCTATTACCTGGAGTTGCGCTTGAACCGGGCGAGGCATTTGTTGCAGCAAACGAGCCAGTCGATCCTGCAAATCGGGCTATCCTGCGGCTTCTCTTCCGGGCCACACTTTTCCAGCGCCTACCGCAATCATTTCGGCATCACACCGCGAGAGCAGCGCAGCCAGCGGGTGGCACGCGGTGCCGCGCAAGAGAACCCGCAATAATGACGCCGCGACAATTGCCTGTAAAACGGCGTCGCATTACTGATAGGCCTTGCGTCGCGCCGGGCTTAAAATGCAGGCAGAGCAGAATCCTGTGCCGCAATCGGAGTCAATCATGAACAACACCCACCCTTCTCCCGCCGTCACCCGCGCCACTTTCGATGAAGTGATGGTGCCCAACTACGCGCCCGGCAGTTTCATTCCGGTGCGCGGTAAAGGTTCGCGGGTGTGGGATCA
>JANPBQ010000198.1:0-4041 GCA_031430555.1 Betaproteobacteria bacterium
AAGTTTCATGCGCCGGGCGGGACCGTGGCGGAGTTGGTGCCGTTTGGGCGGTATAAGCGTAGCGCGAAGTAGTTTCGTCGTCCCTGGACAGGTGTGCGATCTTTGACCAACGAACAAACGCAAAACCCATGTCATCCTGAGCAAAGCGAAGGATCTCGTTGCAGCGAGATCCTTCGCTTTGCTCAGGATGACATCGTTGTTTGGCTGAACACTCGATGCGCACCGACGCTCATGTATCAAGGAGGAATAATTTGAACCAGGCATTCCGCAAAGGTGATTTCTGGGCCGGCCTGGCACTCGCGGCACTGGGTGCCTACATCGTCAACGAATCGCTTGGCTGGGTCTACCTCGGCGAGGATGGGCCGGGAGCAGGATTTTTTCCGCGTTGGTATGGCATCGCGATGATTGTTTTCTCGCTGTTGATGGTGGCGGGTGCGGTGTTGAAACATGATCCGTCGATGAAACATCGCGTTACCGACTGGAATGAAATCCGCCGCGCGTTGACGTGTTGGGCGGCACTGGTGGTGTGTGTGGTGATGCTGAAGTGGCTGGGATTTTTCATCGCGTTTTCGCTGCTTGGCTGGTTCCTGATTGCGGTGATGTTTCGAAAGCCGCAGCGCATTGCACTGAGCGTTTCAATTGGTGGCGCGCTGGGTTTCTACCTCTTGTTCTCGTGGGGATTGAATCTGTCGTTGCCCGCCGGAAAGTTGTTTTAGCGATGGATATTCTCAATGGCTTGATGCAAGGTTTTGCCGTCGCGTTGACACCGACGGCGCTCTTCATGTGTTTCATCGGCGTACTGCTGGGCACAGTGGTTGGCGTATTACCGGGCTTGGGCCCGCCGGCAACCATTGCGATGCTGCTGCCGCTCACGTTCAAAATGGAACCGACCGGGGCGATGATCATGCTCGCGGGTATCTACTACGGCGCGAAATACGGCGGATCGACCACTTCCATATTGCTCAACGTGCCGGGCGAGTCGGCCTCGGTGGTGACCTGTCTCGACGGTTACCAGATGGCGCGCAAGGGCCGGGCGGGACCGGCGCTCGGCATCAGCGCGATCGCCTCGTTCATCGCCGGAACCTTCGGCGTACTTGCCCTGATGCTGGTGGCCCCACCGCTCGCCAAACTCTCGCTCGCCTTCAGCTCACCCGAATATTTCGCGTTGATGGTGTTAGGCCTCGCGATGGTGGTGTTGCTGGCCGGTGAATCGTTGACCAAGGCGATCCTCTCGATGCTGGTGGGCCTATGGATCGCGAGCATGGGCACCGACTTGTTCAGCGCCACATCGCGGTTCACGTTTGGCCAAACGGCGATGTTGGGCGGGATTGAATTCGTGGTCGTGGCGATCGGCATTTTTGCGATCGGTGAAGTGATGGCGAACATGGAGGCATCGAAACCCGCCGAAATGTTGCCGCTACCGAAAGGCATCCGCAACCTCATGCCGACGATGCAGGACATGAAGGATTGCCGATTCGCCTTCGCCAATGGTTCGATCATCGGTTTTCTGATCGGCGTGTTGCCCGGTGCGGGTTCGACCATCGCGTCGTTCCTGAGTTACGGCATCGAGAAGGCCGTTTCAAAGCATCCGGAAAAATTCGGCACCGGCGTGATCGAAGGTGTCGCCGCCCCCGAGGGCGCCAACAACGCGGAGACGGGCGGCGCGCTGGTGCCGTTATTGACGCTCGGCATTCCCGGCAGTGGCACCACTGCAATTTTGTTGGCGGCACTGGTGTTGTGGGGCTTCAAGCCCGGCCCTTTGTTCATCGAGGAAAGTCCCGCCATGTTCTGGGGATTGGTGGCGAGCATGTACATCGGCAACGTGATGCTGCTGATTTTGAATTTGCCGCTGGTGGGCGTGTTCGCGCAGTTGCTGAAGTTGCCCGGCTACGCGATGTATCCGCTGATATTGGGTGTTGCCATCGTCGGTGTTTATTCCGCGTCGGGCAGCAGCTTCGATTTGGGTCTGCTGACCTTGTTCGGTCTGCTCGGCTACGCGATGCGCAAACTCGATTTTCCGACCGGGCCGCTGGTGCTGGGGCTGGTGCTGGGTGACGGCATGGAAAAGGCGTTGCGGCAATCGTTGATGATGTCGCAGGGGGAAATGTCGATATTCTGGCAGCGGCCAATTCCGGCGGTGTTGCTCGTTGTGGCAGTATTGCTGCTGGTGGTGCCGCTGTTCAAAAAATTCAACGCAATGCGGGTGCAGGTAATCGATCAGGAGGCTTGAAAATGAAACAGTTTTATCGTCATGCGGGATTGGTCTTAACACAGTTTGTTTACGCTTCGTTCGCCCCAGGCTTGTCGAAGGGCTTGGCGCATCCAGCCCTTCGACAGGCTCAGGGCGAACGGAGTTTTTTGACGAGGCGAACAGCATTGGGATTGGTCTTGTTGTTTGCGGCGGCGTTGTTCGGCAGCGGTACCGCATCGGCGCAATGGAAACCCACCAAGCCGATCGATCTGGTCGTTCACACCGGCCCCGGCGGCGGCAGCGATGTGCTCGCGCGCGCCATCGCAGTGATGATCGAAAAAGAAAAACTGTTGCCGGTGCGCATGCAAGTGATCAACAAAACCGGCGGCAACGCGGCCGTTGCGGCGGCGTACCTCTCCGAGAAAAAAGGCGAGACGCATATGCTGGGATTGATCACCAGCGTCTGGATCGCGACGCCATTGACCAGCGCCGAAGCGAAAATCGCCTTGAAGGATCTCACGCCGATCGCGCGCCTGGTACTCGAGCCGGCGGTATTCGCGGTGCGCGCCGATTCACCGTACAAGACCATGAAAGATTTCATCGAAGCCGCGCGTGCGAACCCGGGCAAACTCAAACAATCCGGCGGTTCGATGACCTCGCGCGACAGCATCATGCGCCAGGCGCTACAGCAGCACACCGGCACCAAATGGGCGTTCGTGTCGTTCCAGGGCGGCGGCGAACGCATTGCCGCGTTGCTCGGCGGGCACGTGGACATGATGATCATCGAGCCGCAGGAAGCGGGCGAACAAATTCGCGCCGGCAAAATGCGCGTGCTCGCACAAATCGCCGAGAAGCCGCTCTCGGGATACCCCGGCGTGCCGACGTTGAAAGAGGCCGGCTACGACGTTTCCGTGCCGCCGCAAATCCGCGCCGTGGTGGCACCGCCGGAGATTCCCAAGGACGTGATCGCATATTGGGAAGACCTGTTCGGCAAATTGAGCAAGACCGACACGTGGAAAAAATACGTGTCTGAAAATCAGCTCGACGAGGGATTTCTCACGGGGCCGGAATTGCCGAAGTCGATCGACAAGATCGAGAACGAATTGCGCGTGCAGTATCAGCAGGCGGGTGTGAAGACGGTGCGGTAGCGACGCGGGAGCTCATCCCGCCTGTCGCCCCGGATTGGTACCGGAGCCTAATCTAACGACTTCAAACTAAGCTCCAATTAGCTCCCATCGGCGCTTACGTCCACGGCTGTGGTCAAAAATAGCATTGTCATCCTGTGCGCGCCTGTCAAGATGTGAAACTCAAGCACTGGCGAGCGTCTCAGGCGGAAAATGCTCCAAGACCCGCGCCAGTGATTGACTTTGTTATTCAACTTCTTCGATAAGCCCCTGCGGTAATATGCCCCTTCATCCCGGAGGAGCGATAACAATGACGGAGTCAATCCGCAGTCTCATCGGCGTCGGCATTCTGGTGCTGATCGGTTTTCTGCTCTCGTACAATCGTGGCGCGATCCGCTGGCGCACGGTACTCGCTGCGCTCGCGGTGCAGATCGCGATCGGCGCATTCGTGTTATTCGTGCCGATCGGCAAGGACATTCTCGGCGGCATCGCCAATGGCGTCACGCACGTTCTCGAATTCGGTTTCAAAGGTACTGAATTTCTGTTCGGTGGACTGGTGTCGAACAAGATGTTTGAAGTATTCGGCGGCGGCGGTTTCATTTTCGCGTTTCGTGTCCTGCCGAGCATTATTTTTGTCACCGCCCTGATCGCAGTGCTGTATTACCTCGGCATCATGCGCTGGATCATCACCATTCTCGGCATGATTTTTCAAAAGTTGCTGGGTGT
>JANPBQ010000199.1:0-4311 GCA_031430555.1 Betaproteobacteria bacterium
TTTTTGCGCGCGGCAGGGAGCGAATGGCGTCTAGAAATTGCGCGGCATCGCGGTGGAGTATGAGTCCGGCGCTTTCACGAGCGAGTCGATGGTTGCGGCGGCAACGGTCGCGACATGCTTGACGCCAGTCCACGCGGCGAAAATGGCGTTGGCGATCGATTCGCCGAGATCGCGGCTATGCTCAAGCCGGGCGTTGCGGATTTGGTTCTCAATTGCGCGAAAGTCATTCATACGATGCTCCATTGTGTGGATCGGGTGTTGCCTTTGAAAGCGCTCGGTGGGATCGCTTCCCGGCGGCGCACCGCACTCATTGAGTTGGTCACTGAATTGCGGCACCGCACAATTTCAATATAGGCCGGGCATACGGGCACATCCAATCGTATGTTTGGATGCAGGGCATCGAAATTTTGGATGCTTGGGAAAAAATTGTTGCAATACAGCAATCTAGCTTACAATTATTTAATGGAGCTCTATCAATTGCGCGGCTTGGCCGCGATTGCGGACGCCGGCCATTTGACGCGTGCGGCCGAAAAACTGCACGTCAGTCAGCCCGCCTTGAGTGCCCAACTAAAGGCGCTGGAAGACGAGCTCGATTTGCAATTGTTCGACCGCACGCCGGGCGGCATGATTCTGACCGCCGCCGGCAAGCGAATCCTCGCCGATGCCGTCAAGGTGCTGGTCGCCGCGCAGGCCCTGCACAATGAAGCGCGCGCGCTGAAAGGTCAGGTGGTAGGCAAGGCGAGTATTGGCACCTTGAGCGATCCCGACTTCATTCGCCTCGGGCAATTCATGAACGTGGCAGTGGCGCGGTTTCCGCTGCTTGAAATCGAGCTGCACCAGGAAGTCACGGGTGTGGCGATGGAACGCGTTCTGTCGGGTGATTTCGATGCGAGTTTCTACTATGGCGATATCGGCAGCCACGATATCGCCGGGCTGCCGCTACGCGATGTCGTTTATAGAGTTGCCGCTCCCGCGAAATGGGCGGAGAAGTTGCGCCACGCAAGCTGGAAAGCCATTGCCGAGTTGCCGTGGATCATCCCACCGCCCACCAGTACCCATCACAAACTTGCCCACACGTTGCTCAAAAAATACGACGTTGAGCCCGGAAAAGTGGTCGAAGCCGATCAGGAGGCAGTCATCAGTTCTCTGGTGGTGGCCGGCGTCGGCATCGCGTTGATGCGCGAGGATCGCGCAATGGAAAAGGCAGCGTCGGGCGACGTCTGCCTCTGGAACGATATTCGCCTCTTGACCACGCTGTGGTTCATTTACCGCCGCGAGCGTCAGCTGGATCCGGTGATCCGCGCGCTATTGTCGGTGCAGGAAGAACTCTGGGATTTGCGGCCCGTGGCACCGCTCGCGCTTCCATAGTGTCGCGTCACGCAAGAATCGTCGCGTAAAACGGTGTCTTTTTCCGCACGGCGGCGTTGCTCGTCGTTGCCATAGCGGTGCGCAGCCTGCCCCGGCAGGTAGTAAGCCGGGGTCGCCTCCTCGCGCCTTGCCCTGCGAAAAAATCCAACCATTTTCCTTGCGACGATTCTTGCGTGACGCGACACTAGTAAGGAAACGCCTTCAGAAACCGCACCATTGAGATTTCCCCTTTTGGGGCGGTCGCGGTGAACGAGTAGTTTCCGCGCGTCCAGGCGAACATCAGGCCTTGCAGCGTCTCGCCGAGGATCCAGCTTTTATCGTCGCCCATACGGAAATTTTTGCCCGCCTGATTTTTCACGTCGGTCAGGTGTTCGCGGGCTTCTTCTTCGTCCCAGCACTGCACCAGCTTTAACGCAATGGGGTGGCCAGTGACGGCGTACATTGCGGTCACCGGATCGCTGGTGAGCTCACCCACCGGGGTCGCGCGCGGGCGCTCGAATTCACCAGCCACGTGCGGCAGCAGTTCAATGAGGCTGGTGCCGGCGGGTATCTTGCGGGTGTGGCGCGCCAGCAGGTCTTCGGACAATTGCGGCAGCGTTTGTGCGGTTGCGCCGCCACCTGGCGCAAGGATTGCAGTGGCATCATTGCCGCCGCCGGGGGCGAGCTTGAGCGTCGAGTCGGCGTCGAAATGGGGCGCGGGTGCGGACGCTTGCGGCGGTGGGGATTTTGCGGATGGCGGCGCGACAACGTCTGGATTGAGCGCGGCTTGCGAAGGAGGTGGCGTGTGCGCGGCGGGTTTGCCCGCAGACGCACCTCGCGGCGCGGGGGCGGCCTCCGGCGCGGGGACGGCTTGTTCTGCGGTTTGCGCGGGCTTGTCGCGCAACATGTCGGCCAAATCCGCATTTAGAACTTTGCCGGCACCTTTCGCAAGCGCACCGACATCGCTATTGAGGACTTTTCCCGCATCCTTGACCAAGGTCCCCATGTCCTTGTTCAACAGCTCTCCGAGTTTTCCAAACACGTCGTGTCTCCGGTATTTTTTGCGGCAACAGGAATTTATCACGCAACGTCGATGGGCGCTGCATGCAATGCCGCAGCGTCGCTAATTCACTTCCTCGAAGACCCCGTCGGCCTTGTTTTTCCTGACCTGATTCCACGCGAACGTGCGACCGTTCATCGCGACGTACGTGTTGACGGGCAAGGCCTCGGCGGCGGCCAGGGCGAAACCGAGATTAAATAGCGCGTCGGAGCCTTGTACCGAAAAGGGAATCATCGCGCCGGTGAAGACAATGGTCTTGGCGAGCCCGGCGTGGCCGACCACCCGCGCGGTTTCCGCCATTGTGTCGGTGCCGTGAATGACCACAATGCATTCCTCAGGCGCATCGCGGCAGGAAACCAGCACGCGTTCGCGGTGCTCGTCCTGCATTTGCAGACTGTCGATCAGTTGGTTGATTTCCAGCTCGATCGGAATCGTCACGCGCGATTGGGCGAGAATCATCGGCAAGTGGGAATTCTTGAACGTGAGCTCGCCCTTGATCTCGTCGTAATGTTTGTCGAACGTGCCGCCGGTGACGATGATGCGTGCGGCGCGGGGCGATTGGGTCGGTTGGGTGTCCATGGTTTTCCGGGTGACGTCGAGGAGCGGTTCGTCAAGCGTGGTGGCTGTCATTGTAGCCCCGTGCGAAGGTATGATTCGGGATGGAGAAACGATGAGCATTTTGCAACGCGCACTGAAAAAGGCAGAGACCGATCGTGCCGCCCTGCGGCGTGCCGACGCCGATGCAAACACACCTGAACCGGCATCCGCCCGCGTGGCAGCGGCATCGCCGCGCGGCAGGTGGATGGTCATCGTGCTCGCGATGCTGAGCGCCATCGGCATCGGCTACGGGCTGCGCGGGATGCAGCCCGTGGTCGCGCCCGCGTCAACAATTTCGCAGCCATCGGTCGAGGCCCCGGTGTTGCGCCCGACGCGCGGGGTCACGGATGGCGAACCGGTGTCACTTCGATTGGATCGTCGGGTGGATACACTGGGTGCGCGTGCGCGATAATCGATGTCTTGAACAAAACGCGGATTAATCATGTCTCATTCGTCTCACGCAATGTCCGGCAGTTATTTGACTTTCTTCAACGGCCAATGGTCCGACGGCAACACACCTTTGTTCGGCGCGATGGATCACGCGGTATGGCTGGGCTCGTCGGTGTTCGACGGCGCAAGATCGATTGCGGGCAAGACGCCTGATCTTCGCCTGCACCTGGAACGCGTGGTGAAATCGTCGGAGCGTCTCGGGTTGATCTGCCCTCACACGGTAGATGAAATGATGAATCTTTGCCGCGAAGGCATCGCAAAATTTCCCGCCGATGCCGAACTCTACATTCGTCCGCTCGTGTTCGGCACCGATGGATTGTTGATCCCCAACGCCGCGAATTCCGGCTTCGCGCTAACGCTGTTCGACGCACCAATGCCGTCTTTCAAAGGATTTTCGGCATGCCTTTCGGAATACCGCCGGCCCGATCCTCGTTTCGCGCCGACCGACGCCAAGGCCTCCTGCCTTTATCCGAATACGACGCGCGCCTTGCGCGACGCGATTGCGCGCGGTTTCGACAACGCGGTGGTGTGCGACGGCGAAGGGCGCGTCGCCGAATTCGCCACATCGAATATTTTTCTGGTCACGGCAGCGGGAGACGTGGTCACGCCGATCGCCAACGGGACCTTTTTGTCGGGCATCACCCGCGCACGCGTGATAGCGTTGCTGGCAACGCAAGGTATCGCGGTCGATGAACGAGTTGTCATGCCCACTGAGCTGGAAACCGCCGTGGAAATATTCAACACCGGAAACTTCGGCAAGGTCATGCCCTGCATTCGCTACGAATCGCGCACCTTGCCGGTCGGGCCGATGGCCACGCTGGCCCGCGATTTATATTGGGCGTTTGCGGCGCAATCCG
>JANPBQ010000200.1:0-17283 GCA_031430555.1 Betaproteobacteria bacterium
ACTCACGACCGATCAAGGCTGCGAGTTCTCGGCCTTACCGGAACTCCTGCCGGGCCGTCTCTATGCGTGCGATCCGGGCAAGCCGTACCAAAAGGGCCAGGTCGAGCACATGAACAAGCTGATTCGCCAGTACATCCCCAAGGGCATGAGCCTGCGCAACATGACTCAGGCGAAACTCAACTGGATCGCCAACGAACTCAATCAACGTCCTCGAAAACGCCTTGGCTGGCTCAGCCCCGCCGCGTTACTATCCAACCTGACCTCCGCACCGACATGTTGAACGCGAACCTACCCAAATGCTCCAAACGGCGCGCGGAATATAGACTTTGGTTGCGCAAATTGTAACGTTGTCATCCTGAGCGACGCGAAGGAACTTGTTCATGCGTCGAGATCCTTCGCGTCGCTCAGGATGACAAAATTCCTTTACGACGCCGCCAACATCTTCTCCACCAGCCCCGCACGATCATGCGCATCGAGGCGCATGAACAATTGCTTGATGTGGTAATTGACGGTAATGCCGCTCACGTTCAGCGCCAAAGAAATTTCCTGATTGCTTTTTCCCTGCGCGAGCAATAGTGCCACCTCGCGCTGCTGCGGCGATAAATCAAACGCCCGCATCGCCTCGGCCAATTTCAAAACCATCGGCTGCTGACGGCGAACATGAATCGCGGCACGCGATTCGCCCGCATCGGCCACCGCGTTGACTTCACCGAGCGAATACGCGCTGATCCTGCTCTGGATAACATGTGAGATCGCGTTGTTCGCGGGTGCTTTTGCCTCCATCGGCTGGGTTGCGCCAAGCTACTTTCATCCGATCGTGATGCTGTTTTTCGGCATCGTCGTCACGCAATTTTTCTGGAACTGGGAGATGGGATTTGTCACCTACCTGCATCACTTTCATCCGGAGGTGGCCTGGCATCGCGAGGTTGACGCGCCGCGCGCGGCCGAGCGCCAATTGATATCCACCGTGCACGTAAAATTTCCCATGGGCTTCAATTGGGGGTTGTTCAATATTCTTGAACATACCGCGCATCACATCGACCCGGAAATTCCGCTTTATCGATTGGCGAAAGCACAGGCCGCGTTGAAGGCGGCGTTTCCCGGGCAGGTCACGCAGGTGCCGTTCTCTCTTTCAGCCGTTTGGCGAACCTTTGCCGTCTGCAAGATTTGGGATCCGGTCGGGCGGCGCTGGAGAGGTTATCCGTGATGCCGGATCCGAAGGACAATTCGTGATGGATATCGCCGCGCTCCACCGATCCTACGAAACCACATAATGATATGCATTAGACTTCAGTACTGGCGCGCCTTTCAGAGCGTTTATGCCCCGAACGCCGCGCCAGTCGGTGACTTTGCTTGCGCGGCTGCCGCGCGTGAATGGAATCTAGGCGCTGCGATGCGTACCACTCCGCAACGCCGCCACTACCCCACGCAAACGCTCACGCGCGGTCGCTTCCAGCCGCGAAAACTGAAACGCCTCCGCCAGCATTCGATCGACTTCCGTGGCCGACGTGCTGGCCGATTGCCGGCCTTCCATGGCGTTCTTCAGCGCGAGCAGCTTGAGTGCGCTCCGTGCCGCCTGTGATGATGCGGGCGAATCGATATTCAGCGCCGCTTCGAGTTTCAGCAGCAACTTTCCGGCGATGTCGGGTGACGTCACACTTGAGCCGCCGGCCAATGTGGTCTTGAAGCGCCCATGCACGGCGCGCTCCCACGCTTGCGGTAACGCGGAAATCGCCCGCCAGCGCGCCTCGGCATCATCGGCCAGTGCGGTTTCGATCTCTTCGCAAAGTGCCAACTTCGCCGCGAGCGCATCGCAGGTTGCGTGCCAGACGCGGTTCGCGCTGCCGGCGAGATATTGCTGCGCCCGATCACGTGCGGTGCGGAAATTCGCGTCGATCTTCGCGGACACCGCGCGCGGCGCTTCACCGGCATTGCGCCAGTCGCGGTCGATGTCGGCGATGGTGCGCTTCAATTCGGGCGTCGGCGTATCGGCGGTCAGTGCATCCAATCTCGCGATCAATGCTTCGCGCGCGACCTGATGCGTTTTGAATTCGGCGTCGCGTGCAGCATGCAGCGCGTCGCGGCCTTTGAAGATCGCGTCGGTCGCGGCTTTGAATTCGCCCCACAATTTATTTTCCTCGCCGCGCGCGAGCGGCAGCCCCTTGGCGGCCTGCTGCCATTCGTTTTGCAATTCGCGCACTTTGGGAATCGCGTCGCGGGCGCTCGGGTCGGCGGCCAACACTTTTGCGCGCTCGATCAATTTGGTACGCTTCAGTTGTTCGACGCGGCGTACCTCACCTAGCGGCGCATCGAGGCGAGCGACGGCGGCGTTGAGGCGCGTCTCCAAACCTTTGCGCGCCTTGTGCGGCACCGTATGTTCCAGCGGCCCTAATTTGCGCCATTCGGTTTGAAAGTGTTCGAGCGTGCGCGCGAGTGCGCGCCAATCCTGCGTTTCCTCCTTGGCCGCGTCGGCGAGCACCACGGCATCGAGTCCGGCGACGAGCGCATTGCGCGCTTTCAAATTCTCATCGCGCACCGCTTTCAATTTATCCAGATGCGCGGCCACCGGCAAAAACGCCGTTTTCAGCGCGCCGTCGAATTTGGTCCATAGCGTGCGGTTGGTCGCGCCGCCCAATTTGTCGAGCTCCTTCCAGCGCTCGCGCAAATTGTCGATCGCGTCGGCATGCGCTTTGATGGGCAATTTTTCCGCTGCACTCGCCTTGGCCAGCGCTTCGGCTTCGATCACCAGATCTTCGCGTACGCGCCCTCCGCCCCAATGCTGCCAGCCCTTCAGGCGCGCGGCCTCCGCTTGTGCGGTCTCGATGCGCGTCTGCACCGCTTTGTCGAGCGAGGTCTTCTGCGTAAGTTCATCGACCTTATGCAAATGCTGAATCGTCTCCGCCACGTGTCCGCCCGCCAACGCCGTTTCGGCTTCGGTGAGGGCGGCGAGAATGCGTTCTTGCTGCGCATGGCGCGCGGCTTTCTTTTGCTCGCTCGATTGCTTCTTCACTTCCGCCGAATGCGCGAGGCGCGCATCGGTCTGTTCGCGCTGCCATTGTTCGAATCGCGCGTTGAGCGCGGCCGCGACGTGCGCGTCTGCAATTGCCAGCGTTTGCCAATGCGCGGCTTCGGTGCCCACGGCGGTCGCCGGCAAATTGTTCAGGAACGCGAGACGCGCGGCGGTGTCGCTCGCGAGTTGCAAGGCCGTGCGCAGATCGGCTTGCAAAGGGGCGACCGATGGCACGGCCGCGGCGACATCGCCCGCCATCAACGACGCCGATAACGTCTCTTCGACTGCCGCGCGCGCGCGCGCCAACTCCACGTCTTCATCAAAATCTTCGCGACCGCCGCGTGCCGCTTGCAGGCAAACGGTGTGGAATTGGGTCAGCGCGCGGTTCGCTTCCGCGAGCCAGCGTTTGGTCCAAAGTTGTTGATCGCCGCGCTCGCGCGCGAGCCCGGAGAGTTGCGTCCAGACGGTCGCATAAGCCGTCCGCTGGCTTTCCTCCAACAGCGTCGTATCCAAATGCTGCCACGCGCGGTCGAGCTCCACCAATCGATTGGCGGGAATATTTTTTTCCTGCACCAGCAATGATGCCGCGTCGATCAAAATCGTCGCGGCGGCGCGCGCTTCGCGCTCGGCGATCTTCGCTTCCAGCCGCTGCTTGGCCTCGCGATGCACGCGGCGATCATGATTGCGAAATTCGCGCTCGGCCTTTTTCAGCGCCTCTTCGCTCGTCAATGCCTGCACGGCCGCATGTTTGATATCGATGAACGGCGCCGTCTTCGCCACCGCGAGCAACGCCTCGTCGTCGCCCATGGCGGCCTGCAATTGCGCCTCCCAGGGCGCTTTGTCTGGCGCGGGTTGCGGTGCCGCGGCGGGGGCAACCGGCGTGGCGGTCTTGGATTTCTCGGGCGAATCGTCGGTCTTGAATAGCTTGGTGAACATGGTGTTGGCGGCAGTGACAGAATGCGGAACGCGCATTGTGACATTGATCGAGGCCGACATCGGGATGAAGATGGCATCGCATGAAATGCCACTACCGGCCTTGTCACGATGCATTCCGGGCCAAGCCCGAATTTCGACTCTTACCGGAATCCGTCCAGGTCAATCAGGGCAACAACGCCGCCACATCGAACGCCCACGATGCTTTGACAAAGACTTCATCCTGCCGGCGTTTGTATTTCTCCGAGGGTTCGGTGCTGCGGGTGGTGTTTACGCCGACGTGAAACGTGGTGCCGAGTCCGCGCAGATGGCCATAGACCAGCGACAGCGTTTCGGTCTTTTCTTTCGGGCTGACCGGCGTCGTGTAGAACGCGGCATCGCGCCAGACGCTGTTGTATTGGCCGATTACGCGCAGATTGTCTCGCGCGGTGAAGTGATAGACGCCGGTGAGCTGAACAGCGCGTTCGTGCAGCGCGCGCTCGGGGCCGATGGCGAGAATCTTTGAACCCATGATGGATTCGTCGATGCGTGGTTCGAGCTCGAAACGATCCGATAGACGAATCGTCGCGTTGGCGCCGATGTAATAGCCGCGTCGAATCTTGTTGGCACTGACATCGGCGCGGTCGCCGATGGCGGTTTCAATGTAGTAGCGGGCGAGCCAGGTGCCGGGCGCGGACTCGATGAAAAAGTAATATTGGTCGCGTTTCAGCGGTGCCGCATCGTCGCGCAGGCGCACTTTGACGTTGGTGCGGATTTCGGTGCCGATATTGGTGTTCTTCGCCGCCGACATGAACACGCCCGGCACGAATTGTTCGTAAAGGAGTCGGCCTTTCTCATCGGTCTTGCGGCCGACATTGAAGTACGGCGAGACTTCGATGAACGGCCCGACTTCGGTGAATTTACGCTGGAATTCCTGATACACATTCAGGTAGCCGGCCTGGCTGAAAAATCCATTGTCGGCGCGAAATCCCTTGCCGACTTGCTCGACGCCGCCGGCAAAACTCCACAGCGGATCGCGCCAGTTGTAGTCCAGCAGCGCGGCGCTGTCGTTGTCGGGTACATCGCGGACATTGCGCGGGTCTTTGGTGAACGAGCCGAGCAATTGCCCGCGCACCCGCAGCGCCTCCTGCGGACGCCAGACAAAATCGACACCGGCCACGCGATTGTGCGCGGCGGGAATGCCGGGTGCGCTGTCGTAGGTGCGGTCGGTGACGAGGCCGCCCAGCGAGACGGCGCCGATATTGGTGCGGTATCGGCCGATGGTCGCCTGCGATTGACTGGTTTGGCGGGCGAAGCCGGTGTTGACGGCGCCGGGCAACAAGATCAATCCGCGGCCATCATCGTGCGCGGTGAGAATCGTGTAATCGCTGGTTTCATTACGGCCCGTCAGACGCGCGCCCCAGGCGGGATCGTTGATCGAACGCGTGTAGATCGCACCGTTGAAAGGCGACGAGAGGATGTCCGCGCCCTCCAGAAAGAAGGGCCGCTTTTCCGGAAAGAACAACGCGAATTGTGCATTGGTCGCGAGCTGCGGGGTATCGAGTTCGACCTGCGAGAAATCGGGGTTGATGGTCGCATCGAACACCAGATCCGGACGCGGGCGGAACTTTACGTCGAGGCCGACGACGGTATCCGTCTTCTTCTCGGCGGGGGCGCTATTGGTCTTGTCCGACGTGCGACGCACCGTCAATTGCGGGGTCAGCGTGAATTCGCGTCCGGCCGGCAAATCGCGCATGCCTTCCAGTGTTTGCGCATAGCACATGAAGCAATTGGAATCGCGCGGAATCTTTCCATTGGCGAAACGGTACTGCTCATCGCGCGACATGCCGCGCACGATCTGGATGCTCCAATTCGGCGAAGGCGGATCTGAATAGCGCAAGGTCGAAAACGGGATGCGGAACTCGGCAATCCAGCCGCTACTTTTTTCATTCTTGAAGGTCGAGGTGCGAACTTCAAATTCAAAGTCCGGCGAAAAATCTTCGTTGGTGGTGTCTTCGTTGAAGAGTCCGTCGCCGATCGCGCCGGCCGCGTTGACGCGGAAAATCTGCGCGAATTTTCGGTTGCCGACGGGGTCGATATGTAACGCGAACAAATCCTGCGATCCCTGCACCTGATCGCGCCGCACCAAGGGCGCATCGAGTTTGGAAATATCTGGATCAAACGCTGTCAACCCAACATACAAGGCGTGCTTGTCGTACGCGATGCGTGCCTCCGTCGGATACTTCGCCGCCACCGCGTCGCGCGGACGGTACTCGAAGAATTCCGCCATCGGCGCGATGCGCTGCCAAACGGCGTCGTCCAATTTGCCGTCGATGACGATTTTTTCGTCTGGACGCATTTGGGTAGCGGCAAACGGGGCATTGCGTCGCTCGGCGGGGGATTGGGCCGACGCGGGAAGTGCGGCACCGATAACACTGCAAATCGCCAGAATGCTGAAGAATTTCATGCGTTTGTCTTTTGAATTGTTTATTTCGGCGAGTCCCGAAAACCGTGCCGCGAGTGTAGGCGTTGGCATCGTTGCGACAAATTCGAAGCGGACAGAATGCAGAATTCCGGGGTTGAAAAGCAATAGCGCGCGACGCGGCGGCGAAGGAATTTTGTGCCGGTTTGTGGCGAATCACTCAGTGCGCAACGCATATCGGTGCGGAGAACGCGAATCCATTTCAAATGCGCTTAGCTTCCGCGCAGGCGGCAATCAGCAACGCCAATCGGCGCTGGCGGGTCGCCAATTGTTTGGCGCTGACGGCCCACCAGGTGACCGTTTTTTTGTACCCGACCGGCAATGCCGCGTAATAATTCCACGCGGCTCGATCGCGCTTGAATTGTTTCGTCTCGGCTGCGTCGAATTCTGGCGTCGATGATTGCTCGTAGGATGCCTTGCGCGATTTTGCCACGCTGCGGCGCGCGAACGCCGCCAAGCCGGCGGGTTGCATGCGGCCTTCGGCCTGCAATACCGCCATCCGCACAATATTGATTGCGCTCCAATGTGATCCGACTCGCCTCGGCGTGAACCGAATCCGATAGCGTTCATCGTCGACGCGATGCCGAACGCCGTCGATCCAGCCGACGCATAGCGCCTCGTCGACCGATTCCGGCCAGGTGATGCTTGGTTTTCCGGTGCCGATTTTCATGAAGCCCATGTGCAGCTCTGTGGCGCTGGCCGCATGTTTTTTGAACCAGCGGCGCAGCGCGGCGGCATTGGCAAAGTAGGTGGGTTCGATTGACATGACGATGTCTGATTGTGCGCGCAGCAATCGCGCATTTTTGAATGGATACGGCACAGTGCCGATGTTGAAACAGCCAATAACGACGCGATTCTCCGGAGGATTATGCCTCGAACGCCGCTCCAGTGCTGGGTTTTGTTCGCCGGAAAGACAAGAATCGAGCGCCCTTGCCAATGGTGAGCACTGCGGCAGAAGTCACGTGCGTCATGTCCTGCCAAACCGCCCCTCGTTTGCGCTATCGCAAAGCCCGTGCACGCGTGTGACGGGCAGCACGGGGCGCGGGATATAATTTCCGTCCTCTCTTCCGGCGGCATCCGACCCTACCTGTGATCTCATTTATTGTTGTGGCGACCTTGATGTTGTTGGTGGCGCTGGCGTTTGTGTTGGTGCCGTTGTTGCGCAGAGCGCCGCGCGTGGCGGAGGACGGCGATGCGGGCGTGCTCGATTCCACCAGCAACATCGCCGTTTTTCGTTCCGCCAAGCGCGAAATTGAGGATGAATTTTCACGCGGCGTGATAAGTGCCGATGAGCGAGACGCGGCCTTGAACGAGCTATCGCAGCGGCTCGTCGACGAAGTCCCGGAAACCGCGAGTGAAAACGATGCGCGCGCGCCCACCACCGCGCCGCGCGCGTCATGGTGGTTGATCGGCATGCTGGGCGCGTTGTTGCCGGTGGCCGCGTTTTCGATCTACGCGGCGCTCGGCGCGCCAAAGGCATTGAATGGCGTGGCCACGGCATCCGCACCGACACCCGAGCCCGCCGACAAATCGCCGATGTCGGACAAACAAATTGTCGCGATGGTCGATACGCTTGCGGAGAAAATGAAACAAAACCCGGGCGACCCGAAAGGCTGGGTACTGCTGGCGCGCTCGCAAGGGGCGTTGGGGCGTTTTCCGGAAGCGTTAGCCGCCTACGAACGGGCGACGCAATTGTTGCCGAACGACGCGCAATTGCTCGCCGATTACGCCGATATAGCGGTGATGGCGCAGGAAGGCCGCTTCGATGGCCAACCGGCGGTGCTGATTCAGCGCGCACTGAAGCTCGACCCCGCGAACCTCAAAGTGCTGGCACTGGCGGCGACGGCGGACATGCGGGCGGGCCGACGCACTGAAGCGGCCGTCAAATGGAAAAAATTGAAGTCGCTGGTGGCGAAAGATTCGGATGATTCACGGCAAATCGACGCCATCATCGCCGAAGTGGAAGGTGGCCGCAGCGTCGCACCGCCCATATCCACCGTTGCGCCAACCATACCGCCACCGCCATCCGCCGGCAGCAATTCGGCTGCCAACGCCGCCGCCATGAAAGTCACCGGAAAGGTCATGCTCGCCCCCGAGTTGGCCGCGAAAATCGCGCCCGGCGATACGCTGTTTGTATTCGCACGCGCCAAGCAGGGCTCGCGCATGCCGCTCGCGATTTTGCGGATTCCCGCGCCGTCGGCGGACAAATTTCCGCACGCTTTCGAGCTTACCGATGCGATGGCGATGGCGCCGGGAATGAATCTCTCGTCGGTCGCGGAAGTGGTGATCGAGGCGCGTATTTCGAAATCCGGTAATGCGCAATTGCAACCGGGCGATGTCTCGGGCGTGAGCGCGCCGGTGAAGCCGGGTGCGGCGAATGTCAACGTGACGCTGGCAACGGTGACGCCGTGAACGATTCCGCGCCCGAGTTGCAATTGAGCGTGCATGCGCTCTGCTTGGCGCGCGGGCCAAAGCGTTTGTTTGCGGACTTGAATTGGCAACTCAATGCGGGGCAGGCGATGATCCTGCGCGGCGCGAATGGCTCCGGCAAGACCTCACTCCTGCGGGTGCTGGCGGGATTGACGGCGGCGGATGCTGGTGAGGTGCGTTGGCGCAATCAGCGCTGGTCACCGCTTTGCAACGCGCAGCGTGAATCGAGCCTGTATCTCGGCCATGCGAATGCCTTGAAGGGCGAATTGAGCGCGGATGAAAATCTCATCGACGCGTTGGCGTTCGACGGCATCGAACCCGACGCTGCCGCGCGCGCCGCCGCACTCGATGCCGCCGGGCTCAACGGGCGCCATCATTTGCCGACGCGAAGACTATCGCAGGGGCAACAACGGCGCGTCGGTCTGGCGCGTCTTGCGTTGAGCCGTAAACCGCTATGGCTGCTGGACGAACCCACCAACGCGTTGGACATCGATGGTGTTGCCTTGTTCACCGGTTTACTGGAAGCGCATTTGCGCGATGGCGGGCTCGCCTGCGTTGCCACGCATTTGCCGCTCATGGTGTCGGCCACTATTCGCGAATTGTCGCTGGGCGGGAGCGCTGCTTGAGCGCCGCAATTTTTCGTTCCATTGAGGGCGCGTCGAAAGAACTCGTGCCCGAACGCGCGTTGTGGCTTGCGGCGCGCCGCGATCTGGGACTGGGATTTCGATCAAAGGGTGAATTGATTCAGGCGCTCGCGTTTCTGGTGATCGTCGTGAGTTTGTTTCCGCTCGCCATCGGGCCGGAGACGGCCCTATTGAAACGCATCGCACCCGGTGTAGTGTGGGTGGCGGCGCTGCTGTCGGTGCTGCTCACGCTGCCGCGCTTGTTCGGCAACGATTACGCCGATGGCACGCTGGAGCAATTGCTGCTGTCGCCGTATCCCCTCGCGCTGATCGTGGCGGGTAAAATCATCGCGCATTGGTTGATGACGGGCCTGCCGCTGACGCTGCTCGCACCGTTGCTGGGCTTGCAATTTGGTTTGACGGATGCGGAACTTGCGGTGCTGGCGGCGAGTCTGTTGCTGGGTACGCCGGTGTTGTCGATGATCGGTGCGATTGGTGCAGCGCTCACGCTGGGTGTGCGTGGCGGTTCGATTTTGATGGCGTTGCTGGTGCTGCCGTTGTATGTGCCCGTGCTGATTTTTGGTGCGGGCGCGGTGGCGCAAGTGGCGGCGTCCATCGATTATTCCGCCAACCTTTCGTTGTTGGGCGCGATGCTGCTGCTGGGTGGCCTCGCCGCACCGCTTGCCATCGCAAGCGCGTTGCGCATCTCATTGGATTAGGTGGCATGAACCTCTACAAATTTTCCTCACCGGCACGCTTCTACCCACTGGCGGGAAAGCTGTGGCCATGGTTCGCGTCGCTGGCGGGATTGCTCGCGGTCGCGGGTTTGTGGCTGGGCTTGTTTGTCGCGCCGGTCGATTTTCAACAGGGCGAGGTGTACCGCATTTTGTATATTCATGTGCCGTCGTCGATCATCGGCATGTTCATTTATCTGGTGATGGCAGGCTACGGCGTGATGGCGCTTGCATTGAATACGCGAGTCTCGGCGATGATGATGGAAGCACTTGCGCCGACCGGTGCAATGTTCACCGCGATTGCGCTTTGGACGGGCTCGCTATGGGGCCGGCCGACCTGGGGTACGTACTGGGTGTGGGACGCGCGCATCACGTCCACGCTGTTGTTGCTGTTTTTGTATGTCGGTTATCTGGCGCTCACGCACGCGATTGAAGACAAGCGCCGCGCCGACAAGGCGGGTGCGCTGTTGGTGATTGTCAGCTCGGTCAACGTGCCGATCATTTATTTTTCGGTCAAATGGTGGAACACGCTGCACCAAGGCTCGTCGATTTCGTTGGCAGGCAACGCGATCGCGTCACCCGCGATGCGCTGGGGATTGCTGTTGATGGTGCTGGCCTGCTGGGCGTATGCGGTGGCGATGTCGCTCGTGCGGGTGCGGGCGATCATCCGCGAACGCGAACACGAGGCGGGATGGATGACGGAGACTGGCGGAGGCAAATCATGAATTGGGCGGAATTTTTTTCCATGGGCGGTCGCGGCTTTTATGTGTGGGGATCCTACGGCGCATTCGCGCTGGCGGTGATCGTCGAAATCTATTTGCTGCGGCAACGCGCCCGACGCGCGGCGGCGGACAACACAGGAAACCACTCGTGAAATCGCGGCATCGTCGCCTACTCTGGATCGCACTGGGCCTCGCGGTGATCGCGGTCGCGACGGCGCTGGTGCTGAAGTCGTTCCAGTCCAATATTGTTTTCTTTTTCACGCCGAGCGAAGTGGCCGAAAAGAAGGCGCCGCAAGACCGCGCGTTTCGGCTCGGCGGTTTGGTGACCGTTGGCAGTGTGAAACGCAACGCCGATGGCTTGACGGTCAATTTCGATGTGACCGATACCGCCAAGACAATTCCCGTGACCTTCACCGGTATCCTTCCCGATCTATTCAAGGAAGGCAAAGGCGTCGTCGCGCAAGGCAAAATAGATGCGAACGGCGTATTTCGCGCAAGCGAAGTGCTGGCGAAGCACGATGAAAATTACATGCCGCCGGAAGCCGCCGAAGCGCTGAAAAGAGCCGGCCATCCAATCGAAGGCAAGGTGTTCGCCGGCCAGAAGCCGGTGGTCACGCAACCTGCAACCGGAGCGAAACCATGATTCCCGAACTAGGCCAATTTTCGCTAATCCTTGCACTCTGCCTTGCGCTCACGATGGGCATCGTGCCGATGGTCGGCGCATTCCGGCGTGACACGCGATTGATGTCGCTCGCGCGACCGCTCGCGCACGGTCAATTCGTGTTTGTCGCGTTCGCCTTTGGCTGTCTCATCTACTCTTTCGTCACGAGTGACTTTTCGGTGCAAAACGTGGCCGCGAATTCGAACACCAAATTGCCGGTGTACTACCGCGTGACCGCTTCATGGGGGTCGCACGAAGGCTCATTGTTGTTGTGGGTGCTGATGCTCTCCGGTTGGACATTCGCGGTGTCGATCTTCAGCCGCAACTTGCCGCTGGAGGTGATTTCGCGCGTGCTCGCGGTGCTGGGATTGATCTCGGTGGGATTTTATTTGTTCATGCTGATCACCTCGAACCCGTTCGATCGCCTGATACCCGCCGCCATTGAAGGGCGCGATTTGAATCCGCTCTTGCAAGACCCCGGCATGATTTATCACCCGCCGACGCTCTACATGGGCTACGTCGGCTTTTCGGTCGCCTTCGCCTTCGCCGTTGCCGCGCTGATCGGCGGAAAACTCGATGCGACATGGGCGCGCTGGTCGCGACCGTGGACCACGGCGGCGTGGTGCTTTCTCACGATCGGCATTTGCCTGGGTTCCGCGTGGGCGTATTACGAATTGGGCTGGGGCGGCTGGTGGTTTTGGGATCCAGTCGAGAATGCATCCTTTATGCCCTGGCTGGTCGGCACCGCGTTGATTCATTCGCTGGCGGTCACCGAGAAGCGCGGCATTTTCAAAAGCTGGACGGTGCTGCTTGCGATCATCGCTTTTTCGCTGTCATTGATGGGAACGTTTCTGGTGCGCTCCGGTGTGTTGACGTCGGTGCATGCTTTCGCGACAGATCCGCGACGCGGCGTTTTCATTCTCGCGTTTCTGGCGGTGGTGATCGGCGCTTCACTTGCGTTATACGCGTGGCGCGCGCCGCAGCTCGGTTTGGCGCGTGCGCCGCGCGCGTTCTCGCCGACGTCGCGCGAGTCCTTGCTGCTCGCCAACAATGTGTTGTTGCTGGTCGCCATGCTGGCGGTGATGCTCGGCACGTTGTATCCCTTGTTTCTCGATGCGCTCGGCATGGGCAAGATTTCCGTCGGCCCGCCGTATTTTGATGCGGTGTTTTATCCGTTGATGGCACCGGCACTTTTTCTGATGGCGGTCGGGCCGATTTCACGCTGGCGCAACGCGACCTTGCCGGATTTGGTCGCGCGCTTGAAATGGGCGTTCGGCATCGCGGTGGCGGTTGGTATTGTGGTGCCGTTCCTGATGGGCAAATGGTTGCCGCTGGTGGCCCTGGGTTTGTTGCTGGCCGCGTGGATCGTGGCCGCGTGCACGACGGCGATCGTGCATCGATTCCAATCCACTCCGGCGAGCGGGTTCTTCGCCAAACTCACCGCCAACAGCCCGAGCTATTACGGCATGCACATTGCGCACATGGGCATCGCCGTGTTTGTGGTCGGCATCGCGCTGGTGAAGGGCTATGAATCCGAGCGCGATGTGCGATTGGCACCGGGACAAAGTGCCACTGAGCGCGGCGTTGAGTTCAAGTTTGTCTCGGTCAGTGAAAAGCCGGGGCCGAACTACCGCGCTATCGTGGGTCGCTTCGAGATTTTTCGCGATGGCAAATTGGTCAATGTGATGTATCCCGAAAAACGCGCCTACGTCACCACCGGGCAAACCATGACCGAGGCAGCAATCGATTCCAGCTTCACCGGCGACTTGTATGTCTCACTCGGCGAGCCGGTCGAGAATGCCGCGGACGGCGCATGGGGTGTGCGGATTTACGTGAAACCGTTTATCGATTGGATCTGGTTCGGTTGCCTCATCATGGCCTTCGGCGGCGCGCTCGCGATCGCCGACAAACGCTACCGCCTCAAGACGCCGCGCGCGGCCGCGGTCGTTGATTCTCCTGCTCCCCCGACCGCATCACGGGCGGGCGAAGGCACTAAACGCGGTCGCCGCCGCAAAGCCTCGCCGCAGGGTGCCGATTGATGGCGACCCCGACCGACACGAAACCGCTGGTGCGCGCGTGGCGCTATGCATTGCCGCTGGCGATTTTTTTCGCGCTGGTGTGGTTCATGTGGAAAGGCCTCTCGCTCAACCCGCGCGAAATCCCGTCCGCGTTGCTGAATAAACCGGTACCGGCGTTTAACTTGCCCAGGCTTCACGATCCCGCCAAGACGCTCAGCAATGCCGACATGAAAGGCAAGGTCTGGTTGCTCAACGTGTGGGGCTCCTGGTGCGTGTCGTGCCGCTATGAACATCCGGTGTTGAACGCGCTCGCAAAACAGGGCGTGGTGCCGATCATCGGCCTCAATTGGAAAGACCGGCCAGAAGACGCGAAAGCATGGCTCGTGAAATTCGGTGACCCGTATCAGCTATCGGTGAGCGATCTTGAAGGCCGCGTGGCGATCGATTTCGGTGTATATGGTGCGCCGGAAACATTTGTCATCGATAAAGCGGGAATGATCCGCCACAAGCACACCGGGCCGATCAGCGAAGAAATGATGAGGGATACATTGGTGCCGATGATTCGTGAGTTGAACAAAGCATGAATGAACCGCGAATCACCCAAGCCCTGTCTCGTGACGCCTTCCCCCGCGCAGGCGGGGGTCAAATATGGCGAATTCCCGCGACGCGACATTGGGCCCCCGCCTGCGCGGGGAGAGGTGCCACGGAAATTTTGATGGATCGTGAATCCCGTCGCGATATTTCCCCATCAAACTCCAGCACTGGCGCGGAGTTCAGGGCAAAAATGGCCGGAAAGGCTCGCCAATGCTGGAGTTTGCTATTGGGTCTCTCGTTGTTCGCGGTGAGCGCCGTCTACGCCCAAACGCCCACCCCCGAGATGCCGCCCATGAAACCCGAATTGGAATTGCGGCTGAAAAAACTTGAAACCGAATTGCGTTGCCTCGTCTGCCAAAACCAGACGTTGGCCGAATCGCCGGCCGGATTGGCGGGCGACCTTCGGCGCGAAGTGCGCTTGCTTGCCGAGAGCGGCAAGAACGACGCCGAAATCAAAGAACACTTGAAAGCGCGCTATGGCGATTTCGTACTTTACAAGCCGGAACTCGGCAGCAGAACGTGGTTGCTTTGGTTCGGACCGTTTGTGTTACTCGTGGGCGGTGCGGGTTTGGTGGTACTGATTCAGCGGCGTGTCCGTGCAGCCCCATCAACGCCTGCGGCACTGGCGGAAAAAGATCGCGCGCGCGCCGACAAACTCCTCGACGAGTAGTCCGGCCACGCGTCGCGGTTTGGCCAGGAAACGAAGTCTCAAACGGATTTTTTCGTCCGGAACAAACCGTCCCGCGCGGATTCATGGATGGCCACTACGCAGGGATGCGTGGCGCGCCGCTCCATGGAAATCGCGAAGAATTCCTCGAAGATCTCGCGGGTGCGTCCCAACGTCTCGACACCGTATTGCGTCTTGATTTCCGACTCCAACACCGTCGGCCCGATGAACACGCCGCTGCCGTGCTGGCCAAACGCCTTCATCAGTGCCGTGTCGTCGAATTCGCCCACCACGCGCGGCCGCAGACTTTTCGCGTCGAGCCAACGCAGCAATCGTGTGCTCACCGCCGTGTCGTCGCCGGGCACCAGCATCGGCGCACCGTTGAGGCAGGCCGGGAACGCGCGCTTGAGCGTTTTGCGAAGCTCGGGCGAGGCGAAAAAACTCACGCCGGAGTCGCCCAGCCGATGGTTGTACGCGCGCACCCGCGCGGCGGCGGGAATCGGTGCACCGGCTATCACCAGATCCAACCTGTGCGCGGCAAGCTCCGTGAGGAGACTATCGAGTTTCCACTCCCGGCAGACAATACGAACCGGATCAGTGAGACGTGTCGCCGGCTCGATCAATCGATAGGCAATCGACTTCGGCACCGCATCGGCGACACCGACACGGAACTCGATCAATCGCCCGCGCGCTGGATAATTTCTGAGCGACTCTTCAAGCTCGGAACCTAAATCGAAGATTTCCTGGGCATAGCCAAACGCCACGCGTCCCGCGTCGGTCAATTCCAGATTGCGGCCTTTTTTCGCGAACAGCGGCGTGCCCAATTGCGTCTCCAGCAAGCCGATTTGCCCGCTAAGGGTCTGCGGCGTCAAATGCACTTGCTCGCTGGCGCGCGCGACGCCGCCCGCCTTGGCAACTTGCCAGAAATAGCCGAGATGCTTGAAGTTCATTGAAATCATCCTTCGTATTATTCGATGAATAATTATATATAAATCGAATTTACACGAGGTATTGCGCCGCCTACACTAGGTTCGCTTCAGATTTCACTCTGATAGCATCCGCAATTCAAAACCGACGTGCCCATGGAAATCCTTTCGCTCGAATTTTTCACCGCGTTATTCGCCATCATCGTGATCGACTTGGTGCTGGCCGGTGACAATGCGATCGTGATCGCACTCGCGGCGCGCAGTTTGCCCCCGCACTTGCAGCGCCAGGCGGTCATCTGGGGCGCGGTGGGTGCCATAGTGGTGCGCAGCGCGATGACGCTGGTGGTTGTCTGGCTGCTGAAGGTTCCCGGACTATTATTGGTCGGCGGCACACTGCTGATCTGGATTGCCTATCGATTGTTGCTGCCTGAAAAGAGCGATGGCGACGGCGACAAGATTGCACCGGCGGTGGGTTTTTGGGGCGCGATCCAAACCATCGTGATCGCCGACATGGTCATGGGGCTCGACAACGTATTGGCCGTCGCCGGCGCCGCGCAAGGCAGCTACCTGCTGGTGGTGTTGGGCCTGTTGATCAGCGTGCCGATCGTGGTGTGGGGCAGCACGTTGCTGCTGCGCTGGGTGGAGCGCTTCCCGGCAATTGTGTATTTTGGTGCCGGCGTGCTGGCGTGGACGGCCGTGAAGATGCTCATGAGCGAGCCATTCGTGAGGGACGCGTTCGTCACCAACATCGCCGCCATCACATTGGTTTACCTAATCGTCATCGGCGGCGTGCTGTGGACGGGCTTCGTCAAGAATCACCGCCGCCTCGAGTCGCGCATTTCGTCGCGCCTCGCGGTGCTTGCAAAATTGCTCCAGGCGGATGGTAGTCATGTAGTTTTATCGAAAGGAGAAAATGTCATGCAAAAAATATTGGTTCCAATCGACGGTTCCCGAAATTCCGAACATGCGTTGAAGCGGGTCGTCAGCGAGTTCAGGAACAATCCGCAAATGGAGATTCATCTGCTCAATGTACAGCGGCCTTTCTCCCGCCACATCAGCCAATTTATTGGTCGGAAGACGCGCCACTCGTTCCATCACGAGGAAGCGGAGAAAGTCCTGCAACCGGCGAAGCAACACTTGTCGCGCGTGGGTGTGCCTTACGCGGCGCACATTGTGGTCGGCCACAAGGCCAACGTGATCGTCGAGCAGGCGCGTATCCTCCATTGCGACCGCATCGTGATGAGCACGGCGCGCAAGAGTTCGCTCACCCGAATGCTCGAAGACTCGACCACCAATCAGGTGCTTGAGCGCACCACGGTGCCGGTCGAAATTGTTTCCGGCGACGCGATTTCAAAAGTCGAGCGGTATGGCGTTCCCGCCGGGCTCGGAGCCTTGATCGCATTGATGTTCGCCGCCGTAATGGGCTAGTTGCCTGGCAGCGAAGTGCGGCCAAGCGGTTCGGCTAGAGCGGTGCGCACATCACCACACCTTCATCGATCCAGCC
>JANPBQ010000201.1:0-3259 GCA_031430555.1 Betaproteobacteria bacterium
CACCAACTTTATCCGGGCCGAATAGTCGCGCGCCAAGCAATAGTAGTCCGCAATCGGCAATCAGGTACCCGTTTGTGCCTGATTGGTATGCTTTGACATCTTCGCGGTTTGCGCTCAGTAGGTCTTCGAACTCGCCTGAAAAGTCCAGAGTCGACTCGGCCAGCCCCAGCTTTGCAAAATAATCAAGCGCCCAAATTACGCCAGCTGCGCCCAGATAGAGATTGTAAAAAACGGTGGACGTACCATTGTCGTCCTGCGGATGAGATGGCCAATATCCAACTGGCGAGTATTCTCTGAGACTTGCGGTCACAATGTCCGCAATGGCGGTGCGCGCCGCCTCGACATTCCAGTCTACTGAAGTAAGTTTCTCGTGGCGGTCACGGTCATACAACATGGCTAACACTCCAGCCTATATGTGATTGAGTCGGTTCGTTCACATATTATCAACCGAAGCCAAACTACGGCTAACTGCCACAATCACGGCCGATTTACCTAGTTACAATTCGCGACTTTACGTTGCGAAAAAAATGTTCGTGAGGGTAATCAGTTGGTCTGAAAGTGGCTTCAATGACCGCTATCGGGAAAACTTCAGGGCTTCGTTGAGTGCCCGCTTCTGGCCGATTGCCGACCCTCGCTTCGCAAATGGCGATTTTCAAGGAAATTGCGCCGGAAGCGAAGTCACTCAATTTGGCAGCTAACACACTTGCAACGATCAACTAACTCTGGCGCCGCGGTCAAACAGACAGGCCTCTTCGAACTTCACCTAATTCAAAAACAACCGATACGCCGGATTCGCCGTCTCATCGACATACTCGTAACCCAACGCCTTCAGGAATTTAGCGAAGCGCGTGCGCTCGTTTGCCGGCACCTGCAATCCCACCAAAATGCGCCCGACATCCGCACCATGATTGCGGTAATGAAACAGCGTGATATTCCAATTGGGGCTCATGCTGGTCAAAAAACGCATCAGCGCGCCGGGGCGCTCCGGAAATTCGAAGCGATACAGCAACTCATCTTTTGCCAACGTCGAGCGGCCGCCCACCAAGTGGCGAACGTGCAATTTCGCCAGTTCATTGTCGGTCATGTCGATGGTCTTGAAGCCATTCCCGCTGAAATGTACGACCAGTTTTTTCGCTTCCGCCCGCCCGCTTACGGCCACGCCGACAAACAAGTGCGCTTGCTTCGCATCGGCGATGCGGTAGTTGAATTCGGTCACACTTCGTGGCCCGAGTAGCTCGCAAAAACGCCGGAAGCTGCCACGTGTTTCCGGCACCGTCGCGGCCAGCAGCGCCTCATGATGTTCGCCCACTTGCGCGCGCTCGGCGACAAAACGCAGCCGGTCGAAATTCATGTTGGCACCGCAACAGATAGCTACAAAGGTTTTGTTGCGGGATTTTTCACGCTCAACGTAACGCTTGATGCCTGCCAGCGCCAGCGCACCGGAAGGTTCCATGATCGAGCGCGTGTCCTGATATATGTCCTTGATGGCCGCGCATATTTCGTCGGTATCCACCAGCACAATCTCATCAACCAGTTGTTTTGCGAGACGAAAAGTTTCCACGCCCACTTGCTTTACCGCGACACCGTCGGCAAACAAATTCACGTGCGAGAGCGTGACGCGTTTGCCCGCTTTCAGCGATTGGTACATTGCGTTGGAATCCACCGGTTCGACGCCAATGATTTTGGTTTTGGGCGACAGGGCTTTGACATAAGCCGCGACGCCGGCAATCAATCCGCCACCGCCGACCGGCACGAAAATCGCGTCGATGGGATGCTGAAACTGCCGCAAAATTTCCATGCCGATGGTGCCCTGCCCGGCGATCACCAGCGGATCGTCGTAGGGATGCACGTACACCAGTTTCTTTCTTGCCGAGAGCATTTTCGCGTGCAGGCCGGCCTCGTGGTAACTGTCGCCGTGCAATACCACTTCGGCGCCGCGCCGCGCGACCGCCTCAACCTTGATGGCGGGCGTGGTGATGGGCATGACGATGGTCGCCTTGCAGCCGAGCTTTTGCGCAGCCAGTGCCACGCCCTGCGCATGATTGCCGGCCGACGCGCAAATCACGCCGCGCCTTAATTCAGCGGGCGTCAGATGCGCCATTTTGTTGTACGCGCCGCGCAGCTTGAAGGAAAACACCGGCTGCAAATCTTCGCGCTTGAGCAAAATATTATTGCCGAGCGACTCGGAAATCGCGGCGCTGCGGGTCAATGGGCTTTCGATCGCGACATCGTAAACACGCGCACTCAAGATGCGCTTCAGGTAATCCTGCTTCACATTTATCCTATGAAAAATCCGTGGTTGAGGACAAATGTAGCAGGATTTCCGCTATTCTTTTGCTCCTTTCTCGATTCTTCTCGATTAACACCGCCATGGATCAAAACTCTCTCAAGCAAGCCGCCGCGAAAGCGGCCATCGCCTATGTGCCGATCGATGCAATTGTCGGCGTCGGCACCGGTTCAACGGTCAACTTTTTTATCGCGGAGCTCGCGAAAATCGCGTCGCGCATCAAGGGGGCGGTATCGAGCTCGGAAGTAAGCGCTCGTTTGCTGCGCGAGGCACAAATTGAAGTGATGGAATTGAATGATGCCGGGCCGATCCCCGTGTACATCGATGGCGCGGACGAAATTTCGCGAGGCATGGCGATGATCAAAGGCGGGGGTGCTGCATTGACGCGCGAAAAAATCGTCGCGGCGGCGGCGGATAAATTCATTTGCATCGCCGATCAATCGAAATTGGTGGATGTGCTCGGTATATTTCCGCTACCGGTGGAAGTGATTCCCATGGCGAGGAGCTACGTCGCGCGCGAGTTGGTGTTACTGGGCGGCCATCCCGAGTGGCGCATGAAGGACGACAAAGGTGTTGTCACCGACAATGGCAACTGGATTCTGGATGTGCATGGCCTCACGATTCATGATCCGGTTTCACTGGAAACGGCGATCAATCAGATTGCCGGCGTGGTGACGAATGGCTTGTTCGCGCGGCGTGGTGCGGATGTGGCGTTGCTGGCGTCGACGGAAGGGGTGATCACGCTTACGCGGGATAGTGCGAAAACGGCACCTTAATTCGAGGACGATTCTTGTTTCCATTCCGTTCGCCCTGAGCTTGTCGAAGGGCCGGATGTACCGAGCCCTTCGACAAGCTCAGAGCCTGCCCCGGTATGCTTGAGGCCGGGGGCAAACGGTCGGAGTGAAGCGTACTGACGAGGGTTGTAGTGTGCCGTACTACGCCGCCGGCGGCACCCAGCCCGACGCTTGATCC
>JANPBQ010000202.1:0-19957 GCA_031430555.1 Betaproteobacteria bacterium
TAGCGCTTTCTAAGTTCGTTCTTTTGCACCTTGCCCATGGCATTGCGCGGCAAATCGTCGACGATAAAAACGCGTTTCGGCACCTTAAAGGCCGCCAGTTTTGCCTTCAGCGCACCGATAATACCCGCCTCGCTAAGTTCGACATTGACCGAAGCTTTCACAATCACGGCCGCAACCGCCTCGCCAAAATCCGGATGAGGTAAGCCGATCACGGCACTCTCGGCCACACCGGGCATGTCGTCGATCAGCAATTCTATTTCTTTCGGGTACACGTTGTAGCCACCCGAGATCACCAGATCCTTCGAGCGACCGACAATCGTCACGTACCCCTTGGCGTCGATTTTTCCCAGGTCACCGGTTTTGAAGTAGCCGTCCGCCGTGAACTCTTCCTGATTTTTTTCCGGCAGGCGCCAGTAGCCGGGCAACACGTTGTCGCCCATCACTTGCAGGTGGCCGATCGCGTCGCTCAAACAGGCATTGCCCTCGTCATCGACCACCCTCAGCGCAACACCCGGCAAGGGCATGCCCACGGTACCGCCGATTCGATCGCCTACCAACGGATTGGAGGTAATCATGCCGGTCTCGGTCATGCCATAACGCTCCAGAATGGTATGCCCGGTGCGTGCTTTGAATTCGTGGAATGTCTCCGCAAGTAACGGAGCCGAGCCGGAAATGAACAGGCGCAGGCTGCGGCAAGCGGCTTCGGTGAATGCCGGCTCGGCGAGCAGCCGCACATACATCGTCGGCACGCCCATGAAGACTGTCGCGTTCGCCAATGCGCTGATCGCAGCTTTAGCGTCGAACTTCGCGTGAAAAATCATCTTCCCGCCGTTGAGCAGCGCCGTATGACACGCGACGAACAAGCCATGCACATGAAACAGCGGCAACACGTGAAGCAGCACATCGCCCGGCTTAAATCCCCATACCTGATGCAGCGTAAGCGCATTCGAGGCGAGATTGCGATGCGTAATCATCGCCCCCTTGCTGCGACCGGTGGTGCCGGATGTATAAAGGATCGCCGCGAGATCATCCGACCCACGTTGAGCAATCTCCAGCATGGGCGCGGCTTCCATGGCATTTTTGCTCCAAACACCGCTACCAGAGCCATTCTCCGTATCTTCTCCCTCTGCCGGCAACACGAAACGATGCGCGATGCCGTGCTTTTCGCACAGCACTTTTGCCCAGGATGATTTGGGTTGATGCACGAAAATTTTCGGCTCCGCATCGCCGAGAAAAAAGTCTATTTCGCCTTCCTGATAGGCGCTATTGAGCGGCAAATAAATCGCGCCCGCTTTCAGGCAGGCGAGATACAGGAACAAGGCTTCCGGCGACTTTTCCACCTGCACCGCGATCCGGTCGCCAGGCACTACACCCAGCGCGGCGATATACCCGGCATAGCACGCCGTGATGCTCTCAAGTTCAGCGTATGAGGTGATTTTTCCATTGGCAGTTTCAATCGCCGCCTGCGAATGATCTGCCGGAAAGCGCGATGCAAACAACGCGTAGAGGTTTTCGTTCAATTGTTTTCCGTGTATTGACGATCGTTCATGCTGCTATATCACGCCGAGCTTCAATTCGCGCTCGGCGACCCGCGCCGACTGGTAATCCGCGAACACGTAGGTTTGTGCGCCACCGTCCCCCAGAATGCTCGCAATCGCTTTACCGGGCAGCAATTGTATTTCGGCACCATAGACGAGATTGACGGTGTTGGCCGGCGCGCAGAGCGCCACGTACACGCCGCCGCCGAGTTTGCCGAGCACGGTGGTCTCGATGTGCGTGCCCGCCGCCCGCAACGCATACAGCGCGGACGCGAGATCGGCCAGGTAGGCGGAGAGCATGATGCGTTCATCTTCCACGGCCGTCGCATGCGACTCGCAATCGGCGAGCACATGCAGAATCGCGGGCGGCGATGCGAGCAACTGGCGCGCGGATTTCGCCATCGTCCAGGCGCGAACCGTGCCCATCGATTTTCCGCCGACGATGCCAATGATCTTGATTTGCGCGCCATCCCGCGTCGCTTCGCCCGTCAATACGCCATCGCGATCGTCAATATCGTAGCCGTCCGGATAGAGTTTCTCCAAATCGCGGCGTTGGACCTTTTCCGCAGCGATGGGTGTATCGAACTTGCCCAATTTTTCGAGTCGTACGCCGAGATCGACATGGCGCGCGGCGGTTGAAACAGCCGCTGGCACTCTGCCGCCGAAGGCATCGGGCGACATCGGCAAATTGCCGGTCGCAAGTTTTGTGCGCCCTTCCCGCCCGATCGCGGTGGCCGACATCGCGAGGAACATTTCATCGAGAACCGAGACACCGATCGATTGCGCAAGGATCGCCGGGCCGGACATCGCGAGACGGGTGTTCTCCGAGTAGAAGCGCACGCTGGCGAGGCTCGCCAGCATGCTGGCACCACCAAAGCAATTCGCGCCACACACCGCCACCGTCGGCGTGCCTGCTTCCGCCATCGCCAAGGCTCCACGGTACATCTCGCGAAAGGCACCGAGCGCGGGCAGACCTTCGGATATCTTCGCGCCGGCCGAGTCGAGGTACATCACCAACGGAATTTTTCTCAGCGCAATGATCTTGAAAAGACTCGTGAGCTTCTCGCTTTCTTTTACACCCAACGCACCACTGGCGACCTTGTTGTCGACGATCGCGATGAAAATATCCTGCGCGGGACGTGTCCCGCTGCCGCGCCATTGCCCACGACCCAGCATGAGATTGCCTATCGTCTCGCCGAGCGCGCGGAATTCGAATGTGGAACGGAGATGGGCGAGAGACTCGTGTGAAAGCATAACAACGAATAGTAGTTGGCGCGAATGGGCAGATGAGGCTGGAATTATAGCTGTCGTGCCGCAACGGTCGCCGCCCACTGCAACGCATTTGTCGTCATTTGACGACAAACAATTGCGCATATTGGCGCTGTCTCGTAGGCGCTTGACCGATACAATGGAGACGAGCTTTCGCATTTTGCGCGCAGGTTATAAGCCGCGTCCCGAAGCCGATATTCGCCAAAACCAAGACTTGCGCCGCTGAATCAATCCCAATATGCCCTCACCCAACGCCACCCGCCTCGCCCTGATCGCCGCAATGCGCGCCATGAGCGACGCGAACGCCGATCCACTCGCGCAGTTTGTCGGGCTCGTTGACGCGTTGCGTCCGGCAAACGCGGACAACGCATTGCTCGCGACGGCGCGATTCACAATCCTTTGCGAGTTGCTCGAAACCGACGAGACCTTGCGAGCTGCTTTGCGCAGCCGACTGATCGCACTATTTGCGGGTCGCAAGCAAGTGAGTTTCTTTGCCGATAGCGGCATTTTGCCCAACACCGGTTTTTTCTCCGAGCTATGGCGGCGCATCGTTCAGCGCGTGTTTCCGGCCATCATCGACACCACCTACTTCAAAGATTGCGTCAACCTGATATTCCATCGTCGCGATGACTATATTTGGCTGGAGTCCGTACCGACCGAATTGAAGTTGCGATTCTGGCAGGCGCTTGAAATGGCGGAGCCGCGTGATGAATCGTCGATGATTGACTCGCTCTCGCAGATGCTCGATGCCGGCGACGTTTTGGCGATCCGCATCGGTGCCATGGGCCTGGAACCGGAACTGGTGCGCCTGCATCCGAGTATCGATGAACACGATTCACCCTTTCTGGCGCTGGCCGCCGAGGCACAACAATTTTCGGCCAGCTATCGAAAATACCTGGCCGGCGGCGATTCACCCGCCGAGGATGAACGCCAGCTTCATGTATTGATCGATCAATGCCGCGACGTGATTCTGCGCATTCGCAGCCGCGCGACCAATATCGGCACCAGCCTTTCGCTCACCTATTTGTTGCGCAGGCTTGAACAAAGCCTCTCGCGACTTGAGATGCTGGTCGCCATTCTCTGCACGCGCCACGAAGCGGCCGGGATGGAACTCGATGATCGCGGCGATTACAAATCGATCACGCTATGGGTCGATTTTCTCGGCCAGGCGATTCACGGCGAAGGTCTGCGGCGGGGCATTCGCGGCCATATCAGCCGCACCATCGGGCTATTGGCGCTGCGGGTCACCGACAACGCAAGCCGCGCAGGCGAACACTACATCGCGGCCAATCGAGACGAATATTTCTGGATGTTGCGCTCGGCGATGTGCGCGGGTGGCCTGGTGGGTTTCATGGCGCTGCTCAAGTTGTATTCCTCGCAAGCGACCCTGCCGCCGCTCGGCTACGCACTCGCCTACAGCATGAATTATTCGTTCGGCTTCATGCTGATCCATGTGATGCATTGGACGCTCGCCACCAAGCAGCCCGCCATGACCGCATCGACCATCGCCGGCGTCATCAGTGAAATTCGCGGACGCATGAAGGATGTCGAGAAACTCGCGACCCTGATTGTCGATGTGCTGCGCAGCCAGTTTGCGGCGATTGTCGGCAACGTACTAATTGCGATTCCGACGGCGATGGCGCTATCGTTCGTGATCGGCAAACTGACCGGCCAGCCGATCATGACTGCGGAGAAAGCCGCGCATTCGTTGCATGATTTGTCACCCATCGATAGTCTCGCGCTGTTTCATGCGGGCATCGCCGGCGTGTGTCTTTTTCTGGGCGGATTGATCTCCGGCTACTATGATAATCTCGCCGCGTATGAACGCATCCGCGAGCGCATCGAGCACGCCACCTGGTTGCGCGCCTTGCTCGGCGAGGCGCGCCTGAAGAAATTCGCGGCGTACCTTGACGACAACCTCGGCGCGCTGGCCGGCAATTTCTTTCTCGGCATCATGCTGGCGATGGTCGGTACCATCGGCTTTTTGACCGGCCTACCGTTCGATGTTCGCCACGTCACCCTCTCCTCGGCCAATTTTGGCCTGGCGGTGGCGGCAATGGATTTTTCGATTGATGTTGCGGTACTCGCGAAGAGTCTTGTCGGCATCGCGCTGATCGGCTTCATCAATCTTGCCGTGAGCTTTTCGCTTGCGTTGTGGGTGGCGTTGCGCGCGCGTGGCGTGGGCTTCGGCCAAAGCGGTATGCTGTTGTCGATCTTGTTCAATCGACTGATTACAAATTGGCGGCAATTTTTCTGGCCGGGAAAACCTCTTTGAAATTAATCCGCAGGGAATCGACATGACCTCCATGCTCAATTCGATCAAAGCCATGGCGTTGCGTGGTAAACGGGACGGCGCGCAAACGCGAAAACTGGTGCAGGCGTGCCAGCAGTTGCTCTCGGAGCGCGGCGAAGCCTCCGGCGTTTCGCTCGCGCAGGAAACATTGGCGCTCTATGCACAATTGTCGAAAGAGGAACAATCCGCATTTTTTCAGGCATTGAAAACGGATTTCTCGCCCGATCCCGCCAAGGTGCTCGCGGCGGCCACCGCCTACGCCGCATCGCCGGATAGTGAGCATCTCTCCCAACTCACGCATCACGCCGAGCCGCCGCGTCAGGAGCTTTTGCGGCGCTTAAATCGCGCGCCCGGCGGCACGCGCGTTATCGTCGGCATGCGTGAAAAATTGCTGGATGCGTTGCCGAAAGATCGCGAACTCCGGCAGGTCGACGATGATTTTCATCACTTGCTGCAATCCTGGTTCAATCCGGGTTTTCTACGCATCGCACGAGTGGATTGGAATACGCCCGCCACCTTGCTCGAACAACTCATCCGCCACGAAGCCGTGCATGAAATTCGCGGCTGGAACGACCTGCGCCGCCGATTGCAGGATGATCGCCGCTGTTTCGCCTTCTTTCACCCTGCCCTGCCCGATGAACCCCTTATTTTTGTCGAAGTCGCGCTGTTGGCGGAAATGCCTGATGCGATCGAGCCGTTGATCAATATCGACACCACGCCCACCCCGCAGAAAGCGTTTCAGCTCGCCGCGTTCTACAGCATCAGCAATTGCCAACCCGGATTGCGCGGTGTGTCGTTGGGGAATTTCTTGATCAAGCAAGTCGCCGCGTTGCTCGCCAGCGAGTTTGGCCGGGTCAAACATTTCTGCACCTTGTCGCCGATCCCCGGATTTCGCGATTGGCTGCGTCGCGTGATTGTGTCGCCCGATCATGCGGAAATTTTTTCCAAGCCGACCCGCGAAAGTCTTGAAAACGTGCGGCGCGCGATGGGCCCATTGCTCGACAAAAGCGTTGCCGATCTGCGCGCGGCGGAACGCGTGCGCGAAAAATGTGCCGACGATCTTGAGCGCCTCTGTGCCGCGTATTTGCTGGGTGCGGGTGAGCCCGACGGCATCACCCGCGACCCGGTAGCACGATTTCATCTCAACAATGGCGCGCGAATGGAGCGCCTCAATGTTGCCGGAGATTTGTCGGACAAGGGCTTGAAACAGTCGCTGGGGATGATGGTCAACTATGTGTACGACCTGAAAACAATCGAGCGCAATCATCAGCAATTCGTCGCGGGGAAGACCGAGGCGTCGAAGCAGGTGCGGGGGTTGGTTGGGTGATTTAGTGGGTTATTTCTATTTACCCCCATTTCTGTCTCCCCGGACTTGTTCCGGGGCCTAATTTTTATCGCACCAAAACGGGTTACAAAAATTGGATACCGGCATTCGCCGGTACGACAGTGGTAAATAGTGGTGTACATCAACGTGCGGCAGAACCGGCGGCCCGACGCAACCGTTGTGGTTATTCGCCGGAACGACGGAGTTTTTCGAAGTACCCAGGTGTTGGTTGTCGTTGCCGCTTGGCACTCTTGGGCATTTTTTTTGAACAACACCTTCTGAAGAAATGCTGTCATCCCCGGATCGAGTCCGGGGCAGGCTCTGAGCGCAGCGAACGATCTCGTTGACGTGACGAGATCATTCCATACGCTCAAGTTGACACTCTTATTTTCCCCAACTGCACACTCTCATGCCCACCATCCCCTACATCACTGACCAACAAATTGCCGCCGAAAAAGTCCCCGCCGACCTCGTCGCCGCGATCCGCGCGCGCCGCGCCAATGGCGCGCTCCTCAATCTCGACCGCATGCTGCTGCACAGCCCGCCCATTGCGCGCGGCTGGAATACCTTTCTCGGCGCGATACGCCGTGACCTTTCACTGCCACCGGTGCTTCGCGAGCTCGCCATCTGCGCCATCGCCAAACTGAACCGCGCCGAATATGAATGGACGCAGCACGCGCCGATTTTCTTGGCCGAAGGCGGACGGCAATCGCAACTGGATCGGCTGATGATGATCGACACCGCGCACATGGATGAAAGTGAATTCAATCGGGCGGAACGCGCGACATTGAACTTGACGCGAGAAATGACGCTGCATGTCGACGTGAGTGACGCCGTGCGCGATGAAATTCGTGCGGTGTTGTCGGATGCTGAAGTGGTCGAGTTAGTCGGGGTGATCGCGACGTACAACATGGTGTCGCGGTTCTTGGTGGCGCTGGGGGTGGGGCCGGAGTGATGGGTGCCAGGGTGGAATGGCACTTACCTAATGAACTATTGCGTACATAGTGATAGACGCTCGCGCTTTCGTGGACTCGCAAAAACTGTCTCCCCGGACTTGTTCCGGGGCCTAATTTTGTTCAAGTAAACGTTCTGTCGAAATTTGGCCCCGGAACAAGTCCGGGGAGACACCGCAATTGAGTGCCATTCGTACCAGGGTGCGAGAACCCATATCACGAGACCGCCTTAAAATGTTGAATGCAGAATTGGAGACGGGATATAGCCCTTACGCCCATTCGATTGGAGGTGTCGAAAATTCTCTAGTCGTATAGCCAACGATTCGGCCTACCCGCATGATGATCTCGGAGACGATCCTCTATTTGCTCGACTGACCAAACCGAAGCCCTCTCCAGTCCACGGCACTCCTCAGGAGTGCTTTCAACCCTGCTGCCATCGGAGCTTTTGTACTTTGAGTAGCGTCCAGTAATGACGTCCTTTATGTAGTACTCCCGTGGTCGCAACAATTCATCCTCCAAAGGTTGATAGTCAATTGACTTCCAGCTCTTGGATTGGAATGCAGACTTCATAACCCCTGTAGCAAACAAAATTGAAGATTCGTAAATGGTTTGCGTGGAGACTGGCGCTTCATGATTCATGAAGAAGTTGTAGAACGCGACTTGCGAGTTTGGGAACACACGCGCAAATGCATCTTTTCCGTCGGCGAGATCAATTCGCAAAAGGGCACCTTCTCTGATGTTCTTTCTCAACATTTTCATGGGAATTTGTTGGTCGATTCATTCAAGAAGTGTTTCGAATATGACGTCTGTATTGCAGGTTCACCAACCTTCGCAGTTTTGCCCTCACTCCCCCGCCTTAATCCGATTCTCCTTCACCACCTTCGCCCAGCGCGAAATCTCCGCCTGCAAGAATCTCTGCAACGCCTCGGGCTTACTACCCAACACATCCATTCCCTGCGCCGCCAACTTTTCCGCGACATCGGGTGCCTTCAACGCTTTCACCAACTCGTCATTCAACTGCGCAATCACCGCCGCCGGCGTACCAGCGGGCGCCACCACGCCCCACCATGCGACGGACTCAAACCCGGCCACGCCTTGCTCGGCCACGGTCGGCGTATCCGGCAATTTGCTGGAGCGTTTGGCGGACGTGACCGCGAGTGGCACCAGCATCCTGGCGTCGATCTGTGGCTTGGCCAGAAATACAGTGCCGATCATCAGTGGCACGTGCCCGGCGATCGCGTCTTGCACCAACGGGCCGCCGCCTTTGTAGGGGATGTGATTGAAGGAGGTCCCAGCGAGACCTGCGATTTGTGTCATCGCCAAATGACCTAGGCTGCCCGAGCCGATGCTGCCGTAGGAGACCGCGTCAGATTTGGTTTTGCCGATGGCAATCACCTCCTTGAAATCCTTGTACGCAGCCCCGTGAAACTTGGCGATCACCATCGGCGAGGTGCCGATGATCATCACGGGTGCCAGGTCCTTTAACGTGTCGTAGGCGATGTTGGGAATGAGGCTCGGATTCACGCCGTGGGTATCGAACACCACCGCGAAGGTGTATCCATCCGCCGGCGATTTGGCGACCGCGAGCGTGCCGATCGATCCCGATGCGCCGCCTTTGTTGTCCACCACGAATTGCTGGCCAGTCTGCTTGGTCAATTGGTGCGCGAGGATGCGCGAGACGGTATCGACCGAGCCGCCGGGCGGGAAAACCGCGACGATTTTGACTGGCTTGGTGGGCCATACCTGCGCGGACGCGGGGAGCGCGATGGACGTGGCGAGGAGAATTAGGAAAGTACAAAGGGTGGGCTTCATTCGGTACTCCATCGTTTGTGATTCTTGGGTGACATCGGAGTTTACGCTGCCCCGCGATTCGCAGCGGCGAGAAACTTCGTGGCGTGAGTTTGTGGCTGTTCTACCCAGTTTTGTCGCCCCGGACTAGTTCCGGGGGTGAAAAAGGGGGTTTCGCGAAGCGTGCTTCGCGCCTTTTGAACGCCGAGGCGCTGCATCGCCTTGGCCCAATTGCACGATGCTAACTTAGGCCCCGGAACAAGTCCGGGGAGACAAAGCGTTATAAATAGTCTGTCCTCGCTTGATTCACTCAACCTCATTGCTTCCCGCGAACGGCCGATCCAGCCAGTAGCGGGGACGTTCATCGCGAAACGCGTTCACAGTGGGATCTTTTCCGGCAATGAATTTGACGGTGATTGCCCCCAAATAATCGGTACGAAAGACGGGAATTTTCCGCTCCGCATAACGCGCCATCACCGCCTCATTCGGATGCCGAAAACGGCTGCGATAGCCGACCGGCACCAGCGCCCATTTCGGTGACACGGCATCAATGAAGGCCTCAGTCGATGAAGTACGGCTGCCGTGATGCGGCACCACCAGCACATCCGCTTTCAACGTCGCCTTGTCGTACTCGTAACGCGAGAGCAATTGCAACTCGGATAATTTTTCGATATCCGCCGTCATCAGAATGGTGCCGCCGGGCGCGGTGATTTTCAGCGTGCAGCCGAGGTTGTTGGTTTTCACGCCCGGTTTATCGTACGCGTCACTCGCCGGGTGGATGATGTCGAAATCGACACCATCCCAATGCCAGGTATCGCCCATTTCGCATTTCATCAATTCGGTCGCACCGGCGAGTACTGCGCTATCGGCCTTCATGGACGACATCACCCATTTCGGTTTGCGCGCATCGATGATCGATTTGGCACCGCCGCTGTGATCGTCGTCGGCGTGCGTGACGATCAGCGCATCAAGGTCGCGGATGCCTTCGCCGCGCAGAAAGGGCACGACGATGCGGCTACCCGAGTCGGCGTCCGGATTCCACTTAGGACCGGTGTCGTAAACAAGGCTGTGATGCGCTGTCCGTACCACCGTTGCAAGCCCCTGCCCGACATCGAGCAAATGCACCCACAATTCGCCTTCTTTCGGTGTGGGCGGCAACACGAAAAACATCGGCAATGTGAGTACCGCACCGGAGAATCGTAGCGGTATGCCACGCGGTGCCAGCATCCACATCATGCCGGCCAACGCCAGTCCGGCGGCCCACAACGGTGGCGCGTGCGATTGCCAGACGGCATTCGGCAATTCCGCGAGCCATGAAAGCGCCATGTAACAAAATTGCATCACCCAATGCGCCAGATGCAAGATCCAATCGGTAGAAAATATCTGCCCCACCACCGCGCCGAACAAGGTGATCGGCACCACCACCAGACTCACCAGCGGAATCGCAAACGCGTTAGCGATGGGCGAGATGATCGAGACTTCCTGAAACAGCACCAGCGTCATCGGCAGCAAGCCGAGCGTGACCGCCATTTGTGTTTTCACCGCACTCGAAATGGCACCCGGTGCCCCGGTGCGCATCGCGGTGACGAAGAAGATCATCGCGACCGCGCCGAATGAAAGCCAGAATCCGGGTGCCAGCACGGCCCATGGGTCCATCAGTACGACCGCCAGTAGCGCCCAAGATAAGATGCGCGAACCGGAAATGCCGCGGTTGAAAAAGAGCGCCGCGGCGATTGCCGTGAGCATGAAAAACGTGCGTTGCGTGGGGACCGAAAATCCCGCGATCAAGGCATAGCTCAATGCCGCCAACGCGCCCGCCAGCGCCGCCGCACGCTGCGCCGGCATGCGCAACGCCAACGCCGGCACGCGCGCCCAGAGGCGAAACGCGAGCCAGTAAATCAGGCTCGCGACCATGGTGATGTGCAATCCCGAAATCGACATCAAGTGCCCGGTGCCGGTACGCCAAAACACTTTCCATTGCTCGGCGGGAATGGCGTTTTGTTCGCCGATGGCCAGCGCCACCAGTACTCCGCGATACGGCTGGTCGGCGAGTGCGGCCAGCATTTGCTCGCGAATGGCCAAGCGCATCCGATCGACACGAATCATGAAACCATCCGCCCCCACGGCTTGTTTTTCGTTGACGCCTTTGGGGCGAATGTAGCCGGTGGCGCGGATGCCGCGCTCCAGCGCAAAAGCTTCAAAATCAAAGCCGTGCGGATTCATGGTGCCGTGCGGTCGCCGCAATCTGGCCGTGAAATGCCAGCGCTCTCCGGGTGCGAGCGTCGGCGGGGGCGAAACGTCTCCCGTCTTGCGTTGGGTTTCGATGTACCACGCGAGCGATATGCGTTTGGGAACGACCGCATCCGGCGTGAGCACTTTTTCGACATCGAATTCCATGCGGGTGCCGCGCTCGTTCACTTGCGGCAAACTGGCGATGACGCCGATCATCTCTACATCGCGCGATTCCCATTCGCGCGGCAATTCGTCCGCCATGCGGATTTCGGCGCGAAACGTGGCCCACGCGATACCAAGTCCCACGCAGGCAACCACGGCCAGCATTAGTCTCGCGGCGCGAACCAGATCGCCTTTTGCCTGTCTGATTGACCATGCGACGGCAAAAAAAATCAAGGGCAGCGTCCACCACCATAAATCGGGCAGACTGGGCTGTTGTTGCAACCAGAAAATGCCGGCCAGAAATCCAAGTATCGCGAGGCGCATATTATTGTTGTTTTCAAGGCGACGAGTGGTTTTGCAGGCGCACAGTAACGCAATCGACCGCCCACAAACGGGCAGCCCTCCTATACAGTCGAGAAACATAACGAACGAGCCGAAAGTTGGCCGACAGACGACGTGAAAAAATTCCTCAAAAACAAGCTGCCCGGCCCCGAATTCATTACCGAAAACCGCTATCTACGGTTCCTGAGCCCGTGGCTGGGCCACCCGAGACTCTGGCATATGCATCGTCGCTCGGTCGCGCTGGGAATCGCCGTCGGGCTGGTCACAGGCCTGCTGCCCGGCCCGGTGCAAATTCTGCTCGCCGTGCTCGTCGCTATTCCGCTGCGCGCAAATGTCCTGGCGGCCGCTTTCGCGACGTTCTACACCAATCCTTTCACGTTCATTCCGCTCTATATGCTGGCCTACCAGATTGGCGGCATGGTGACCGGTGAGCAGATTGGGGCAATGCATGTTCCGCAGGTCGAGTTCACCTTCGCCAGCATGTGGAGTTCGGTCCCGGAACTGATTCGCTGGATTTTTTCTTTGGGCGATACACTATTGATTGGCCTCGCCATTCAGGCCTCTGGGTTTGCGATTTGTGGTTATTTCCTGACGCTGATAGTCTGGCGAATTGTCGTCACGTATCGCTGGCGAAATCGCCGTGACAAGCTGACCTATCCGTCAAAGAAAACATGAAACCTGAATATTGGGACGACGCCTGCGTGCATTTGTCCAAGCGCTGCAAGGTGATGAAAAAACTGATCAAGGGTTATCCCGAGGCGCAGTTGCGCACCCGGGGCGATCCGTTTCAGACGCTCGCCCGGGCGATCGTCGGGCAACAAATATCGGTAAAGGCGGCGCAATCGGTGTGGGACAAGACCGTCGGTGTGGTTGGCAGGATCACGCCGAAAAACATGCTGTCCGTCACGCCGGAAGCGTTGCGCGAAGCCGGCAATTCGCGCCAAAAAATCGCCTACATGCAGGATCTTGCCGGCCATTTTGCCGATGGCCGTATCAAGCCGCGCCGCTGGCATGCCATGGCCGATCAGGATGTGATCGATGAATTGGTGGAAGTCAAAGGCATTGGTCGTTGGACGGCAGAAATGTTTTTGATTTTTTATTTGATGCGGCCGAATGTGTTTCCGGTCGATGACATTGGCCTTATCCGCGCCATTGAGCGGCACTTTCATGAAGGCGAGCGGCTATCGAAGGCTGAAGTCCACGCCTATACGGAACGCTGGGCACCATGGAATACGGTGGCGACCTGGTATCTCTGGCGCAGTCTTGACCCAATTCCCGTCGAGTACTGATGGCCTCCGTGTTGTATGCGCGCATCTGGGGGGTCGTGAAGCGCATTCCCCGTGGACGCGTCGCCACCTATGGACAAATCGCCGCGATCGCCGGCATGCCCCGCCACGCGCGCCAGGCGGGCTATGCGCTGGCCGCATTGCCGGAGAATGTGAAGATCCCCTGGCATCGCGTGATCAATGCTCAAGGCCGTATCAGTCTGCGTTTGCGGCATTGGGATAGCGGCAGCGATGATTTGCAGAGGATATTGCTGGAAGCCGAAGGCGTGGTCTTCAGCGGGGGCGGGAAAGTGGATTTGAAGAAATATCAGTGGGTGCCGGCGCTCAAGCGTGCTTAGTCTTTCCAAAAATCTTGGTGCCAACTGTCACCACGCCGAGCACCAGCGCGCCCACCGCGATGCCAAATACGGCATCGGCAAACATCGATAGCGTGCCCGCCAACGCACCCGCCACGAGTGAAGTTTCGGCGATCAATTGTTGCAATGCCGGAATGCCGTGCGTGAGAATACCGCCGCCGACCAGAAACATCGCCGCCGTGCCGGCAATCGACAGTAGCTTCATCAAGTACGGTGCCGTCCACAATAGAGCACGTCCCAACGCGCGTTGAAATTGTCTTGCGCCGTTGTCGCCTACACGCTTTGACAGGTACAAACCCGCATCATCAAGTTTGACGATGCCGGCGACCAATCCGTACACACCCACCGTCATCAGGATCGCGATACCGACGAGCACCGACACTTGCGTGACGAATGTCGCCGCCGCGACGGTGCCGAGCGCGATCACGATGATCTCCGCCGACAAGATGAAATCGGTGCGAATGGCACCCTTTATTTTCTCTTTCTCCAACGCGACCAGATCGACGGCGGGGTTAGCCAACGCTTCAAGCAATTCGCGGCGATGCGCGGCCTCTTCCTGACGGCTGTGCAAAAACTTGTGCGCGAGTTTTTCGAATCCCTCATAACAAAGGTACGCGCCGCCGATCATCAGCAACGGCGTAATCGCCCAATTCGCGAACGCGCTGATGATCAGCGCCGTTGGCACCAGGATCGCCTTGTTCTTCATCGATCCCTTCGCGACCGCCCACACCACCGGCAACTCACGATCGGCGCTGACACCCGCGACCTGCTGCGCGTTCAACGCGAGATCGTCGCCCAGCACGCCGGCGGTCTTTTTCGTCGCGACTTTGGTCAGCAACGCCACATCGTCAAGGATGGTGGCGATGTCGTCGAGAAGCATTAAGAGACTTGAGGCCATGATGATTGTCTATTTATGTGAGCGAAATTGGCGAATGGGGGAAAGTCTAGCACTGACGCTCTTCTTCAAGCATAAATGCCCGGAACGGCGCGCTGGTGCTTGTGTTTTGCCACTGGGTACTTCTATTTACCCTGTCGTACCGGCGAAGGCCGGTACCCAATTTTCGTAAGCCATTGACACATTGACAAAATTGGGCCCCGGCCTACGCCGGGGAGACAGAGATTTGAGGTAAATAGAAGTACCCCGCTCAAACAAGCACGCCATCGGTCAATACCAACTTTCTTCGCATCTTTGCCGCGAGCGTTGGGTCGTGAGTAACCATCACCAATGCGGTATTGAATTTGGTGTTCAAGGTCAAGATCAATTCGAATACCTGATCAGCGGTGCCCCGATCCAGATTGCCGGTGGGCTCATCGGCCAACACGCAGGCGGGCTCCGTGACGAGCGCGCGCGCAACGGCGACACGCTGACGTTCGCCGCCGGAAAGTTCACCCGGCTTGTGCGTGAAACGGTGTGCCAAACCGACTTCGGAGAGCATCGCGGCGGCGCGCGCTTTCGCCGCTACCGTGGTTTCGCCGCGGATCGCCAACGGCATTGCGACATTCTCCAGCGCGGTAAATTCGGGCAGCAGATGATGGAATTGATACACAAAACCGAGTGAGCGATTGCGCAATTTTCCCTGTGCGATGGCGGTCAATTTGTCCATGCGCTCGCCCTGTAATGTCACCTCGCCCGAGGTAGGCGCATCGAGGCCACCGAGCAAATGCAGCAACGTGCTCTTGCCCGAGCCCGATGCGCCGACGATGGCGATGGTCTCGCCGGCGGCGACATTGAAGTTGACGCGTTTCAATACTTCCACTGCAGCATTGCCTTGGCGAAATGTTTTGGTCAAATCGCGGCAAGCGATGACGGTACTTTCCGTCTTACTCATAGCGAAGGGCCTCGGCCGGATTGACTTTCGAGGCGCGCCAGCTGGGATACAGCGTTGCCGCCAGCGCCAGCAGCAGCGAAATCACGGCGGTCGACCAGACATCGTTCCACTTCAAATCCGACGGCAATTCAGAGAGGAAATAGACTTCCGGGCTCAACACTTTCTGGCCAATCACTTTTTCGATGAACGGCACCACCACATCGATATTCAGCGCGAGAACAATCCCGGTGCCTACACCGATCAAGGTACCGATGATGCCCACCACGGCACCTTGCACCACGAAAATCTTCATGATCATGCCGGGCGATGCGCCGAGGGTACGCAGGATCGCGATATCGGGGTGTTTGTCGGTGACCACCATCACCAGCGTTGACACCAGATTGAAGGCGGCCACCGCGATGATCAAGGTGAGGATGATGAACATCATGCGTTTCTCGATCTGCACGGCGCGAAAGTAGGTCGCGTTTTGGCGCGTCCAATCGGTCACGTAGCCGTCGAATTTGAGCGTATCGCCCAGTTGCCGGCTCACGCGCGGTGCCAGATCCGTCTCGTTCAGTTTGAGGCGGATGCCGCTCACACCTTCGCCGAATTGATACAGCACCTGCGCATCCTTCAGTTGAATCAGCGCGAGGTTGGCGTCGTATTCAAAATGTCCGGAGCTGAAGATGCCTGTCACGGTAAATGCACGCACCCGCGGCACCATGCCGGCCGGCGTCACGCTGCTTTGCGGCGAATAGAGATAGAGCTTGTTACCCATCGTCACGCCGAGCGCGCGGGCGAGTGCGCTGCCGAGCACGATGTTGTATTCGCCGGCGACCAGCGACGTAATTTTTCCGGCACGCATGTCGTCGCCGAGCGTGGAAACCTTAACCTCCTCATTCGGCAGAATGCCGCGCACGATCGCGCCGCGCACGCTGGACGAGTACGCCAGCAATCCCTGGCCGTCGACAAACGGTGCCGCATCAGCGACGCCCGGATTTTTCTTCGCCTCCGCCAACAGGCTAGGCCATTCGGCAAGGCCGCGCGACGGGCCGGCATCGTAGCCCATGATCTGCACGTGGGAAGACACGCCGAGAATGCGTGCCCGCACCTCTTTCTGAAATCCATTCATCACCGACATCACCGTGATCAGCGCGGCAATGCCGATCGCGATACCGAGCATGGATGCCATGGAAATGAATGAGATGAAATGATTTTGGCGTTTTGCGCGGGTATAGCGCAGGCCGATGAAGAGCGGGAGGGGTTGCAAGGTCACGCCAAAGAGAAGGAAAGTATGCGAATGATAAACTAGCAGCTTGTCGGACTTAAGGAATCGAAGCGAAAAATGAAATGGGCGAGGGCAGATTTTGACGATTTTCAAGCCAATGGTTGTTCCATTGGCGTGGATAAGCGGTGAAATATGCACCGTCCAGTTCATTTTGCAGCCGATTTCCCTTAAGACCGACAGGCTGCTCGTAGCATGAACCTCGATGTACTCATTCCCTCGCTACTGCTCCCTGCGCCGATGCACAAATTGGTTCCGCCGCCGAACCTTCCGGCGTTGGAACGATTGCTGGCGCGTGCGGATCGTCGAGTCGAGGCAACCCAAGCGGGATCCTCGTGGCTGTGCGAACGCTGGGGCCTGACGCCACCCTACCCTCTCGCCGCAATGCTGGCCGAATTCGATGGCCTCGATGCGTTGCGCAACGCGTGGATGTTTGCCGAGCCGTTCAATCATTCGCCCGAGCAAAAGTGGCAGAAGTTGTCCCCCGCGCGCCTGCTCGAACTCACCACTAGTGAATCTGCCGAAATCATCGCCGCGCTGAACACGAATTTTTCGGATCGGGGCTTGATGTTTTTCGCACCGACGCCGGCGCGCTGGTACGTGCAATGTGAGCCCGGAGAAATTCCCGTCACGACGCCAATTACGCAAGCGAGCTTTGGCTCGCCGCTGGAGTACCAACCCAAATCCATGGGTGCGCTCAACTGGCGAGCCATTCAGAATGAAGCACAGATGCTGATTTTTGCGCATCCCGTCAATGCCGCGCGTGAGGCGGCGGGCAAAGTGCTTATCAGCGGCGTCTGGTTTTGGGGCGCCGGCGTTCCACCGGCAAACATCACAACTTCGTATGAGCGCGTGGTCGCGGACACCCCACTTGCGAGGCAACTTGCCAAGAATTCCGCTATCGACGTGCAGCCGTTAACATGGCCATCCGTGCAATCCGCCAAGGGAAACGTCCTCGCGGTGATTGATGATTGCGAAGGTCTCGCGCGAGATTTCGATTTTCTCAAGCTGAAACCGGAATTGGAACGACTGGATCGCGAATGGTTTCAGCCGATTTCAGACGCGTTGCGCGACGGGCGCATCGAACGACTGACGCTGTACGCGCCAATCGCGGAACGGACTCACGTGTTCCGTCTATCTCGCCGCGATTTTTCATTACGTTTCTGGCGCTCAAACAAACCCCTTGCGAGCTATGCCTGACATCGTCACCCGCGAACGCGACTCCGCTGCTTTCGACGCCCTGATCGCGGCAAACATCGATCCCCGCATGGCGCGTTTGTATGCGGCGCGCGGCGTGGCGAACGCGCTTGACTTGAATCACGAGCTGAAAACGCTGCTGGCACCGAATGAACTCGCGCACATTCAAGACGCCGCGATCCTGCTGGCCGATGCGATAAAAGCCAACAAGCGCCTTCTGATCGTCGCCGACTACGATGCCGACGGTGCCACCGCCTGCGCAGTGGGCATGCGCGCGCTTGGGGCGATGGGCGCGAAGGTTGAATACATCGTGCCCAACCGCTTCGAATACGGCTACGGGTTGACGCCGGAAATCGTCGCGCTCGCGGCCCAACGCGATCCGCATATCATCATTACTGTCGACAACGGCATCGCCAGCGTCGACGGCGTGGCGGAAGCGAACCGGCGCGGCATCGAGGTGCTGATCACCGATCATCATTTGCCGGGTAGCGCGTTGCCGGCCGCCTCGGTGATCGTCAACCCGAATCAAGTGGGTGACGGCTTCGCGAGCAAGAACCTGGCAGGCGTCGGCGTGATTTTCTACACCATGCTTGCGTTGCGCGCGGAGTTGCGAAAGCGCAATCATTTCGACGGAAAATTCGAGCCGAATCTTGCGGACTTGCTTGATTTAGTGGCACTCGGCACGGTCGCCGACGTGGTGCGGCTCGATCACAACAATCGGGTACTGGTCGAACAAGGATTGCAGCGCATCCGCTCAGGACGCGTGAACCGGGGCATGCGCGCGTTGATGCAGGTGGCCGGGCGCGACCCGACTCGCGCCTCGACCTACGACCTCGGCTTCGTGGTCGGCCCGCGCCTGAATGCCGCCGGTCGCCTGACCGACATGGCGCTCGGCATCGAATGCCTGCTCGCGGACAACGACAACACGGCGCTGGAGCTTGCGACCAAACTCGATCGATTGAATCGCGAACGCCGTGTCATTGAGGCCGACATGAAAGAAGGTGCCATGATTTCGTTGGAGGCGGTCGATGTCGGCAGCCGTTATTCATTATCGCTTTATGACCGCGCCTGGCATCAGGGCGTCGTCGGTATTCTCGCCTCGCGCGTGCGCGAGAAATATCATCGCCCGGTGATTGCATTCGCGAATGATGGCAGCGGCCATCTCAAAGGATCGGGGCGCTCCATCAAGGGCTTTCATCTGCGCGACGCGCTTGATCTCGTGACCAAACATCATCCGGCGTTGATATCAAAATTTGGCGGTCACGCGATGGCGGCGGGGCTCACCATCGCCGAATCGGCACTGGATGATTTCACCAACGCATTTGAAGCCGCTGCGCGCACGCTGCTCTCGCCCGCCGATCTCGCCGAACGACTGGAGACCGATGGCACGCTGGATGCATCGGAACTCGATTTTTCGTTTGTTGCAGCCATCGACGCGCAAGTGTGGGGACAGGGATTTGTCGCGCCCAGCTTTACGGGTGCATTCAAAGTCGTTGAGCAACGCGTGGTTGGCGAGAAGCACTTGAAATTGAAATTATCCATGGGCGGCGTTACCTTCGACGCGATGCGTTTCGGCAGTGCGAATGCCCTGAACACCAGCATTGACGCGGTGTTCCGGCCGTCGATCAATGAATTCCGGGGCAACAGGACGCTGCAATTGATGGTGGACTACGAGGCTTAGGAATGCATGCGCGACGCGACTACCCAATGATTTTGCGCGCAGAAACTTCGGTTGAAATAGCCGACGTTCCGCACTAAAGTTTACCCCACGGGTTAAGTATCGAAACCCCGGTTGGCTCAAAATCCGCGACGTTGCGCGTAACATCCGTCATGCCGTGTACCAGCGCTGTGGCCGCAATGAGCGCATCGCGAACAGGACGAGGATCTGGCACGTGGAGCCGGGCACTGCGCTGCGCGACCGCAATATCGACCGGCAGCACGCGGCCATCGAACGCTGGCAAGACGTGACCATTCAGCCACGCCCGAAAGATCGCACCCTGCGATGGATCCCGGCGCTCGGCCAGCAATACGCCCATCTCCAACTCCTGAATCGTGACCGCCGACAGGAACAAATCGGCGGCATCGACGCTATCAGCCCATATTGCAACGTGTCGATTCGCTTTG